>NZ_FMWD01000005.1:0-45067 GCF_900102855.1 Thiohalomonas denitrificans
TGGCCTCGCTCTCCGGCTTCGGCTGGGATGGTGCCTTCTTTTCCTCCGGGCCAGGGATCGGCGCGGGCTCGGCATGCTGTTCGCCGGACACGAGGTTTCTGGGCGGCGCGTCACCCTCCTTGGCAGGTGGCATGGGCGGACGGCGACGCCGACGATTTTGCTCAGGAGGTGCTGCTCTCGGACCTTGTCGGCCTTCCCCTCGGCCCTCTACCGGCTTGTTGCTCCTGCCGGCATCGGCCGCACTCGGCTGGGGCGCCGAACCGGCGTCCTTCGCGACGGCTTTATCTGCAGCCCTGGACTCGTTATCCCTGCCGGTCGAGGTGGTTTCAACCGCCTGTTCACTGCCTTGCGCGGCCGAATCCTGGCTCGGAGTGCGACGACGACGACGTCCTCCGCGACGTCCGCGGCGGGTAGAGGCGCCCCGATCGCCTTTATCGGCGGTTTCGGTGCCCTTGGAAAGCTCACTGCCTTCACCCTTTGCCGATTCCTTTTCTTTCGGCTCCCTGGCTTCCTTCTCCGGCTTCGCCTGCTGTGCGGGCTTGCCGGCAGGTTTCTGACCCGAACGTCCACCGCCGCTACGCCGCCGTGGACGGGTATCGCCCTTTCGACGCTCAGAAGTACCGCGTCCTCGCTCTTCGCCGCCCGAACGGCCGCGGCGTTGCGGAGCGCGCTTTTCCGGCTCTGCTTGCTCTTCGGGCTTTTCGGCACCGAACAGGTTATTCAGTAAACGGCGCAGGAAGCCGCCCGGCTGAGCGGCAGGCTGCTGCTCCACGGCGGGTACAGAAGTCGGGGTCGGAGGTGCGGCGCTGGGTACAACCGAACGGACCGCAGGCTCTTCGCGCGGGGGAATGGGCTTTTCGCCGCGAACTTCCTCAACATCTTCCGGCTTGCTCATCAGCTCATAGCTGGGGATCGCCTTATGAGCCGGCTCAACTTCGTCGGCCCGGACCCGCTGGAGCTCATAGTGCGGGGTTTCGAGGTGGATATTCGGCACCAGAACCACACTCACCTTCTGGCGTTGCTCGATATCAGCGATCGAGGAGCGCTTTTCATTGAGCAGGAAAGTGGCCACATCAACCGGCAACTGGGCCTGGATCTTGCCGGTCTTCTCCTTCATCGCTTCCTCTTCGAGGATGCGAAGGATGGAAAGGGCCAGCGATTCGACGCCCCGAATGGTGCCCTGACCGCTACAGCGCGGACAGACGATCTGACTGGATTCCCCAAGCGACGGGCGCAACCGCTGACGCGACATTTCCAGCAGACCGAAGCGCGAGATGCGGCCTACCTGGACCCGGGCACGGTCCTGCTTGAGGGCCTCTTTCAGACGGTTTTCCACCTCCCGCTGATTGCGGGCAGGGGTCATGTCGATGAAGTCGATAACAATGAGGCCACCCAAATCCCGCAGGCGCAACTGTCGGGCGATCTCGTCGGCCGCTTCGAGGTTGGTGTTGAGTGCGGTTTCCTCGATATCGCCACCCTTGGTCGAACGGGCAGAGTTGATATCAATGGAGAGCATCGCCTCGGTATGATCGATAACGATCGAGCCACCGGAGGGGAGTCGTACTTCCCGCTGGAAGGCCGATTCGATCTGACTTTCGATCTGATAGCGTGTAAACAGCGGGGTGCTGTCCTTGTACCTTTTGACCTTCTGGAGGTTGTGCGGCATCACCTGCTTCATGAACTGCCGTGCATGCTCGTAGGTCTCGGGATCGTCGATGAGTATCTCGGCAATATCACTCCGGAAATAGTCGCGAATCGCCCGGACCACGACATTGCTCTCCTGATAAATCAGGAAAGGTGCCGATTTTTCCTCGGCGGCGTCCTCGACGGCACGCCAGACCTGAACCAGGTAGTCCAGGTCCCATTGAAGCTCCTCGGCACTCTTGCCGACGCCGGCGGTTCGCACGATCAGTCCCATGTCCGCCGGGATTTGCAACTGACTCATGGCATCGCGCACTTCGCTGCGATCATCGCCTTCAATGCGACGGGAAACGCCCCCTGCCCGGGGATTGTTGGGCATCAGGACCAGATAGCGACCAGCGAGACTGATGAAACTGGTGAGTGCCGCGCCCTTGTTGCCACGCTCCTCCTTGTCTACCTGAACGACGATTTCCTGCCCCTCGTTCAGTACCTCCTGAATGCTGATTTTTCCGGAAAGATCGGCATTGGACTTGAAATAGGAGCGGGAGATTTCCTTGAGCGGGAGAAACCCGTGACGTTCGGCGCCGTAATCGACAAAGGCGGCTTCAAGACTCGGTTCGATGCGCGTGATGCGGCCCTTGTAGATATTGGATTTCTTTTGAACCCGGGCGGCGCTTTCAATATCGAGGTCGAACAGACGTTGGCCATCCACTAGCGCAACACGCAACTCTTCCGGCTGAGTTGCGTTAAACAGCATTCTTTTCATATTGTAATTTCTCTCAGGCGCTCAACCACTGCCCCGACCGGGACGCGGGTTCGCCAGAGTGGCACCTTCCGCGGCGCACGAAAAAGCGGCTGGCTCTATTCGGCCGCCGCTGCACTCCGTTGGCTGTCCTGCGACCCCAACTGCGGGGCTGCGGGAGCGCTGTTAGTTCGAGCGCCGGCCGTTCGGCCGACGCAGTAAACCTACAAATGGTGTGACAACATTCACCCGTCGGTAACTCCCGAGGGCGGTCAAAATTCTTGCCCTAGACAGACGCCAATTGACGCAAGCCTCTGAATTCAGGCGATCACTACTATATCAGCGTTGTCGTGGTGCATCAATGAGTGCGCCTGTTATCATAGCAGGTTATGGCTGAACCCAAACGCCCGCAAGTGCGGGAGACCACCGTTGGAGAGGACAGCGGCGGTCAGCGAATCGACAATTTCCTCCTGAAGAGGCTCAAGGGCGTACCGAAAAGCCGGATCTATCGATTGCTCCGCAAGGGCGAGGTGCGCGTCAATCGCCGCCGTGCCAAACCCGAATACCGACTTCAGAAGGGGGACATCGTCCGCATTCCTCCGGTGCGGACCCGTGATCCAGCCGCAGCCGCCAAGCCGGGCGAGTGGGTCCTGAAACAGGTGGAGCAGAACATTCTGTATGAGGATGACGGTCTGCTGGTGCTGAACAAACCGTCCGGGCTGGCTGTCCATGGGGGCAGCGGTGTCAGCCATGGCGTTATCGAGGCACTGCGTGCCCTGCGCCCCGATGCCCGTTTTCTGGAACTGGCCCACCGGTTGGACAGGGACACCTCGGGCTGCCTGGTTATCGCCAAAAAACGCAGCACCCTGCGTGCGTTCCATGAACTAATGAGGAATGGCGGGGTGGACAAGCGCTATCTTACCCTTGTCCAGGGGCGCTGGCGGGGCGGAAAGGTCGAGGCACCGTTGCGTAAAAACATCCTGAGTTCCGGAGAACGGCTGGTAAAGGTCCATACGGCCGGCAAATATGCGTTGAGTCTCTTTTCCCCTGTGACGCTATATGAGGGTGCCAGTCTGATGGAGGTCAAGCTCATCACGGGACGTACCCATCAAATCCGGGTCCACGCCCGGCATTCGGGGCATCCGATTGCCGGTGATGACAAATACGGCGATTCCGAATTCAACCGTCGTATGGCCGGATTCGGGCTGAAACGGCTGTTCCTCCACGCCGGTTTGCTGCACTTCACACTCGATACCACCGTGCATGTGGAGGCGCCTCTGGAGGAGGGGCTCAAAAAAATCCTAAAAGCATTGGAAGGCAAGAATGTCGCGTAAATTCAATCTCCTGGTCTTCGATTGGGACGGCACGCTAATGGATTCCGAAGCACGTATCGTTGCCTGCCTGCGTGCTGCCATCGGCGATCTGGAGCTCGAGTCACGGGATGAAGAGGCCCTGAAGAACATCATCGGACTCGGCTTGCGGGAAGCGGTAAGCGCGCTCTATCCGGGTTCCAACGACGACCTGCTGCGACGGCTGACTGACCGTTACCGCTATCATTTCCTGACGGCGGACCCGACGCCATCGGCACTGTTCGATGGGGCGGAGCAGATGCTTCGGCAGCTTGCGGATGCCGGTTATCTGATGGCGGTAGCTACCGGCAAGGGGCGGGCGGGTCTCGACAAGGTGCTGGACGAGACCGGAGTCGGAGCCCTGTTCCACGCCACTCGCTGTGCAGATGAGACCTTGTCCAAGCCCAATCCGCAGATGTTGCATGAGGTGATGGATGAACTGGGCGCCGAGCGGGGGGAGACCCTGATGATCGGAGACACGGAATACGACATGCTGATGGCTCAAAATGCCGGAACCGGAGCATTGGCCGTCAGCTACGGTGTCCATACCCGTGAGCGACTACTGGGATGTACCCCATTAGGCTGTATCCACGATATCAGGGAGCTGGAAGTCTGGCTTGGGGAATACGGGTCCATACCGGCAGAGCAAAAGGAGAGGGTGAAATGAATCAAGAAGAACAGAAATCCGCCGGGAATCCGAAAAGTGAACCGAACTGGGAAAAGGATCTGGTCAATCGGCTGGCATTTGCCTCGCTGAAGGAGCAGCGCCGCAGCCGGCGCTGGAGCATCTTCTTCAAGTTTCTGCTGTTCATCTACCTGTTTGTACTGCTGTTCACGGCCATCGGACCGGATTTCGGGGAAAAGGCCACAGTCGGCAAACATACTGCCCAGGTGGAGGTGAACGGGCCGATCTCCGATGATTCAGAGGCGAATGCCGAGGATATCATCGACGGCCTGCGCGATGCCTTCGAACATGCGAACACCAAGGGTGTAATCCTGCGCATCAACAGCCCGGGCGGGAGTCCGGTGCAGTCCGACTACATCTACAACGAGATCCGGCGGCTTCGCTCAGCACATGAAGAAATACCTGTCTACGCCGTTATCGTCGATATGGGAGCCTCCGGCGCCTATTACATTGCCTCGGCAGCCGATGCCATCTACGCCAATCCGGCGAGCATTGTGGGCTCCATCGGTGTACTGATGAACAGCTTCGGTTTTGTGAAGAGCATGGATAAGCTCGGGGTGGAGCGGCGCCTCTATACAGCGGGAGAAAACAAGGCCTTTCTGGACCCGTTCTCTCCCGTGGAGGAGGAGAGTACCCGGCATATCCAGGCCATGTTGAAGGACATCCATCAGCAGTTTATCGGTGCCGTCCAGGCAGGGCGGGGAGACCGACTGTCGGAAAGCGAGGAACTGTTCTCCGGACTGGCCTGGACCGGTCAGAAAGCCGAAGAACTTGGGTTGATCGATGGCATGGGAGATGTGGACTATGTTGCCCGCGAACTGATCGAGGCGGAAGAAGTGGTCGACTTTACCCGCAAACCCGATCTGTTCAAGCGCTTCGCCGACCGAATCGGTGCCAGCATGGCAGGGGTCATCACCAGGAACATCGGTCTACAGGGCCCCGAGCTCCGCTGAACTCATTGGTAGGCCTGCAGTTTATCCCGGATAACCTGCAGGCCGGCCTTCAGGCCGTCACGGCAACTGAATCCCCACGCTCTCCAGCATCCGTACCAGCCGGATCAGGGGGAGGCCGATCAGCGTGTTGGGGTCATCCCCCTCCAGACGTTCGAACAGGGTGATCCCGAGGCCTTCAGATTTGAAACTGCCGGCACAGTTGAGCGGCTGCTCCCTGTCGATGTAACGCTCGATTTGCGAGTCGGACAACTCCCGAAACACCACCGAAAAGGGTACGACTTCCACCAGTGCCCGGTCCTGGAGGGCATCGTAGAGACACAGACCGGTCTGGAAGATCACGGTTTTTCCGGAGCAGGCCCGCAACTGTTCGATCGCCCGCTCCCGGCTCCCGGGCTTGCCCAGAATCCTGCCGTCGTTCACCGCCACCTGATCGGAACCGATGATGAGTGCATCGGGGTGCCGCGATGTCACAGCGCGCGCCTTGGCCTCGGCGAGGCGGGCGACCAGAGCCTCCGGGGATTCATTGTCACGCCGGGTCTCATCGACCTCGGGGGAATCGGTATCGAAGGAGAGTCCGAGCTTGCTTAACAGTTCACGCCGAAACGGGGAAGTGGAGGCGAGTACCAGTTTCATTATTCTAAAATTTTTATTCCAGAGATGTAGGTCGGCCTTTAGGCCGTCATGCCGGTGACGGGCTAAAGCCCGTTCGGGTGTCTCCTGCTGATTTTAAGGGTTTTATTCGATGTCGACCAGCGCTTCGTCGGGGTTGACGCGGTCACCCTTGGTAACGCGCACCGCGGTCACCTTGCCGGCGACCGGGGCCTGGATCTCCGACTCCATTTTCATCGCCTCGGTGATGAGGATCGGATCACCCGCCTTGACCTCGTCACCCTCGGAAGCCAGGACATCGACGACGGTTGCCGGCATCGAGGTGGTCACCTGACCGGGGCGGGTCGCACGCGGACGCTGGCTCTGCCCTGCGCGGGCCGCCGGGGTGAAGCCCTCCCTGGGAGTTCCCGAGAACAGCTCTTCCAGGATCTCCACATCGATTTCTTCAGGTACCCCGTCCACGGTGGCGTAAAAAGGCCGGTGCTGCTGATTCTTGTGCCCGGATCCGGTGAGCTTGATGTGATAGGTCTCACCATGAAGGCTGACGTTGAACTCCGTCGGCACGGCGCTGACTTGATGATTCTCTTCGGAGGGCAGCGGTTCCAGCGGTTCGGGTTTGAGTTCGCCGGCTGCACGCTGCTCCAGAAAGTCGCGTCCCACGTCCGGGAACATGGCGTAGGTCAGCACATCCTCGTCGGTTTTGGCGAGCGCTCCGATCTCTTCCTGAAGGCGATGCATTTCCGGTTTCAGCAAATCGGCCGGACGGCGCTCGATGGCATCTTCGTTGCCGATGGCCTGCTGGCGCACCACGGAGTTGACCGGGGCAGGGGACTTTCCGTAGCGCCCCTGAAGATAATATTTCACCTCGTTGGTGATGTTCTTGTAGCGGGTGCCGGTCAGCACATTCAGCACCGCCTGGGTCCCTACGATCTGCGAGGTCGGCGTCACCAGGGGCGGGTATCCGAGGTCTTCGCGCACCCGCGGGATCTCCTCGAGCACTTCGCTCATGCGGTTCAGCGCGCCCTGTTCCTTGAGCTGATTCGACAGATTGGAGATCATTCCGCCCGGTACCTGGTTGACCTGGACCCTGGTATCGACCCCGGTATATTCGCTCTCGAACTGGTGGTACTTCTTGCGAACCTCATGAAAATAGAATCCGATTTCCTGAAGGTGCTGAAGATCCAGGCCGGTGTCATATTCGGTTCCCCACAGCGCGGCCACCATGCTTTCGGTGGGAGCATGTGAAGTACCGCCGGCAAAGGCGGAAATCGCCGTATCGATGATGCTGGCCCCGTGCTCGATGGCCTTGAGGTGACACATTTCCGACAGCCCGGCCGTCGCGTGTGTGTGGAGTTGCAGGGGCACCTTAACGGCACCACTGAGTTCGGAGAACAGCTCGGCGCTGGTCATTGGCGTCAGCAGGCCGGCCATGTCCTTGATGGCGATGCTGTCACAGCCCATCGACTCCATCTCTTTGGCCAGGGCCACGAACTGGGGAATGCCGTGTACCGGGCTGGTGGTATAGCTGATGGCGCCCTGAGCGTGCTTGCCCGCTTCCTTGACCGATTCCACGGCGACACGAATATTTCGAATATCGTTCAGGGCATCGAATATGCGGAATACGTCGATCCCGTTATTGGCGGCCTTTTTGACGAAGGCCTTCACCACATCATCCGAGTAGTGACGATAACCGAGCAGATTCTGGCCCCGCAGCAGCATCTGCAGAGGGGTATTCGGCAGGACCTCGCGAAGTTGGCGCAGGCGCTCCCAGGGATCTTCCTTGAGGAAGCGGATGCAGGCATCGAAGGTCGCGCCGCCCCAGACCTCAAGGGACCAGAAACCGGCCTTGTCGAGCTTGTCGCAAATGGGCAGCATGTCTTCGGTGCGCATGCGCGTCGCGATCAGCGACTGGTGCCCATCCCTCAGAACGGTCTCGGTAATCTGTACCTTGGCCATCTCTCGTCTTCCCGTTAGAAATTGGTTTCGTCAGTGAGCCGCTGTTCTACATACCCATCGATGCCGCAATCGATGCGGCAATCGCGGCAGCCAGTTCGTGAGTGGGGCGTCGAACGTGGTATTCAGACAGTTCCGGATGCGCTTCGACAAAACCGGTATCGAATTCCCCCCGGCGGAATTCCTCGGACTTGAGGATCTCCAGGTGGTAGGGAATCGTGGTCTTGATGCCATACACCCCCATGTCGTGCAGGGCTCGCTCGGCTCGGGCAATCAGCTGCGGCCAGCTGCTGGCCCTGACGATCAGCTTTGCGCACATGGAATCGTAATAGGGCGGGATTTCATAGCCCGTATAGATGGCACCGTCGGTTCGGACGCCGGGCCCACCCGGGGCAAAATAACGCGTAATCTTTCCAAAGCTGGGAAGAAACCCGTTCTTCGGATCTTCGGCGTTGATCCGAAACTCCATTGCGAAGCCACGCGCCTGGATATCCTCCTGTTTGAAGGAGAGCGGTTCGCCCGCAGCTATGCGGATCTGTTCTGCAACGATGTCCACCCCGGTGATCTCTTCGGTAACCGGATGTTCGACCTGCAGTCGGGTGTTCATCTCCATGAAATAGAAGTTGCCGTCATGATCGAGCAGGAACTCGACAGTGCCGGCATTTTCATAGCCCACGGTGCTGGCCGCGCGGGCCGCCAGCTCTCCGATGTACTCGCGCTGCTCGTCGTTCAACTGGGGGGAAGGCGCGATCTCCACCAATTTTTGGTGACGGCGCTGAATGGAACAATCGCGTTCATAGAGGTGAATCGCATTGCCGTGACTATCCGCCAGCACCTGGACCTCGATATGGCGCGGGTTGACAATGCACTTCTCCAGAAACACTTCGGCGCTGCCGAAGGCCTTGGTCGCCTCCGACACCACCCGGTCGTAATTCCTGCGTAGCTCGTCGGCGTCGTTGCAGCGTCGAATACCGCGCCCGCCGCCACCGGAGGTGGCCTTGAGCATGACCGGATAGCCGAGGGGTTCGGCAACGGCCAGCGCTTCATCCAGTCCGCTGATGTTGCCCTCGCTGCCGGGAGTGACCGGAAGCCCCGCCTCGACCATCGCCTGACGCGCCGCGGTCTTGTCGCCCATACGGCGAATCACTTCGGCACTCGGTCCGATAAACCGTACACCGCGACGTGTACAGATTTCTGCCAGCTCGGCGTTTTCCGAAAGGAAGCCATAGCCGGGGTGCAGTGCGTCGCAGCCGGTTGCAATAGCCAGATTGACCAGACGGTGGGCATTCAGATAACCGGCCACGGTATCCGGTCCCAGACTGTAGGCTTCATCGGCCTTTTTGACGTGGAGACTATGCCGGTCTGCTTCGGCATACACCGCTACGGAGCGGATACCAAGCTCGGCACAGGCGCGCACGATTCGCACCGCGATTTCGCCGCGGTTGGCAATCAGGATCTTTTTAATCACGATTACCCACCTTTAAAAACCTGCAATTCGCACCGGGTCTCCCCAGCAAAAAACAGGGGTTCGAGGAGAAAAAGCGAAGGCGGATGTCATCCGTCCGTCCATTCGCCCGAAAGAGGGGCTCTGATGAGCCCTGAATGTGAACGGCTACTCATTTTCAGTCCGCAAAATGTAGGGAAATAGATGACCAATGTCCATACAGCATCTGGCGGTCCGAGTCTTTCGGCCCCGAAGGTGCTTACGAGGGTGCCGTTTCCGGACGGAAACTATGTACGGAAATGCCCCGCGCATGTCAAGGATAGAGGCTGGGGCACAGGTCGCGGAAGACCCCTCCCGGGCGGTCGGAACAAGCGGATTTCATTGGTGTTTTTCTTTGACAACAGCGGGGGCCGCGCGTATGATTCGCGCTCTTATGAATGAGCGGCTTCCCGATCGTACCGAACCGTTTCGCCTGGCGCAGCGCGGCGCGGTTTTTACCGGTAAATTGCCGCTTGCGGACATGGACCGATTGGCAGGCTCACTGGTGAACAGTGAAGGCTCGGTCGAGGTTACCTTGCGGTTCGGCACCGATGAGCGCCACTTGGCAATCGTCAATGTCAAGCTGCAGACCGAGCTGACACTGACGTGTCAGAACTGCCTGGAACCATGTAGTCAGTCCATCGAGGTCGAGACGACGCTCGGTATTGTCCGCACGGAGTCGGAAGCGGCAAGGATCCCGAGGGCGTATGAACCCTTGGTGGTTGGTGACGAGCCACTCTCTGTTAAAGAGTTGGTCGAAGACGAATTGATACTTGCGCTGCCGATCGTTCCGCGCCATTTCGAGGACTGCCTACCCAGGGCCGCCACGGAAGAGGTGCCGGAATCCGGCAGTGAAGCGGCGGACCGGAAAGAGAGGGATAATCCCTTTGAGGTTCTCCGGCGTTTAAAGAAAGAACGGTAATCCTGACGAGGAATTCGAGATGGCTGTACAGAAGAGCAAAAAGACCCCTTCCAGGCGCGGCATGCGTCGCTCCCACGACGCGCTCAAGCCCGAGGCGCTCTCCGTCGAGCCGACCACTGGTGAAACCCATCTGCGCCACCATGTAAGCCCCGACGGTTACTACCGGGGTCGTAAGGTCGTGAACGTCAAGGGCGAATAAGCGGCTCTCGCTGAAGAGGCCGGCCTGGATTGCTGATCCGGGCCGGCTCTTTGGTTTAGACCGATTTGGCACCAGGGGGCGTGATGAGCGCGCAGGGATTTGGATTCACCAGGGGTTCTCCGAAGCGAAATAGCTGGTCTATTTCCAATTGAGGAAAATTCCTTGTGGTTCTGAAGATCAAGCGAGGGCGTCGACTGGTGTCAAGTGCAGGTCCGAGAGTTCCCAATGCCCGATGATATGATGACGATAGCGCTGGACGCCATGGGCGGTGATCATGGTGTCAGTGTCGTGGTGCCTGCGGCCCTGCAGGCGTTGCGGGAGATGTCCGCTCTCCGGCTGATTCTGGTGGGTGACCAGCAGGTCATGGCGGATGAACTCAAGCGCCATGGAGCGACTCCGGACGATCGCCTGATTCTGCATCATGCCTCCCAGGTCGTTGAGATGGATGACCTGCCTTCGCAGGCCCTTCGGGGCAAGAAAGACTCCTCGATGCGGGTGGCCATCAATCAGGTGAAGGAGGGCAACGCCCAGGCCTGCATCAGTGCCGGAAACACCGGTGCGTTGATGGCTACGGCGCGTTTCGTGCTAAAGACCCTTCCGGGTATCGACCGCCCCGCGATCATTACGGCCCTTCCCACCATCCGCGGTCATGCCCATATGCTCGACCTGGGTGCCAATGTGGATTCCAGCAGCGAACATCTGTATCAGTTCGCCATCATGGGGTCGGTGCTGACCAGTCTGGTCGATGGGGTGGATAACCCCTCCGTCGGACTACTCAACGTTGGTGAGGAAGAAATCAAGGGTAACGAACAGGTGAAGGGAGCAGCGAAGCTGCTTTCCCGGAGCGATATCAATTACAAAGGCTTCGTGGAAGGCGACGACATCTACAAGGGTACGGTGGATGTGGTGGTCTGCGACGGTTTCATAGGCAACGTGTCGCTAAAGACCAGCGAAGGCGTCGCCAAGATGATCAGCCACTATATGAAGCAGGCGTTCAACCGCAATCTGTTGACCCGTCTGGCCGGTCTGGTGGTGCTTCCCGTGCTGAAGGCTTTCCGGGCCAAGATCGATCCCCGCGCCTACAACGGCGCCAGTCTGGTGGGGCTGCGTGGCATCGTCATCAAAAGTCATGGCGGCGCCGATGTCTTCGCCTTCTCCCAGGCGATTCGGGAGGCGGTGCTGGAAGTGAACAAAAATGTGCCCGAGAAGATTACCCAGCGACTCGGGGAACTGTTGGAAGAAAGGCGAGCGGTTTGAAGTATTCACGAATCAGCGGTACGGGGGGCTATCTTCCGGAGCGGATATTGACCAATGCCGAGCTCGAGCAAATGGTCGAGACCTCCGATCAATGGATCACCGAGCGCACCGGTATCAAAGAGCGGCATATTGCCGCGGAAGGGGAGACCACCTGTGATCTTGCCGAGCACGCCGCTCGTCAGGCGATCGAGGCGGCCGGGGTGTCTACGGACGAGATCGACCTGATTATCGTCGCCACCACTACGCCGGACCGAGTCTTCCCGAGTACCGCCTGCCTGCTCCAGCAGCGGCTCGATATTCACGGTTGCCCCGCCTTTGATGTGCAGGCAGTCTGTACCGGTTTCGTATACGCCCTCGGCGTGGCTGACAACTTCATCCGCTGCGGTACAGCAAAGACCGCGCTCGTGGTCGGTGCGGAAACCCTGTCCCGCATTGTCGACTGGAATGATCGCACTACCTGCGTGCTGTTTGGAGACGGCGCCGGGGCGGTAGTCCTGACGGCGAGCGAGACCCCGGGTATCCTGTCGACCCACCTGCATGCCGACGGCAAGTACAATGAACTGCTGACCGTGCCGGGCGGCATCTCCGGCGGCTTTGAACAGGTAGTGGGTGGTAGCGCCTTCATCCAGATGAAGGGCAACGAAGTGTTCAAAATGGCCGTCAACACGCTCGGCCGGATCGTCGACGAGACTCTCGCTGCCAATCGTATGGAGCGCAGCGACGTGGATTGGCTGGTCCCGCACCAGGCCAACACCCGCATTCTCGGTGCTACGGCGCGCAAATTGAAGATGTCGATGGACAACGTCGTAATGACGGTCGACCGCCACGGAAACACGTCGGCAGCCTCGGTGCCGCTGGCCCTGGACGAGGCGGTGCGTGACGGGCGTATCCGGCGAGGCGATACCCTGCTGCTGGAGGCCTTTGGCGGCGGCTTCACCTGGGGTTCGGCGCTAATCACCTATTGAGTGATCGACACCGGGAGCGCCAAGACTCTCGGCGGCAAATAAATAGACTTTGGGGGAGCTCGGATGTCTCTTGCTTTTGTTTTTCCCGGACAGGGTTCGCAGGCCATCGGCATGCTGGGCGAACTCGCTGCCGATCACCCGCGGGTATCTGAAACCTTCGCGGTTGCCTCGCAGGTGCTCGGCTATGACCTGTGGCAGATTGTCGCGGAGGGCCCTGCAGACAAGCTGAACCAGACCCACATCACCCAACCGGCCATGCTGGCGGCAGGGGTCGCGACTTGGCGCGTCTGGAAAGCGGAAGGCGGAGCAGACCCGGCGATGATGGCCGGCCACAGCCTGGGCGAGTACTCCGCACTGGTCTGCTCGGGGAGCCTGGATTTCGAACAGGCGGTCTCCCTGGTGGCCGACCGTGGCCGGTTTATGCAGGAGGCGGTTCCGGCCGGCGTCGGGGCAATGGCCGCCATCCTCGGCCTGGAGGACGACAAGGTCATCGACGTATGTCGACAGGCCGCCCAGGACAAGGTGGTTGCCGCGGTGAATTTCAACTCACCAGGGCAGGTGGTGGTCGCCGGGCATATCGGTGCGGTAGAGCGTGCGGTTGGCCTGGCCAAGGAGGCGGGTGCCAAACGCGCCATGCTCCTGCCAGTCAGCGTACCGTCACACTGCGAACTGATGATGCCGGCTGCGGTACGCATGAAGGAACGGTTGGCCGGCGTGGATATAAAGCCCCCGGCTATCCCGGTCATCAATAATACCGACGTGGCCGCCCCGTCCGACCCTAACGCCATTCGCGATGCGCTGGTCCGCCAGCTGCACAGCCCGGTACACTGGGTGGAGAGCGTCCGCAGGATGATCGACGACGGTGCCGACGTGCTGGTCGAATGCGGTCCCGGGAAAGTTCTGACCGGATTGACCAAGCGGATTGAACGCCGGATGACCGCGCTGCCGCTGTACGACAGCGAGACGCTGGCAAAGGCCAAAGAGGCCCTCGGATAAACGAAGGTTAACCGCAAAGGACCCAAAGCGCGCAAAGACTGAATCAAGAAGCAAGCAACCGCAGCGACAGCTGAAGGCTGTTTGCGGTCATTATGCTCTTCTTAGCGTTCTTGGCGCTCTTTGCGGTACAAGAGAGATAGCAGGGGAGACAGTACACAATGTCCTGGAATGACGAAATCGCTCTGGTGACCGGTGCCAGCCGAGGTATTGGTGAAGCTATCGCCCTGGAATTGGGCGACCGCGGCGCCACAGTGATCGGTACCGCAACCTCCGACAAAGGCGCCGAGGCGATTACCTCGCGTTTGCAGGAAGCGGGTGTCAAGGGTCGGGGTTTGAAGCTGGACGTCACCGATACCGATAGCGTGGCCGAAGCAATCAAGGCCATTCAGGAGGCGTTCGGCACAGTGACCATTCTCGTCAACAATGCCGGAATCACCCGCGATAACCTGCTGATGCGGATGAAAGACGAGGAGTGGGACGAGATCATCGACACCAATCTGAGCTCCGCCTATCGGATGGCCAAGGCCTGTCTGCGCGGGATGACCAAGGCGCGCAGGGGGAGAATTATCAACATCGCCTCGGTGGTTGGGGTCTCCGGCAATGCCGGACAGGTCAACTACTCGGCAGCCAAGGCTGGACTGATAGGTTTCTCGAAATCACTGGCCCGCGAGGTTGGTGCCCGCGGCATTACGGTGAATGCCGTGGCACCCGGTTTCATCGACACCGACATGACCCGGGCGCTGCCGGACAAGCAGAAAGAGGCGCTTTTGGGGCAGATCCCGCTGGGACGCCTCGGCGCCCCAAAAGAGATTGCAACGGCGGTGACTTTCCTCGCATCGCCGGAAGCCGGCTACATCACCGGCGAAACATTGCACGTGAATGGCGGCATGTACATGGCTTAATTCAAGCCTGTTCAAATAGTTACAAGATTATCGTAAAGCAGTATCTAACGTTTCATTTGTATGGCATCTGTCGGCGGTTTTAAATACAATACCGCGGCAGTGATAAGACGAATTACTCAAGCTGGGAGGATATATCCGTCATGAGTTCTGTCGAAGAGCGCGTCAAGAAAATCGTTGTTGAGCAGTTGGGGGTTAAAGAAGAGGAAGTGAAGACGGCATCTTCTTTCGTGGACGATCTTGGCGCCGATTCGCTCGACACCGTGGAACTCGTTATGGCTCTTGAAGAAGAGTTCGAGACCGAGATCCCGGATGAAGAGGCGGAAAAGATTACGACGGTTCAGCAGGCGATCGATTACATCAACGCCCACGCCGGATAATCGTTTGCATTCGAACCGGGGCCGTAGACCACGATGTGTAACTCAGTGTGGTCGCGGCCTTTTGTTTGAGAATCACTAGGAAGGGTTGGTCTCTTGGCTAAGCGACGTGTCGTTGTCACCGGCCTGGGGATGGTATCCCCCGTCGGCCTGTCGGTGAAAGAATCCTGGGAAAATATCGTTGCCGGTAAAAGCGGCATCGGTCCCATTGAGCATTTCGATGTCTCCGCGTTTTCGACCCGCTTCGGCGGCTCGGTGCGGGGTTTCGATGTGACTCAATACCTCTCTCCAAAAGATGCAAAAAAGATGGACCCGTTCATCCATTACGGCATCGCCGCAGCCGCCGAAGCTATTGCGGATTCCGGCCTGGAGGTCACCGAGGAGAATGCCGAACGCATCGGGGTCTCCATCGGCTCCGGTATCGGCGGACTGCCGGGCATCGAAAAGGGCCATGCTGCTTATGAAAAGGGTGGGCCGCGCAAGGTTTCTCCCTTCTTCGTGCCGAGTAACATCATCAATATGGTCTCGGGTAATGTCTCCATTATTCACGGTCTGAAGGGACCGAACATCTCGCTCGTCACCGCCTGCGCAACCGGCACCCACAGTGTGGGGGATGCCGCACGTTACATCGAATACGGTGACGCCGACGTGATGGTGGCCGGCGGTGCCGAAATGGCCACCTCGCCCTGTGGGCTGGGCGGCTTCGCGGCGGCCCGGGCGCTCTCCACCCGTAACGACGATCCCGAAGCAGCCAGCCGGCCGTGGGACACGGAGCGCGACGGTTTCGTGCTCTCCGATGGTGCAGGCGTTGTGGTGCTCGAAGAGTACGAACACGCGAAGGCCCGGGGGGCAAGGATTTACGCCGAAGTGGTCGGCTACGGCATGAGTGGCGACGCCTATCACATGACGCTCCCGGCCAAGGGGGGTGAAGGTGCGGCGCGCTGTATGAACGCCGCCCTGCGCAATGCTGGTGTGGATCCGGATGAGGTCAATTAC
Organism: Thiohalomonas denitrificans; assembly: GCF_900102855.1. Taxonomy (NCBI): domain Bacteria; kingdom Pseudomonadati; phylum Pseudomonadota; class Gammaproteobacteria; order Thiohalomonadales; family Thiohalomonadaceae; genus Thiohalomonas; species Thiohalomonas denitrificans. The sequence continues at coordinate 16,027 of NZ_FMWD01000005.1, forward strand.
ATTAATGCCCACGGCACTTCCACGCCTGCCGGCGACCAGGCGGAGACCGATGCCGCAAAGAGCACGTTTGGCGACCACGCCTACAAGCTGGTGATGAGTTCCACGAAGTCCATGACCGGTCACCTGCTGGGCGCCGCCGGAGGTGTCGAGGCGATCTTCACCATCCTTGCCATTCAGGATCAGGTTGCACCACCGACCATCAATATCTTCAATCAGGACCCCGATTGCGATCTCGACTATGCGGCCAACGAGGCGCGCGAGATGGAGATCAGGATCGCGTTGTCGAATTCCTTCGGATTTGGCGGGACCAACGGCACGCTGGTCTTCAAAAAACCCGAATGACTGCCTGGCCGGGTCCGTGAGGCCCGACTCGCTTCCGCAGTGGAATCGCCCATGGCCGCACTCAGCCTGACAGGCCGCTCCTCTCCCTCCGGTTACCTGCCGTGCTGTTGGTAAACGGCGATCCGGTCCGATCCGTGGATCCCTGTGACCGCGGACTCCAGTATGGTGATGGCGTCTTCGAGACGATCGCCGTACGGGGCGGAAAACCCGAGCTTTGGCATGCCCACCTGAAGCGCCTGATAACCGGGTGCAAAGCGCTGGATATTCCTCCACCCGATCCCGAGCAGCTTGCCCGGGAGATCGCCCGGGTTACCGCCGATCAGACCCGGTGTGTTGCCAAGCTGGTGATAACCCGGGGTCCGGGGGGGCGGGGTTATCGAAAACCGGATCAGGCCAAGCCGACCCGGTTGGTCATGAGCAGTCCATTTCCGGATTATCCATCAAAGTGGGCCAAGTCGGGCGTTGCCGTGCGGCTCTGCCGTACACCACTGGGACTCAACCCTGTACTCGCCGGGCTCAAGCACCTGAACCGCCTGGAACAGGTGATGGCCCGTAATGAATGGCAGAGCCCCGAGATTGCCGAAGGCCTGATGAGCGACAGTGAAGGCTTCCTGGTGGAAGGGACCATGAGCAACCTGTTCCTGATCGTCGATGACACACTGGTGACGCCACGACTCGACCGGTGCGGGGTTGAGGGCATCATGCGAAACAAGGTACTCGAAGTGGCGACATCCCTGGGTATTCCCACCAGGGAGGAGAGGGTGACACTTTCAACCCTCCAGCAGGGGGAGGGTGCTTTTCTCACCAATTCGTTGCTACGGATGTGGCCGATTCTCACTTTGGAAGATCGGGAGTGCCCGCAGACGGCGATCACGGCTACACTGAGACGGGCCCTGGATAAAGTTCTGGAGGAATAGAGTGCGTCGTTTGCTGTTCAGGTTTTTGGGTCTGACCATCCTCATTGCCGGTCTGTTCGCGGGCTGGCAGTTGATGCGTTACCAGAACTTTGTCGAGGCCCCGCTGAATATCGAAGGGGAGGGCACCGATATCGAAGTGGCGCCGGGCACACCATTCTCGATCCTTGCGGCTCGCCTCGAGGAGCGGGGCATCATCAGTGACGACCGGCTGCTGGTCTGGCTGGCCCGTTTTGAAGGGGTGGCAGGGGATATCAAGGCCGGGGAGTACCATGTCGAGCCTGATACGAGGCCGCTCCAGCTTTTACAGCAGATGGTAAAAGGACGTGTAAAACAGTATTCCCTGACTCTGGTTGAAGGCTGGACCTTCGCCCAAGTTCTGGACGCGATTCGCGGTAACCCCTATCTGGAAAACACACTGGCAGACCTGGACCACGAGGCCATAATGGAACGCCTGGGCCTGGCCGGGGAGCATCCTGAGGGGCAGTTTCTCTCCGACTCCTACCGTTTTCCCCGTGGCACCAGGGACGTCGACTTCCTCCGGCGCGCTCACCGGGCGATGCAGTCCTACCTGGAAGCCGCCTGGGAGAAGAGGGATGAAGACCTGCCCCTCCAAACACCCTATGAAGCCCTTATATTGGCCTCCATAATCGAAAAGGAGACCGGTGTTCCCGAAGAGCGTCCTGCTATCGCAGGCGTCTTCGTGCGGCGGCTGAACAGGGGGATGCGCCTGCAGACGGATCCCACCATCATCTACGGCCTGGGGGAGGAGTTTGATGGCAATCTTCGCCGTGTCCACCTACGCGACAGCGACAATCCCTACAATACCTACCGGCACTCGGGCTTGCCGCCGACCCCCATTGCGATGCCTGGCCGGGAGGCGATAGACGCCGCACTTCATCCGGCCGACGGCAAGTCACTCTACTTCGTGTCCCGGGGCGATGGCAGCCACGTGTTCTCCGCGACCCTGGAGGAGCATAACCAGGCAGTGATCAAATATCAGCTCAAGGGCCGCGCCCGTCCCTTCTCCTCCAGTCCCTGAAATCCTTCGGGGCGCAGCCAGCCTGGTGTCCTCAGTGGCCAGGAGCCTGTCCGTGGGCTCCAAAATGTAGGTTGGTGCTGAGGAACGAAGCCCAACAAACTCAGCGTTGGGGTTCGCATAACTCACCCCAACCTACAAAAAACGATGTTCTCGGACAGGACCACTAGCGAACCGCCAGTATCAGCAAAATCACAAATCCAATAACGGCCAGCAGCGGCACCAGCAACCCCTTCCAGTCGGCATTGGTGGCCTCCCGGCTCTGCGCCATCATCTGTTTGGCCCGGGGAAGCAGAAGCACGATCATTGCCCCAATCAGTAGGGCCATTCCCAATTTCATCCAGTCCATACGTTAACGTCTCTTCGATTTAGAATCACAAATAGCCACATCCACACACGGGGCCGGGCGCGATATTTCCGAGAAAGAATTGCCCGAAGGCGCGCTCCTCCTCCATCCATACTGCCCCATAAAAAAACCCCGGACGAACCGGGGCTTTTCAGAGCTACTGCTTGCCGTGCGGTCATTCGCGACCGGCAAACGCCGCGAGCAGGTTCAACAGGTGAATGAAGATGTTGAAGATGCTCAGGTAGAGACTGACGGTCATCAGCAAATAGTTGCTCTCGCCGCCATTCACCATCCGACCGGTGTCATACAGAATGAAACCGCTCATCAGCATGATGACCACGGCGGAGATGGTCAGCGACAGGGCCGGGATCTGCAGGAAGATATTGGCCAGAATCGCCGCCAGAATCACCAGCATGCCCACGAACAGGAAACCGCCCATGAAGCTGAAGTCGCGGCGGGTCGCCAGTGCATAGCCGGACAGCCCCAGGAAGATCACGCCGGTGCCACCCAGAGCGGTGCCGACTATCTGCGGCCCGTTAGACAGTGCCAGGTACATCTCCAGCATCGGGCCGAGTCCAAAGCCCAGTAGTCCGGTAATCCCAAACACCACGCCCAGACCTGCCGTCGAATTAGCCGTACGCGGCAGCGCCAGCCAGATCAGCAGCATCGCGCCACCGAGAGTCAACAGTGATGTCATCGGAGGCGGCTGGATGGCCAACGATACGCCCGCCATCAACGCGCTGAAGAGCAGCGTCATGGCCAGCATCGTATAGGTATTTCGGATTAGTTTGTTGACCGCCAGGGTCGATTCGACCGAATGGGCAACCGCGCTATTATTGGGATTCATCGGCACTCCTCGTAAAGTTTCCGAAATCTTGTTAAGAACGAATGTTCTTGTTCGACCGGTTTTCACGGTCTTTCGTTCCTTAAGGATACCGGTAAGCACAGGAGAATCAAGCTGGAAAACCACAGGGGTAATCGGTTAAGCTTCTCTCCCGCTGGAGAGGTGGCTGAGCGGTTGAAAGCACCGGTCTTGAAAACCGGCAGGGGTTAGCGCCCCTCGAGGGTTCGAATCCCTCCCTCTCCGCCAGATTTCCGGTGCTCTGGACGGGTTAGCAGCACCTGCTATTCTCCAACTGAGACTGTTCCAACGACTTCCGTTCCACCGCCACAGCCCCGGTTTCACAGACCGGTCGTAAAGCGAGAAGTGACCATCCCACTGCTCGAAGACCGAATGCCTGTTCAAAACCTCTTGATTTTCACTTCATTACATCGCTTTGCGATCTTGTGCTCGTCGGCGGATTTTACTTGATCTACAACTTACTCAATACAACCGGCAATATGTCCGGGTTCCGGGCTGAGGGGATGGCCGGTTACGACTCACTCGATGACGGAGAATAACATTGCGCGCCGATCCGGTAATTGAGAAGCGGCTGCAGAGCCTCGAATCCCATCTCAAACATGAAAATCCGGTCTTGCTTTCCGCGGTCAAGAGCTTCCGGGAACTCGACCGTGTCGCCTATCGGATGGGGCTCCTCAAACGCACGCAGTCCTACGCGACGCTGATTCCCTGGTGGCCACTGATTTCCGTTCTCGGGACCTTCTCGTCAGGCAAGTCCACGTTTATCAACTATTACCTGGACTACCCCCTTCAGATCACAGGCAATCAGGCGGTCGATGACAAGTTCACCGTCGTGTGTCACGGCCGCGAAGGGGACGTACACACGCTGCCGGGATTGGCCCTGGATGCGGACCCCCGCTTCCCGTTCTATCAGATCGGCGAAGAGATCGACAAAGTCGCAGAGGGGGAGGGGCGGCGCATCGATGCCTATCTCCAGCTCAAAACCTGCCCTTCTGAGGTGTTGCGGGGCAAGATCCTCATCGATTCGCCCGGCTTCGACGCGGACGAACAGCGTACCTCCATTCTACGCATTACCGAACACATCGTGGACCTGTCGGACCTGGTGCTGGTGTTCTTCGACGCCCGCCATCCCGAGCCGGGCGCGATGCACGATACCCTGGAGTACCTGGTGGCGGACACCATCCGTCGGCCAGACTCCAGCAAGTTTCTCTATATCCTCAATCAGATTGACACCGCCGCCCGTGAAGACAATCCCGAGGAGGTCTTCGGAGCCTGGCAGCGGGCCTTGTCGCAAAAGGGACTGACCGCCGGTCGTTTTTACACCATCTACAATCCCGAGGCGGCCAACCCGATTGACGACGAAAGCCTGCAGCGTCGCTTCGAGAGCAAGCGCGATCGCGATCTCGAAGAGATCCGTAGTCGAATGGAGCAGGTCACCACCGAGCGGGCCTACCGGATAGTCGGTGCCCTGGAGTCCAAGGCACGGGATATCGAGGAGCGGGTGGTTCCGCTGCTGTCCGAAGCAATCGGTCGCTGGCGGCGGCTGACCCTCGGGCTCGATGCCGTGCTGCTTCTGGTCGTGCTCACCGCCTTTCTGGTGATAACGATCCAGGCCGGCTACTGGGAGGGCCTACGCTTCACCGCTCCCTGGTTCCAGAGCCTGATGGAGAACGTCAACCTGGGCATCGCCGTTGCAGTGGTGTTGGTCGCCATCCTGGCTTATCTGCATCACATCATGCGCAACATCGCCCGTCGTCGCGTCCTCAAGTGGCTCACGGCGCAAGCCGAGAGCAGTCTGGATCGGGTCAGCCTGGCCGGTGCCTTTCGCAAAAGCACCCGCTTCTGGCACCGCCCATTCAGCCAGACCCCGATTGGCTGGGGCCGCCGGGCCCGTAAACGCATTGCCCGTGTGGTTGCCGATACGGATCGCTTCGTGCAGAGCCTGAATGACCGGTTTGCAGACCCCACCGGCAAAGTGAAGGATACCGCGGAGGACAGCAAATCGGGATCGGTGGCGACAGTCCGCTCTGACAGCGAGATACAGTAAGGGCTATAATCGCTCATGGTCGCCTCGGGGGGGGCGGCCGGTTTTTCCTTCAAAGGTCCAAAGTTAAAAATGATAAAGGTCCTGCTTGTCGACGATCATGAATTGGTCCGCACCGGTATCCGCCGGCTGCTGGAGGATATAGAGGACATAGAAGTCTGTGGTGAAGCCTCCAGTGGTGAAGAGGCGCTGAACAGGGTCGCCGAATGCCATCCGGATGTGGTGCTGATGGACCTGAGCATGCCCGGGATCGGTGGACTGGAAACCACCCGGAAACTCTCACTGAATAGCCCGGATGTGGCCGTAATCATCGTTACCGTCCATACCGACGCCCCTTTCCCGAGCCGCCTGATGCAAGCCGGGGCAATGGGCTATCTCTCAAAAGGGGGGAGTCTGGACGAAATGCTGCATGCCATTCGCGAGGTGAAGGAAGGGGGTCGGTATATCAGCCCCAAGATCGCCCAGAATCTGGCGCTCTCCCTGATGGACGAAGAGGAGTCGCCGTTCTCGGTACTCTCGGAAAGGGAGCTGCAGGTCATGTTCATGCTAATCCAGGGACAAAAGGTCGCGAACATTTCCGAAAAGCTGAATCTCAGTCCCAAGACCATCAGTACCTACCGCCATCGCGTATTTGAAAAGCTCAAGGTCCAGAATGATGCGGGGCTCACGCGTCTTGCCATGTGTCATGGGCTCCTGGATGGCTATCTATCCTCTAATCAGTAGTTTACGCTTGTCTTTTGACCAAAAACGTGAAGTCTGGGTTTTTCCGTTTTTCAGGGCCAGTCGGTGAATAATCAGGACCTTACAGGCGCCTCCTGAACTCATCTGTGAAGTGCGCCCGCCCTCCCGTCGTATTCTCCAGGGAACCGTCGACCGGGTATCGGCTTCCAAACCCCGATGAGCGCCGAAAATCCGAATGAATCCCGATAACCAGGAAACCTTCGATATCCAGGGTTTTCTCCAGACCCTGACGACACGGCCAGGTGTCTACCGCATGCTCGATGAGGATGGCAGGATCATCTACGTCGGTAAGGCGCGGAACCTCAAACGACGTGTCTCCAGCTATTTTCAGCGCCGGGACGACTCCCCCAAAACCCGCAGCCTGGTCGCGCAGATCCGCAGCATCGAAGTCACGGTAACCCATACCGAAGGCGAGGCGCTGCTGCTCGAAAACAACCTGATAAAGAAGCACCGTCCGCGCTACAACGTGCTGCTGCGGGACGACAAGAGCTATCCCTACATCTTCCTTTCCGAGGGGCCGTTTCCGCGTCTCGGATTCCACCGCGGCCGCCGTCGGGCCAAGGGACGCTACTTCGGACCGTTCCCCAACACTTCGGCAGTCCGTGAGAGCCTGAGCCTGCTGCAGAAGATCTTTCCGGTGCGCCAGTGCGAGGACAGCTACTTCGCCAACCGCAACCGGCCCTGCCTGCAATACCAGATCAAACGCTGCACCGGCCCCTGCGTGAAACGGGTGGACGAGGCCGGCTACCAGGAAGACGTGCGCCATTCGGTCATGTTCCTGGAGGGCAAGAGCAGTCAGGTGATCGACGAACTGGTGCAACGCATGGAGCAGGCATCGGAAAGGCTGGAGTTTGAACAAGCCGCCCGCTATCGGGACCAGATCGTGAACCTGCGCCGCGTACAGGAGAAGCAGTACGTCAGTGGCGAACGGGGCGACCTGGACGTCCTGGCGGTGCACCAACAGGCCGGCATCAGCTGTGTCCAGGTCTTTTTCATTCGTGGGGGCCGGAATCTGGGTAATCGTCTCTACTATCCCCAGCACACCACCCACGCCCCACCGCCCGAGGTGATCGGTGCCTTTATTGCCCAGTATTACCTGGCCAACCGCAGCGACCGGCTGGTGCCCCCCGAGCTGCTGCTGAACGTCGAACCCGAAGACCGCGAACTACTGGAACAGGTCCTCGGAGAGCGGGCCGGCAGGAAGGTGGCAGTTACAGCCAGGGTGCGCGGCGACCGGGCCCGCTGGGTAGAGATGGCGGTACGCAATGCGGAGCACGCCCTGAAAGCCCACCTGGCGACCCGCAGCAGCCAGCAAAAGCGCTTCGAAGCCCTGCAGGAGGAGCTCGGGCTGAGCGAACTGCCGCGCCGGATCGAATGCTTCGACATCAGTCATACGCAGGGTGAAGCCACCGTCGCCTCCTGTGTGGTGTTCGACAACAACGGACCGCTCAAATCGGATTACCGCCGCTTCAATATCGAAAACATCACCCCCGGCGATGACTACGCCGCGATGCATCAGGCGTTGACCCGACGTTTTCGACGCCTCAAGGAGGAGGACGGAAAGCTGCCCGACCTACTGCTCATCGATGGCGGTAAAGGGCAAATCACCCAGGCCGAAGCGGTACTTGGCGATCTCCAGGTTGCGGGCGTGACCCTGGTCGGCGTAGCCAAGGGAGCGAGCCGGCGGCCCGGACTGGAGCAGTTGATTATTTCCGGGCACAATGGCGCTGTCTCGCTGCCGCCCGATTCACCGGCACTGCACCTGATTCAGCATGTCCGCGATGAAGCGCATCGTTTCGCCATCGCAGGCCATCGACAACGGCGCGCCAAAAGCCGGCGCAGTTCACCGCTGGAGGCCATCGAAGGGTTGGGGCCAAAGCGGCGACAGCAGCTCTTGCGCCAGTTCGGCGGGCTCCAGGAAGTCGTACGGGCGGGGGTGGAAGACCTGAGTTCCGTGCACGGCATCAGCCGGCAATTGGCTCAACGCATCTACGACACGCTGCATCCGGATGAGAAATAGATGAATTTCACCATACCGACAATCCTGACGCTCTTGCGCATCGTGCTGATCCCGGTGTTTGTGGTTTTCTATTACTTGCCGGTGGAGTGGGCGCATCTGGCGACCACTATCATCTTTGCCTCTGCCGCGGTGACCGATTGGCTCGACGGCTATCTCGCCCGCCGGCTGCAGGCGCACTCCTCATTCGGTGCATTTCTCGACCCGGTGGCGGACAAGTTGATGGTGGCCACCGCGCTGGTGTTAATCGTCGACAGTAATCCAACCACTTTTAGCGGATTCTGGATGGCACTGCCGGCGGCCATCATCATTGGTCGCGAGATCACCATCTCGGCGCTTCGTGAGTGGATGGCCGAACTGGGCGCCACCGCAACCGTGGCGGTAAGCATGCTCGGCAAAATAAAAACCACCGCGCAGATGGCGGCTCTGCTGCTGCTCATCTACCAAGAGCCCCTTGCGGGCCTGCCGACCGCTCTGGTAGGATTCGCGCTTCTTTACGTCGCCGCTGCTCTGACGCTCTGGTCGATGGTGATGTACATGAGGTCGGCCTGGCCGGTCCTTGTGGCTCGGGAAGGTTCGGGGCTTTAGCTTCCAGAGCTTGACACCGAAGCTCTCCTGAATACAATGAGCGTCGCTTTGAATTATGCGGGAATAGCTCAGCTGGTAGAGCACAACCTTGCCAAGGTTGGGGTCGCGAGTTCGAATCTCGTTTCCCGCTCCAAATGCCGAAACCTCGGCCGATAAGCCGGGGTTTTTTGTTTTTGGCTGGGTGGCAGAGTGGTTATGCAGCGGCCTGCAAAGCCGTGTACAGCGGTTCGATTCCGCTCCCAGCCTCCATAAAAGAAGTAAAAGAAAAAAGCGGGAATAGCTCAGCTGGTAGAGCACAACCTTGCCAAGGTTGGGGTCGCGAGTTCGAATCTCGTTTCCCGCTCCAAATCGAAAAAACCCCGGCCCCTCGTGCCGGGGTTTTTTTGTTTAAGGTCGGCGAAGACCTCCCTTTTTAACCTACCGTTGGGTAGAATCGCAGCGATTCCACCGCCCGGGTGGCGAAATTGGTAGACGCAAGGGACTTAAAATCCCTCGGGGGCAACCCCGTACCGGTTCGATTCCGGTCCCGGGCACCATTTATCGGACGAGCAAGTTCCCTCTGAAGAAACGCTCTTCCGTGCAAACCACCGATCATACTGGTCCTGCAACGCACGCCAACTCTCCGGAGTACTCCTCGAAGGCCTTCGAAAGCCGCAACGCCCTCTACTGATACCGCTCTTGCCCTGTCGCACAGGCGGCATTCGGGCTGGGTCAGGGGCACCGGGCCTTGCTTCCTTCTTTTTTGAGACGACCGATTTCCGGGAACGCCATTTCGAGAAATGCCTTGACCGGAACAGGTAGGGCAGGGTTCGGCCCCGCGGTTCTCCGGTTGCAATGTACCCGCCCTCTGCTAATGCCTATAGGGAGTTGTCGTCCGGAATCAGGGCGGCGCCTTTCCATCTGGGACGCCCGGAGGCGGATTCCATGAATGACGTGTCAACCCGAGTCATTTCCGAGGCCCCGCTTGCCGAGGAAGAGTTGGACCGGATGCATGCCTATTGGCGTGCGGCCAATTACCTTTCAGTGGGCCAGATCTATCTGCTCGACAATCCGTTGCTGCGCGAAGCTCTCAAGCCGGAGCACGTCAAGGCGCGCCTGCTCGGACACTGGGGCACCACGCCGGGGCTAAACTTCATCTATGCACATCTGAATCGGGTCATCAGGGACCGCGACCTGGATATGATTTATATCTGCGGTCCCGGGCACGGTGGGCCGGCAATGGTGGCCAATACCTACCTGGAGGGGAGCTACAGCGAGCTCTATCCCAACGTGCCGCAGAGCACCGAGGGGCTTCAACAGCTGTTCAAGCAGTTTTCCTTCCCCGGAGGTATCCCCAGTCATGCAGCCCCGGAAACACCGGGCTCTATTCATGAGGGTGGAGAACTCGGCTATGCCGTCTCCCATGCCTACGGGGCGGTATTCGATAACCCCGACCTGATTGCCACCTGCGTGGTCGGCGACGGTGAAGCGGAGACCGGACCGCTGGCCGCCGCATGGCACTCGAACAAATTCCTGAATCCTGTTCGTGACGGGGCGGTACTGCCCATTTTACACCTGAACGGCTACAAGATCGCCGGTCCCACAGTGCTGGCCCGAATGGCAAAGTCGGAGCTTGAGGCTCTCTTCGTCGGTTATGGCTACAAGCCCTATTTTGTCGAAGGTTCCGAACCTACTGCAATGCACCAGCAGATGGCCGGTACGCTTGATGTGGTACTGGACGAGATCCGCGAAATCCAGGAACAGGCCCGCACCACGGGTGAAGCCCGGCGCCCCCGCTGGCCGCTGATCATCCTCCGCAGTCCCAAGGGGTGGACGGGTCCGAAAGAGGTGGACGGCCGCAAAATGGAAGGTTTCTGGCGCTCTCACCAGGTGCCGTTTTCGGACATGCTCAAGAATCCGGAGCATCTGCAACTGCTCGAGGACTGGTTAAAGAGTTACCGTCCTGAGGAGCTGTTCGACGAGGAGGGACGATTGCTTCCGGAACTCGCCGAGCTTGCTCCACGAGGCGATCGGCGTATGGGAGCCAATCCCCATGCCAACGGTGGTCTTCTCCTCAAGGACCTGCGGTTGCCGGATTTTCGTCTATCGGCCGTGGAGGTGCTGAAGCCGGGCAATACGATCGCGGAAGCGACCCGCGTGCTGGGCACCTGGTTGCGCGATGTCATGAAGTACAATGCCAAGTCCGCCAACTTCCGCGTCATGGGCCCCGATGAGACCGCATCGAACCGGCTGAATGCGCTGTTCGAAGTGACGGATCGGGTCTGGATGGATGAAATCCTGCCGGAGGACGAAAACCTCTCTCCGGATGGACGGGTCATGGAGATCCTTTCGGAGCACACCTGCCAGGGTTGGCTGGAGGGCTACTTGCTCACCGGGCGCCACGGGATCTTCTCTTGCTATGAAGCCTTCATCCATATCATCGATTCGATGTTCAACCAGCATGCCAAATGGCTGAAGGTGGCACAGAAAGAGATCCCCTGGCGGCGGCCCATCGCCTCGCTGAACTATCTGCTGACCTCGCACGTATGGCGCCAGGACCATAACGGCTTCTCGCATCAGGACCCGGGCTTTATCGATCATGTGGTCAACAAGAAGGCCGATGTCATCCGGGTCTACCTGCCGCCCGATGCCAACTCGCTCCTTTGCGTGGCGGACAAGTGCCTGCGAAGCCGCAATTTCGTCAACGTGATCGTTGCCGGCAAGCAGGCCCAGCCCCAGTGGCTGGATATGGATTCGGCGGTGAAGCACTGTACGGCCGGTATTGGTATCTGGGAGTGGGCGAGCAACGACCGCGGCACAGAGCCGGATGTGGTACTCGGCTGCGCGGGTGATGTGCCCACCCTGGAGACCCTCGCCGCGGTGGACTTGCTGGACCAGCTGGTCCCCGACCTCAAGGTGCGGGTGGTGAATGTGGTTGACCTGATGACCCTGCAACCGAAGGAGGAGCATCCCCACGGGTTGTCGGACCGGGACTTCGATACCCTCTTCACCACCAATAAGCCGATCATCTTCGCCTATCACGGCTATCCCTGGCTGATCCACCGGCTCACCTACCGGCGCACCAATCACGACAACCTGCATGTGCGCGGCTTCAAGGAGGAGGGCACCACCACGACACCGTTCGATATGGTGGTACGCAACGACCTCGACCGCTTCCATTTGGTCAGCGACGTCATCGAACGGGTGCCGCAGCTGGGCTACCTGGCGGCCTACGCCAAGCAGGTGGTGCGGGACAAGCTGATCGAACACAAGGACTATATCGCCAGGCACGGCGAGGACATGCCGGAAGTGCGCAACTGGAAATGGGTGCGCTGAACGGGTCGAGCCGTCTTCACGGTTGGTTGGATATCAGTCCCGATAGTCAATGGGACAACCGACGGCCTTGCAGGCGGCGAGGGAGCCGAGGCAGACCTCCACCTCTGCGAAACCATGCTGGAGCAGTATCGAGGAGGCGATAATGGAGCGCCGGCCGCTGCCGCAGAAGGTGGTGATCGGTCGTTGCGGGGGAATCTCGTTGAGCCGTTGCGGAAGCTCACCCAGGTAGATTTCCGTCGCACCCGGCATGGCAGCCTGCTCGATTTCCGAACGGCCGCGAACGTCGAGCAGGGTGAAGGGCACCTGTCCCTCCATACGCGCCTTGAGCTCACCGGCGTAAAGTGCGGGCACGGTCTGGTATTCCCGCCCGCTCATTTCCCACCCGTGCAGTCCCTCATTAAGCCAGGCCACCAAACGGTCGTAACCGAGCCGCACCAGGCTCCTCACCGCTGGCTCGATATCGCCGGGATGGGCGACGATCAGCCCGATATCACGGTCGTAGGGCAGATACCAGCCGGCGAACGAGGGCAGCATGCCGAGCGGGATAGCCAGGCTACCGGGCACAAGAGCACCGGAGATGGCTTCGGGTTCGCGGATATCGATAGTCAACATGCCCGCTGATGCGGCCTCGACGAAGGCCTCTACGCCGAGGGGCCTGGGGGTGGGCAGGTGACCGAGCACCGCAGGACCCTGCCGGTTCACCGTTTCCATCTGCCTGAAGTAGGGCGGCTGATAGTGGTGCTCGTTGAGCCGCTCCCTGACGAACTCATCCCGCCCCTGTTGCAGCGCCGGATTGTGATGCCGCTCGTAGCCGATGGTCGAGAAATCCCGGTCCGCCAGCCCGGCACCGCAGACCGAGCCGGCGCCGTGCGCCGGATAGACGATGGTCTGGTCCCCCAGCGGCAATATCTTGTCGAACAGGCTCTCATACAGCAGATTGGCCACCTGCTCGGGGCGATCGGGATAGAAGTCGGTCCGTCCCACCCCGCCAACGAACAGGGCGTCGCCCGTAAACACACCGATCGCCTCGTCATCGCCCGTGCTACCGTCGTAAAGGGCAAAAGAGAGGCTCTCATCGGTATGACCGGGAGTTTCCAGAGCGCGCAACCGGATCTTGCCGGCATCGAACGTATTCCCCTCACGGATCGATTCGCCGTAATCGAAGGGTGCCGCCGCACCGTGGTGAATCGTCGCGCCGGTTCGTTCCGCCAATTCCCGTGAGCCAATCACGTAATCCTCATTACGGTGGGTCTCGAAAATGCGGGTGATGCGCATTCCCTCGCTGCCGGCCTGCTCGAGGTAGACGTCGGCATCGCGGCGCGGATCGATGACGAAGGCCTCCCCGCCGTCGCCAATCAGATAGGAGAGATGGGCGAGCCCCGGAGAACGGATGGTTTCAAAATACACGTTGACCTCCCACGGGACGGCAAATTGCCATAAACATAGCCTTCCCGGGTGGGGGTGCAACGGCCATAAATCGCCCCTATTCTTTCGACAATGCAGCCGTTTCGGCCTCCATACGGGTGACAAACGGCTTGCTGGCCTCCCCGAAATAGATTGAGCGGTGAGGGAAGGGGATCTCAATCCCTTCTTTGTCAAAGGTCTGTTTTACCCGGCGTTTGAACTCGCGGCCCACTTCCCACTGCTTTATCGGCCGGGTTTTGATCCGGCCCTTGATCACCAGCGCCGAGTCGGCAAATTGGTCCAGTCCGAACACCTCGATGTCTTCGATGATAAGGGGCCCGAAATAGTCATCTTCCCGCAGTGTCGTACCAATCGCCTTGAGTAACTCGATAACCCGATCCACATCCTCTTTGTAGGCGACGCCGATATCAAAAATATGGGCAGACCATTCATGGGTCATGTTGGACAGGGTGGTAATGGTCCCGTTGGGAAAGATATGCACCACCCCTGAAAGGTCGCGCAATACCGTGGTCCGGAAATTTATGCTCTCCACCAGCCCGCCGGTGCCGTTGATGATGGCGATATCGCCGACCCGAATCTGGTCCTCGATAATCAGAAAGAAACCGGAAATGACATCCCGTACCAGGTTCTGGGCGCCGAAGCCGACGGCGAGGCCGACGATACCGGCGCTGGCGAGAAGCGGCCCGATCTCTACTCCGACGTCGCGGAGGATCACCAGCGCTACCATCACCCAAATCAGGATAACGACGCCCTGCCGCAATAGCCTGGCAATGGTGTAGGTACGTTTTTCGAACTCTTCCACGGCCTCACCCCGTGCCTGGCTTCGCTCCACCAGATGCCGTTCGAGGCGATTTATGAAACGCTTGGCAACGGCGATCCCAATCAGTGCGAGCCCTATCACCAGACCCATTCGAAGCATGGTCATGACGATAACCTTCCACTGAAACAGCGCTAGGAATTCGAAAATGGCATCCATTGAGTCTCCTTTTGTGGCGATCGAACCGGATTCCGGAACCATTCCGGACTAACCAGCAGAATAGACCCACCGCTGGTTTGTGAATACCCTTCGACACTGACGGAGTGTCATCTCCTTTTAGCCATCCGCCGAGTGCTTGCCGGGACTTTGCGGGGAAAAACCGGGGCTGCTAGTCTTAGTTCTAAAGTACCTCCCAAATACCAACACTGCTGGAGGTCGAAATGAGCGATATCGGAAAGACGATCCTGGAGGGGCAAGAGAGACCTGAGAACCCCAAGAAAGAATCGCGTCTGCAGGACCTGGGGCCGTGGGACGAGGCATCCGTACGTGAGCGCGCGGATGCGGAGCAGATCGAACTCACACCCACCCACTGGGACGTGCTCGAATTTCTCCGTGAGTATTATATTGAGCATGGCCGGGCCAAAAGTGGCCGCGAACTGGTCTACGAACTCGATGACCGTTATGAGGGGCAGGGCGGTCGCCGTTTTCTTTATCAGCTTTTCCCTCGGGGACCGGTAACCCAGGGCTGCAAGATTGCCGGAGTACCGACTCCCGCCTACACGACAGATCCCTCGTTCGGTTCGGTCGAGTAAAGGGCACTTCTATTAATCCAACTCGGATTCTGTTGGGTCCAAAATCGCCGAGGCCAAGGCGCGCTGCGCAGACAAGGGTGGCTCCCTTATCAAGCAGCGCACAAATCCGCCGGGAGCGGATTTGGACGGCCGCAGGCCGGCCCGAAGGGCGGACTCCAGGGATGGAGTCCGCAACGCCGGGATCGGCGATTTTGGGCCCAACCCTTCGGGCTCGGGACCGTTTTGCCCGCTGGACTGCGTTACAGCTCGCTCATGTGGAGCAACCACACATCACTCGCTGCGCCTTGCCAGCGGACAAAACGGCCACGAGCAGAACCGTGTTGGATTAATAGAAGTGCCCTAAAGGCGCTACTTTTTCCCTTCCCTGATGTCGAGGCTATCAGGCCCCGAGGTGTCACACCGTCCGGTGTTATGCAATCATATTAGCCGTTTTCCACACGACGGTAATCGACCTTGGACACAGTACGCCTCTGCGACATTCCCCTGGTATGCGAAGCGGCGGAGCGATGCGAAGAGGCCGATGATCTGGCCCACCACTGGGGGCTGCGCCGGGCCGGGGCCGGCGATGAGCCACTGAAACTCTTTCTCACTGGCGAGCGCCTGGAGCTTCGTGAATCAGGTCCGGGGGCACCCGGCCCCGTATTCGTGGACTTTGTCGGCGGAGCCGCGGGACACAGGCGGCGTTTCGGTGGTGGTCGGGGCCAGCCCATAGCCAAGGCGGTCGGGCTGAAGAAGGGCCGCACGCCGAGTGTCATCGATGCGACCGCCGGTCTCGGCCGGGATGCTTTCGTTTTGGCCAGTCTCGGTTGTGCAGTCCGACTGGTAGAGCAATCAGCACCGGTAGCCGCTCTGCTGGAAGACGGACTTCGGCGGGCCCGAAAGGATCCGGCGACCCGGCCGATAGCAGAGCGCATGTCGCTGGTGCAGGCGGACGCTGTTGAATATCTGCGCAATCTCCCGGGTCACCAGTGTCCCGATGTGGTCTATCTCGATCCCATGTACCCGCCGCGGCGGAGCCGTGCTCTGGTGAAAAAAGAGATGCAACTCTTTCATCGCTTGATCGGCACCGATCCTAATGCACAGGAGCTCCTTCCTGCCGCCCTGGAGTGTGCCCGCAAACGGGTGGTGGTGAAGCGGCCGGATTACGCCCCGCCACTGGCGGACCGATCCGCCACACTGACGTTCGCGACAAAGCGCAATCGTTTCGATGTCTACATCATCCCGACAATGAAGGGGTGAAAACAGACGTCGGAGACGGCGCATTTGGGTATGCCACAGGCGATGGTTGGTGCACTCGGAAACGCTCTCGGCTTTTGAGAGTGCGGTGGCCTATCAGAATGCGCCCTACGTGAGGTCGTCGTAGGGTGCATTCTTCAAATGCACCGGTTCGGCGATGATTGGAGACGGCGCATTTGGATGTGCAACATGAAAGGAGATGGCAATCGTCTGCCCGGTCGGCTTGCTGCCGCCGTTATCCGATCCGCAAATGGGCGTGCTCCTGCACCCGATGGATTTCCTCCAGCAGGTTGTCGACATCCGGGCCGACATCGTCGTTCTGACCGCGCTTGAGTTTCTTGTCCAGTCTCTCCGAAGCGGATTTCAAGGCGGGGACCCCGCAGTAAATGGCTGCGCCGGTGAGCTTATGGACACTCTGTTGTAGCGTTTCCCAATCGCAGCGTTCAAAGGCCGCCTGGATACCGCTATCGAACTGTGGCAACTCCTTGAGCAGCATTGCAAACAGTTCATGGGCCAGCTCGAGGCTGCCTCCGGCCTGCTCCAGGGCCAATTCGTTGTCGATGACCTTGAGTGCTGTTTCCATCATCCATGTATTCCACTAGTGCGCGTGGCGCCTTGCAGTAACGTTTGAAGCTTCAGTGTACCGAAATCGGCATAGCGAGCAATCATGCCTTATAATCATGCTCCGTTTCTAGATTTCGGAGTGGATCATGGAATACGCCACCATCGAATCGCTGGTCGGCAACACACCGCTGGTGAAACTGCGCCGCCTTCCCGCCGGCAGCAACGGCAATACCATACTGGTCAAACTCGAAGGTGATAATCCCGCCGGCTCGGTCAAGGATCGTCCCGCACTGAGCATGATCCGCCATGCGGAAGGGCGCGGTGACATCCGGCCGGGCGATACGCTCATCGAGGCAACCTCGGGCAATACCGGGATAGCGTTGGCGATGGTGGCGGCGGTCAAGGGCTATCGCATGATCCTTGTCATGCCGGAAAACATGAGCATCGAACGCCGGGCGGTCATGAAGGCTTACGGTGCGGACATCGTGCTGGTCACCAGGGCCGAGGGCATGGAGGGAGCCCGTGATCTGGCAGACCGGATGCAGAGTGAAGGCAAAGGCAAAGTCCTCGACCAATTCTCCAACCCTGACAATCCCGTAGCTCACTACGAGACTACCGGCCCCGAAATCTGGCGTGATACCGGTGGTGAAATTACCCACTTCGTCAGTGCCATGGGGACTACAGGCACCATCATGGGTGTCTCCCGATTCCTGAAGGAACAGAAGCCGCAGGTGGAGGTAGTCGGTGTCCAGCCCGTCGCAGGGGCGAGTATCCCCGGCATCCGCCGCTGGCCGCCGGAATACTTGCCGAGGATCTTCGACGCCTCCAGAGTCGACCGCACCATGGATATCTCTCAGGAGGATGCGGAACGCATTACCCACGAGCTCGCCGCGAAAGAGGGCCTCTTCTGCGGGATCTCCTCCGGGGGTGCCGTAGCCGCGGCCCTGCAACTTTCGGAACAGGTGGAGAACGCCACCATCGTCACCATCATCTGCGATCGCGGCGACCGCTATCTCTCAACCGGCATCTTCCCGGCCGAGTGAATTGCCTCGGGCTCCGGGCGGCAGGCCTGACCCTCTACCCCCGGAATGGCGGTGCAGAGGGTCCGCCATCACCGCTGGCGAATGATTAAGGGCACTTCTATCAATCCAACGCGGATTCTGTTGGGTCCAAAATCGCCGAGGCCAAGGCGCGCTGCGCAGACAAGGGTGGCTCCCTTATCAAGCAGCGCAACGCCGGGATCGGCGATTTTGGACCCAACCCTTCGGGCTCGGGACCGTTTTGCCCGCTGGACTGCGTTACAGCTCGCTCATGTGGAGCAACCACACATCACTCGCTGCGCCTTGCCAGCGGACAAAACGGCCACGAGCAGAACCGTGTTGGATTAATAGAAGTGCCCTTATGCCTCGCGAACGAAATCGATCACGATCTGCCCGGGTTCACGCTGGACATAGTTGATGGAAACCGCCTCACCGTAGCGCTGGCGAAGCTGATCCAGCAGCGGCAACGGGTCGTGATCATTCACGAACCGCATCGTTTCACCCGGCACGAGCGCATCCAACGCCCCGAAAATGGCGGCATGGCGGAAACGCTTGGCGATACCGCGCGCATCAAACGGGTAGAGCTGATCCGGTCGCAGGTGGAGGTGGGGTTGATTAGCCATGAAGGCCTCCCTTGTAGTTGGCTTGACGATATTAACTGAGTGCGTTTGTATACCATTAGCTCATTAATAGCAATATTTTCGATACATCTTCAGGGCTGTACGCAACCCCCTGCCGGTGTTGGACGAATACGGCCTTGGCCGACAACACGCAGGGCTGCATTTCAGAGCCGTGTTACCATGTGCTGGCTGCGCAAAGGCACCAGTGGACCGGACCGCGTGTGGGGTATGTCAGGTTCGGCCGGATCTACCTTAACGGATACCTTTCAAAGAGTTACAAAACGTGAATGTACTGGTATTTGATATTGAAACCATTCCCGACGTTGATGGCGGGCGACGGTTGTACGACCTCGACGGACTTAGCGACAAAGAGGTCGCAAATATCCTGTTCCACAAGCGACGTCAGCAGACCGGCAATGAGTTCCTGCGCCTGCACTTGCACCGGGTGGTGGCGATTTCCGCCGTGCTGCGGCATGGCGAGGACCAGTTCAAGGTGTGGTCTCTGGGCGATCCGGATGCCTCGGAAAAGGAACTGGTGCAGCGCTTCTACGACGGACTGGATCGATTCACGCCCACCCTGGTCTCCTGGAACGGCAGCGGTTTCGACCTCCCGGTCCTGCATTACCGCGCGCTGGTACACGGCATCCAGGCCCCGCGCTACTGGGATTCAGGGGACGATGATCGGGAGTTCCGCTGGAACAACTATCTGAACCGGTATCACAGTCGCCACCTGGATCTGATGGATGTGCTGGCCGCCTATCAGCCCCGGGCCAACGCCCCGCTGGACGAGATTGCAACCCTGCTGGGCTTCCCCGGCAAGATGGGAATGAGCGGTGCCAAGGTGTGGGACACCTTCCAGGCGGGAGATATCGAGGACATCCGGAACTACTGCGAAACGGACGTGCTCAATACCTATCTGGTCTATCTGCGCTTTGAACTGATGCGGGGACAGCTGATGCCGCAGGCCTACGAGGCCGAATGCCGGCGCGTGCGGGAGAAACTGGAAGAGGAGGGCAAGCCCCATTTCCGGGAGTTCCTCGCCCACTGGAAAAGTCCGCCCGAGCCTTCACCTTCCCTTGGAACCACTGAGAACACTGAGTGTTCCAGGGATTGATGCAGCCGAGAAGAGAAGCGCGGCTCTCCGTGTCCTCTGTGGTCAAAACCTTTCCTGATAACAACTTCTATGGCAAGACGCAGACGTAAAAAGCTTCCCGCCGAGCCGGTGCAGGCAACGATCGAGAGCATGTCCCACGACGGGCGTGGTGTCGCCCATGTGGAGGACAAGGCTGTATTCATCGACGGTGCGCTTCCGGGCGAGACGGTGCTGTTCCTCTACACGGACCGCCGTCGCAAGTTCGACGAAGGCACGACCAGCGAAGTCCTCGAGGCATCGCCGCACCGGGTCGAACCCAAATGCGCCCACTTCGGGCTCTGCGGCGGTTGCAGCCTTCAGCATCTCGATCCGGTGGAGCAGATCCATGCCAAGCAACAGATCCTGCTCGACAACTTCCACCACCTGGGAAAAGTGAAACCGGACGAGGTGCTCGAACCGCTCACCGGCCCCTTGTGGGGGTATCGGCGCAAGGCGCGCCTGGGTGTGAAATACGTCATCAAGAAAGAGAAGCTGTTGGTCGGCTTCCGCGAAAAACACAGCCCCTATGTCGCCGAGCTCTCCCGCTGCGAGGTATTGCATCCCAGTGTGGGTGAGCGACTGACCGACCTGGCGGAGCTGATTGCCGGTCTGGAAGCCTACAATCGCATCGCGCAGATCGAGGTGGCGGTGGACGATACCCGGACCGCTCTGGTATTGCGCAATCTCGTTGAGCTCTCTGCAGCGGATCGGGAGAAGCTGACCGCCTTCGCCCGCACCAATGACCTGTGCCTCTTTCTGCAGCCCAAGGGACCCGACAGCGTGACACCCCTGTGGCCCGAGTCGATTCAATTGCACTACGCACTGCCGGCCCACGGGGTGGATTACCACTTTGAGCCCACCGATTTCACCCAGGTAAACAGCGATATCAACCAGGCCATGGTGGAGCGTGCCTTGGAACTGCTGGCGCCGCAGGCGGACGAGCGCGTGCTCGACCTTTTCTGCGGACTGGGCAATTTCACTTTGCCGATTGCCAGGCGGGCACAGGCAGTGGTCGGTATCGAGGGGGATCCCGGGCTGATCGAACGGGCCCGAGAGAACGCCGAGCGCAACGGAATAGAAAACGTGACCTTTCACACCGCCGATCTCATGGCGGACCTAGCTGAGGCGCCCTGGTGGGGAGGAGGCTTCGACAAGGTCCTGCTGGACCCACCGCGCAGCGGTGCCCAGGCAACCCTTCCGCATATCGCCCGACTCGGGATAAATCGCCTGGTCTACGTCTCCTGCAACCCGGCTACGCTGGCCCGGGATGCCGGCATTCTGGTCAACGAGTACGGCTATCGGTTGGAGAAGGCCGGGGTCATGGACATGTTCCCGCACACCGCCCATGTGGAGTCCATCGCGCTGTTTACGAAGGGCTGACCCTCACTCCAGCAACTCCGTGTCTCCGTGAGAGTAGGGTGGAGAACAGCAACACAGGACCCGGAGAGGTTCAGTGCCGCTGTTTTCCAGCCTGTGGGCGGTGCCCGGGGCAATACAGATGGTATCCCCGGGACCGATGGCAATGCGATCTCCACCCAATTGGAGCCACCCCTCACCACTGCTGACGTGGTACAACTCCTCCGAACGGTAGTGAAGGTGCAGCAGGGTTTTGCCGCCCACCGGTAGCGTCGCCTCGGCGAGGCTCTGCTCGGTGTTGCCCTGCACGGCGGGGTGCATCAACTCCCGGATCTCGGAACCATCTTTGGTCCGATAGGGGGTTACCTCCGGATAGCGGGTATGGCGTAGTCGAGTCACAAAATCGCCTTCGGATCCCATTCATCATCACTTCGGGGCCAGGGGCTGCCGCCGGTGGCTGTCGGCGGGCACGACCCGCCCTGTGGCCCCCGGCGGCGGCCGGTCTGCTTTTAAAACCACATCCGGATGCCGGCGACCAGCGAGGTGTGTTCGTCATCCTCGCCTTCGGCTTCCATCAGGTCTGCGGTGTCACCCAATGCCCGCCGCCATGATACACCGATGTAGGGCGCTAACTTCCGCGTAAACTCGTAACGCAAGCGCAGTCCCGCCTGCACGAAATTGAATCCTTCCCCGATCCCGAACTCTTCCACTTCATCGAATGCATAGGCAGTGGAGAAGCGTGGCTGCAGGATCAGTCGCTGGGTAAACAGCAGCTCATATTCGGCTTCGAGACTGGCCGAAGCATCGCCCTCTTCGCTGACCTGCAGAGAGGGGTCCATCTCGAAGTAGTAGGGTGCCAACCCCTGGAGCCCGACGGTTGCATAGGTGCGGTCGTGATCCGGTCCCGGACCGTAGATGTGCTGCTGTCCGATGCCGGCCTGCAGATCCCAGAATGGAGAGATCATGCGGCCGTAGAGGAGTTCGAGCTCCGCCTCACCGCCATCACCCCCGGAACGAACATCTTCGCCTTCCGCTTTGACCCACAACCGGTGGTAGTCACCGCCATACCAGCCCTGAATTTCCCAGTCGAGCGTATCCTCGTTGTCACCCCAGGCGTATTCGAGACGATCGAAAAGGACCGAACCAACTGCGATATCGTCATGAACCGGGGAGGGCCATCCCTCTTTATCGCGCTCCTGATCGGCAGCGACGCTCAAAAACGGAAACAGCAGCAGAGCCCCTGCGAGTCTTGTCATCCAATTACTATTCACACTACACCTCCATTAAGCGACCGAGACGACACGGAACATGCCGGCTTTCATGTGGTAGAGCAGGTGGCAATGGAAAGCCCAGTCACCCGGTGCATCCGCGGTGATTTGGGCCGAGACCTTTTCCCCCGGCTTCACGCTGATGGTGTGCTTGCGCGGCTTTAACGGACCCGCCCCGGTATCCAGCTCCATCCACATTCCATGCAGGTGGATGGGGTGGTCCATCATGGTGTCGTTCACCAGAGTGAGCCGCAGCCGCTCTCCGTGGTGGAATCTCACCGGTCCCTTCACTTCCGAGAACTTCTTGCCGTCGAACGACCACATGTAACGTTCCATATTGCCGGTCAAATGGAGTTCGATCTCCCGGCCGGGCTTCCGCTGATCCGGCCAGGGGTGGAGACTTTTCAGGTCGGAGTAGACCAGGACCCGGTGCGAATCGGTGCTCTCCAGTCCGACACCGGGCTCATCCAGACGGCTGCGGGGGTTCATGGCCACCATGGCGGCTCCGGGTCCGTGATTGTTCGGTCCGTGCTCCACGGATCGGGAGCTATCCCCGACCATGCCGTCCATTGCGGCGTGTTGGTTCGCCTGCCCCTCTTCCACGGCGGGGCCGTCCATGTTCATCGATTCGCCTTGGTTTTCCATGGAAGCCATGTTTTTGGAAGGATTCATTTCCTCCATCGAGTTCCCCATGTCCATATTCATGTCCATCGACTGACCCGACTCTTCCATGGATGCCATACTCCCGGACGAATCCATGTTATCCATCGACCCGGAGCCCTCCATGTCCATATCCATGTCCATATCCATGTCCATCCCCATGCTGTCCATGCCACGCACCGGCGCCGGACGTCGTTTGGGGATTGCCGCGGAGTCGCCGTCCCGGGTCGACAGGGTGCCGCGGGCAAAGCCGCTACGATTCATCGACTCGGCGAACAGGGTGTAGGCACGATCCTCGTCCGGCTCAACAATCACATCGTAGGTTTCGGCGATACCAATCCGGAATTCGTCGACCGGCACGGGTTGGGTGTTCTGTCCATCGGCCTGAACGACGGTCATTTTGAGACCGGGGATGCGGACATCGAAATAGCTCATGGCCGACCCGTTGATGAAACGCAGCCGAACCTTTTCCCCGGGGTTGAAGAGGGCGGTCCAGTTCTCCTCCGGAGCCATACCGTTGAGTAGAAACGTATAGGTGGAACCGGTGACATCCGCGATATCGGTCGGGCTCATTCGCATGTTGCCCCACATGCGCCGATCCCGCATCGTTGGCCCCCAACCCTTCTCTTCGACATCACGGAAGAAGTCGGCCACGGTGCGTTTTTGATAGTTGTAGTAGCCTTCCGCCTTCTTGAGGTTCTTCAGGACCTCCATTGGATCCTCGAAGGTCCAGTCCGAGAGCATTACCACATAGTCGCGATCATATTCGAAAGGCTCCGGTTCTGCCGGATCAATGACCAACGGGCCGTAATGCCCCAACTGCTCCTGCAGTCCGGAATGGCTGTGGTACCAGTATGTGCCGCTCTGGTTCAGCGGATAACGGTAGGTGAAGGTTTCACCGGCCGGGATTCCCGGAAAGCTGACGCCGGGTACACCATCCATCTGAAACGGCAGAAGAATTCCATGCCAATGGATCGAAGTTGCCTCATCCAGCAGGTTGGTAACGCGCAGGGTTGCGATCGTACCCTCTTTCAGTCGAATCAGAGGTCCGGGCGTAGTGCCGTTAATGGTTATCGGTTGTGCCCGTTCTCCGGCGATGCGGCCGGTGGTGCGTTCGATGGCAAGATCCACCGCACCATCGTGTCCCAGACCGCTGGTTGGGTCCAACCCCTCGCGTTGCGAGGCATAGGCCGGAATCCAACCGTTAAGCCCCGCCAGGACGCCAACGCTTACCGCACTTTTCAGAAAATTGCGGCGAGAAAACCCTTTGTTCTGCATGCTCGTTCTCCGTTGTTCCAGGGAATTCGGTTGCACAACCGCATTCGCTTTCAATCAACTTACGGGCGAAGCGGTCGAATCGGTTTTGGAGAGAAACAGGGGAGTTGCCGCGAAGCGGCAAAGGGCTCTCAAAGCCTCAGGCGGCGGGTGATTAGATAGAGCGGCCCATCGGGCACAGAAGCGATCCGTGGAAGGACGACTCCGATTCCTTCGTCCGGAAACGGCACAACACGGGATCGCATCTTCACCGGAAGCGGGATTGGTCCGGAAGGCAGGAACTTTTCAGCATCCACGGCTGCAGGAGCCGAAAACCGATGGCAATCATCGCCGGCCATGCACGGATAGGGCATCTCCTGCTCATGGTTCATGCCCCTCTCCATGGCCATGGCACAGGGACCCACCAAGGCCGATAGGAGTAACAGCGTCAACAGAACCCGCGGTTCCCGCAGGAGCCTGATCGGAGTCCGGCCGGCACCGGTATGTTTTGCAGAAGGGGTCAAGGCGACTACGCTAATTCCGGGTTATTTTCTGACTAAAAAGGTCGACATTAGTAGACTAGCACCTGAATAGCCCGGATGCACGCTCCAACCAATAGCGGGTCCGGCGGAAAGCTCTGGTCCGAGGCAGCGGTTTCCGACGAAGGCTGCTCGTTTTTGGTATGACATACTTGCTGTTTTGCATAGCAGCAACTAAAAGTTCAATACCAATGACAACTTACAAGGAGGTAGGTGATGTACCTATCCAGGTTAGTACGCGAACCGTTGGCCAAGGCTTGGCCAATTATCCTGTTTTCTCTGCTTCTCAGTATCTCCCTAATGCCGGCTGTGACCGAGGCGGCGGTGGACATGCGGGTCAATGCTCAGGCCGATCCTGTCGAAGTGCATGCAACGGTAACGGACGCAGATGGCAATTTTGTAACCGACTTGAATGAAGCCGATTTTCAAATCGTCGAAAACGGAACGTCGATGCCGATAACAAGCTTCCGGCAGCCGGCCATCACAAGTGAACAGGATGACGTGGCGCTCTCGGTGGTATTTGTCATCGACAACAGCGGTAGCCTGGATGCTCTCAACAGGCAGGTCGAAGATTCGGTGGTCAGTTTCGTAAGGAACATGCAACTCGGCGACTATGTCGGGCTGGTGAAGTTTCGCACGGAAATCGTCACCACCGATTTCACAATGGTGGATCCCTCGAATACGACAGCCATCGAGGAGGCCATCTATCAGCAGCTGAACCCGGATGAATCAACGTCTCCGATCTTCGATGCCATGATGGAGGCACTCACGATGGCAGAGAACGGCCCGGTGGGTGTCAATGGCCCGAAGGCCATCGTACTGCTGTCGGACGGATACGACCATTATTCCGATACGGAACTCCCGGAACTCCTCGGGGCCATTGATTCAAGCGGCATACCCGTCTTCACCATCGGTTTCGGCTCGAACGTAGAGACCGACACCATGACGCAAATCGCACAGGAGGGTGGTACTGATTACGTCGCGGCCGATGATGGGCAGGCATTGGAGGCCGTACAACTGGAAATGGCCAAACTACTCCAGAATGGCTATTTGCTGACCTATCAATCCGCTGTCGCTCCTGATGAATGTAGCGCGGTCGAGTTGTCGCTGAGCGTTACAGGCCAGCCATCCCAGGAAACAACCTTCGACCGCTGCGGAAGCAATAACTTCGCTCCCCATATTCAAACGGTGAAGCAAAAGAGTTTCGAGCTTGGAGAGCCGGTCTCACTGGCCATCGACGCATCCGATCCCGAAGGTGATCCGCTGGAGTTCAGTGCGGAGGGACTTCCTCCCGGTCTTTCCATTAATACCCGGACGGGAGTTATCTCGGGTACGCCGACTACAGTCGGAAACTACGATGTCCAGGTCGCAGTGACTGACGGCCAGGCGACCAGCCGGATCGCATTCACCACGGACATTCTAGAGGCAGGGACGACCAGTGGTAGCGGCGGTGGTGGCTCGTTTGGCCCATCCGGCCTGGCTCTACTTTTACTGCTGTGGGGTCTATCCATCGTCGCAACCAGAAAGCGCTCCGTGTAGAAGACCTTTGAAGCTGAATGTACCCGGCGGTATCGCCGCAAGGGTTCAGGAACGGCAGATTCGCATCGCACGCTCTAACAGCAGGCGCCACGAATCTGCCGTTCTTTTTATGGAGGGTCAGCCGCTTCAAACCGGCAAAGAAACTGAAAAGCAATCCCCGTTTCCGCAAACTACGATTAAGAGTGGCATCCCAAAAATTCAAAGGTCAAATCATGCAGCACGCCGGCCATTCCGGCCCAGCGGGGAAGCAGGACAAACATACCGATCACCAGCAGCAACAGGGCGGACATCAGGCACACCATGCCGCCATGATCGCCGATTACCGGCGGCGGTTCTGGTTCTCTCTGGCGCTGACCGTGCCGATCCTGGCGCTATCGCCGATGATACGGTCGTTTCTCGGCCTTGAGGACCTGCTCCGCTTTCCAGGAGACGCACTGGTTCTGTTCCTGCTCGCCACCGGCGTTTACTTCTATGGCGGATGGCCATTCCTACGCGGGCTCTACGATGACCTGAGCCGGCGCGAGCCGGGAATGATGACCCTGATCGGGCTGGCCATCACAGTCGCCTATGGCTACTCCAGCGCCGTTGTCTTCGGTCTGGAGGGTGAGGTCTTCTTCTGGGAACTGGCGACGCTCATCGACGTCATGCTCATTGGCCACTGGGTGGAAATGCGTTCGGTAATGGGGGCCTCGGGTGCCCTGGAGGCCCTGGTCAGACTGTTGCCCACCGAGGCTCATCGCCTCAGGGAAGATGGCAGCGTAGAGGAGGTTTCAGCATCGGATCTGGCCGTTGGAGACAAGATCCTGGTCAAGCCGGGGGAGAAGGTCCCCACCGATGGCGTGATTGCAAAAGGCGAGAGCAGCTTTGACGAATCGATGCTCACCGGCGAATCGGTACCGGTTTACAAGGATGAAGGAACACAGGTAATCGGCGGCTCGGTGAACGGCGAGAACAGTGTCACCGTCGAGATCCGGAAGACCGGCCGCGACACCTATCTCTCGCAGGTCATCGATATGGTTCAACAGGCCCAGAGTTCACGCTCGCGCAGCCAGAACCTGGCAGACCGTGCCGGTGGATGGTTGACCTATATTGCGATCAGCGCCGGCTTGCTGACGCTGTTCACCTGGCTGACATTCGGTGCCGATTTCGAGTTCTCCCTGGAACGCATGGTGACCGTGATGGTGATCACCTGCCCTCACGCGCTTGGTCTGGCCGTTCCCCTGGTGGTGGCGATGAGTACCAGCATGGGCGCATCGAACGGGCTTCTGATCCGCAATCGGGCCGCCTTCGAACAGTCGCGGGACCTCGGCGCTGTGGTATTCGACAAGACCGGCACTCTCACCGAAGGCCATTTCGGTGTGCGTGAAACCACTGCCTTTGGAGACTGGGACGAAACCGAGGTCCTGCGCATAGCCGCTGCTCTGGAAAGCCAGTCGGAACATCCTATCGCCCGTGGCGTCACCGACGCCGCCACGAAAAAGGACCTCAAGCTGGCGAGCGTCAGCCATTTCCACAACCTGACCGGGCGGGGCGCTGAAGCCGAGATCGAGGGGCGCCGGGTTCGAGTGGTCAGTCCGGGTTACGCTCGAGAGGAGGGATTCCGCGTGGATGAGGAGGTTATCAGCCGCCTGTCGGAGGGCGGCAATACGGTCATTCTCCTCATCGTGGCGGACGAAGTCGCCGGGGCCATCGCCTTGGCAGACGTCGTCCGGGCTTCCTCCAAAGCGGCCGTAACCCGGCTAAAGGCCATGGGAATACAGTGCATCATGCTAACCGGCGATACGGAAGCCGTAGCCCGCAGTGTTGCTGCCGAGCTGGGACTCGATGACTACTTTGCGGGCGTATTGCCGGATCAGAAAGCCGCCAAAATTCGCGAAGTAAAGCAGCGGGGACTGCGGGTCGCGATGGTGGGCGATGGCGTCAATGATGCCCCTGCCCTGGTGGAATCGGATCTCGGCATCGCCATCGGCGCCGGGACCGATGTGGCCATCGAATCGGCCGACGTCGTTCTGGTGAAGAACGATCCCGAAAAAGTGGCAGCAATCCTGGCGCTTTCACGTGCCACCTACCGGAAAATGCTGCAGAACCTGGGCTGGGCGACCGGCTATAACGTCGTGGCCATTCCACTGGCGGCCGGGGTTGCGGCCGGTGCGGGGATCATTCTTTCACCGGCGATCGGTGCGG
The DNA here is from genome assembly GCF_900102855.1 of Thiohalomonas denitrificans. NCBI lineage: Bacteria > Pseudomonadati > Pseudomonadota > Gammaproteobacteria > Thiohalomonadales > Thiohalomonadaceae > Thiohalomonas > Thiohalomonas denitrificans. The sequence goes on from NZ_FMWD01000005.1 coordinate 44,621, forward strand.
CCTTGATGTCCGTCTCCACCGTCATTGTCGCGGTCAATGCCCGCTTGCTGAAGCGGACGGATATTCTCCGGTCCACCGCATGAAAGCTTCTCAGCCATCCGGATTTCCGGGGCCGGGTACTCAGTGCCGCATGGAGGTAATCAATCCCACTGCGGCCGAAACAGCAATGGAGGAGGTACTTATGAGGTTCAAAAGGATTGCAATGGCAACTGTGCTGAGTGCCATGACTGCAACGGGTAGTGTTTGGGCGCAAGGTGCGACTTCGCCCTGTCCCTACGGAAGCGGGTGCCCTTACGGTTATCAAGGCCAGGGGCCGATGGGCAAAGGCATGCAGATGGGTCCGGGCATGGGTCCATGTATGATGGGTCCAGGTATGGGTCAGAAGGGCATGGGTCCCGGCATGGGCATGGGCCCCGGCATGGGCATGGGTCCCGGCATGGGCATGGG
>NZ_FMWD01000005.1:45202-332871 GCF_900102855.1 Thiohalomonas denitrificans
CCCGGCATGGGCATGGGTCCCGGCATGGGCATGGGCCCCGGCATGGGCATGGGCCCCGGTATGATGGGCCCGGGCTACGGCGGACAGATGGGCCCAGGTTACGGCGGGCAGATGGGCCCGGGTTACGGCGGACAGATGGGCCCAGGTTACGGCGGGCAGATGGGACCGGGCTACGGCGGGCAGATGGGTCCCGGTATGATGGGTCCCGGTATGATGGGTCCCGGTATGATGGGTCCCGGTATGATGGGTCCCGGTATGATGGGTCCCGGTATGATGGGTCCCGGCATGATGGGGCCCGGCATGATGGGGCCCGGCATGATGGGGCCCGGCATGATGGGGCCCGGCATGATGGGCCCGGGCTACGGTCGGCAGATGGGTCCCGGTATGATGGGCCCGGGCTACGGCGGACAGATGGGCCCGGGTTACGGCGGACAGATGGGCCCGGGTTACGGCGGACAGATGGGCCCGGGCTACGGTCGGCAGATGGGTCCCGGCATGATGGGGCCGGGTATGGCCCCGGAAACGGCAGCACCAAGCGAGGAAGATACGGGCACTACAGATAACCGCATGAAGAGTCCCGGCATGAAGGGGCCGGGTATGGCCCCGGAAACGACAGCGCCAAGCGAGGAAGACACGGGCACTACAGATAACCGGTAGTGTCTCTAGACATCCCGGTAGGCCGGTCCCTTGGGGGCCGGCCTACTGCAAGCGTCGGGAGAGGAGAAGGCATGTGGTGGGATAATATGCACGGTTACGGCGGCGGTTTCTGGCCGGGCTGGCTTTTGATGGTGCTGTTCTGGATCTTGGTGATCCTCGGCATTGTCGCCGTCATCAAATTTCTGTTGGCGGGGACCAGTCGTAACGCCGCCATCGACATCCTCAAAGAGCGCTACGCACGCGGAGAGATCAGCAAGGACGACTTCGAAAAGATGAGACGTGAACTGGAGTAGGTCGCCTGCCGAACGGGCAGCCACGCGCATAGCTCGAAAAATTTTTCGATCCGTACTGGCATTTCCGGGAATGGCTGCTATTTTTAATAGTGCCTAACCATCAAAGCTGGACCTTGCCGGGTGGTCTCCCCAGACCACCCTTTTTTTTCTATGCGACGGGGCTTTCCTGTCGGACTATCTTCCGGAATCGCTTTTTAAATCTGAAGTACCTGCGAGCCGCTGATCGGGATCGCATGACTGAGGCACTAAAGCGCTTGGTCAGCCCCCGGTGCAAAAATGGTGGGACGCAAAAAAGTCATTTGCCAGGCAATCAGAAGCCGTTGCGACCTGAAGAAAAGAGAAAGCCTGGCAGCTCCGCTGCCTTAGGAAGTTAGTCCCGGAAGGACGCATCCCTTAGGCCGGTGGCTTTGCGCCCTTGCCTTTCGACAAGGTTGCTTTTAACAGGCTTACCGTGAGGATAGGCGGCATTTCAGCAGCCACCATCCGTGGGAATACGGAAATGCCGTTTCCGTGCTAACGAGCTTCAAAGTATTGCCCTGAATCGAGCTTCAAGGCCGACCGTTCGGCAAAGGGAGTGGTTAGCAGCCTGTCGGACTTAGGATGTTCTTACTCGGCAACTGCTCCCTGCGTTGCTCTACCTCCTGCATCCATGCAGTCGTGCGCCGGTGGGAGAGCGGCCCAAATTTCCCCGATTTCTCGTTGCGTAGACCCACTCGGCTTTGGCTCCTCGAGAATAGGTTCCAGACATTCTCTAATGCCGCCGTCCATGGCGGCATGCGTCGCTCTATCGAGTGCATCCCTGCACTCGTATGCGCCTCGAAATCATGAAAATTTGGTCTCACTCTCCCACCTTGCTCGCTACGGGCACCTAAGTCCGACAGGCTGGGGAACCTCTGAAAATTCTTTTTTTTCGTCACTCCCGCGAAAGCGGGAGCCCAGTATAAACAACAGCTGGATTCCCGCTTTTGCGGGAATGACGAATTTATAGAAGTGCCCGCTATACTTCACGGGCAGGAGACGGAAAAGGAAGTACCATGCCACTCAGGCGTCGCGATTTCCTCACAGTCGCAACACTGGCTGCTGCATTACCGGAACTTGGCGGTTACCGCAGGGCGACAGGGGCTGAAATAGTGGATGGCGACTGGGAGACCATCCGGGCCCAGTTCCGGCTTGATCCGACTTACGTCAATATGGCTGGCCTGCTTTTGACATCCCACCCGGAGCCTGTTCATAACGCCATCCGCGAATATCGAATCGCTCTGGACGAAAGTCCCGCCCTCTATGCCATGGAAAACCGCTGGGATCTGGAGCGCAGGGCGCGCCGGGCCGCTGCACGTTTCATCGGTGCCCGGTACCAGGAGGTGGCGCTGACGGACAGCACCACGATGGGACTATCCCAAATCTACAACGGTATTCGGGTTCGTTCCGATCAGGAGCTGCTCACCACCGAAGAAGACTACTACGCGACCCAGCAGGCCCTGCGATATACAAGCCGCCGCACAGGTGCATCCCTTCGCATCGTGCCGATGCCGTCCGCGGAAGCCTCCGCAGTGAGCACAGAACGCATCGTCGACAGACTGATTGCTGAAGTGCGTCCCGAAACACGGGTGCTCGGTCTGACCTGGGTGCACTCGAAGACAGGACTGAAACTGCCGGTTCGGCAAATTGCCGAAGAGTTGGCAGTCATCAATCGTCGTCGGGATGAGACCGACCGGGTCTTGTTGGTTCTTGACGGTGTGCACGGTTTCGGTGTGGAGGATTTCCAGGTGAGCGACCTCGGCTGTGATTTTTTCGCCGCAGGCGCCCACAAATGGCTGTTCGGACCCAGGGGTACGGGAATCATCTGGGGCCGGCCGGAGCGAACCGCAGAGGTGGACATCACCATTCCGACGTTTACCCCTGACGGAACCTGGGGCGGTCACATGACCCCCGGCGGGTTCAAACCCTTCGAGCACCAATGGGCACTGCCGGCCGCATTCCGATTCCAGGAGAACATTGGTCGCGATGCCATCGCTGCACGCATCCACGAACTCAACCGTCAAATGCGGGAAGGCCTGTCAACGATCCCGCAGGTCCGACTGCACACCCCAATGAAGCCTGATCTTGCATCCGGCATCACCTGTTTCGATATCGAAGGCATGAGACCGGAACAGGTAGTCGAAGCGTTGCTGGAGCGGAATTTCGTGACCAGTGAAACGCCCTATAAGCCGTCCTCGGCACGGGTGACTCCGGGACTGTTCAACACCCCCGAAGAGGTGGACCGGACGTTGGCCGCCATTGATGCGATAGCAAAACGAGCCTGAGCAAGTCCACGCCCCATAAGCTGCCGCATCTCGCTTTCATGGATCGGCCGCCGCATGTTAGTTGACTAATTAGTCATTTGGTAGCAATATTTCTGATAAATCCTCTACCAATTGATTAAATAGTCATGCCACGTCGCTCATTCGCCGAACCCGAAACCTTCCAGCGCGTCCTGCGCCAGATACTCCAGGCGGCAGCCAAGCGCGGGATCGACGAGAGCGAGCTGGCGGTACGGGCCGGTGCGGCGCCGGAGACCCTTTCACGCATGAAAACTCGCGGCAATGGTGACTTCGGCCTGGTAACCAGGCTTGCCCAGGTTGCCGGGCTGCGCATCACTGCCGTTCCGGACAACGATGCACTCGAGTCGCTGCAGCGAGGGGACTTCTTCTGATGGATTATCACGCCGTCATCTGGACGCGCCGACCGGAAGGTCCGGTCAAGATGGGAGACCTGGTGGTGACGCCTCGGGAGACCCGATTCAGCTATACCGAGGAGTATCTCGAGCTCGGGCCTGCTGCAGCCGGCCTGGCGCTCCTTTCCTCGCAGCGCCTCTACGGCCGCAACCCCGTCATATTCCAGGCCCGGGACGCCATGCCGCTCCATCCCCGCCTCATGGCGCTGATTCCCGGAGAAGGGCGGCGCAATATCCAGCGCCGTATCTACTCACGCATCCTGGAGAAACGACCCAATCCACCGGCCACCGGGTTCGAGATGGATTGGGAGTTGTTGCTACTCACAGGCCACGACGGTATCGGCCATCTCGACCTGTTCCGGGATGACCGTGCAGCCGAAGCCTCCTACACCCGCGCTGCGACCATGGCGCCGACGCCCGGGAATCGCTCCAGGTTCTGGAAGACCATTCGGGACGATGTCGCCCTCGATGTGGAACTCATGGATGCCGAGGCTGTGGCCGAACTGCTGGGGCCCACGCCGTCCGCCGGCGGCATGATCCCCAAGCTGCTGGTTGCCATACCGGACGCGCCGGAATGGGATGGCACATTCGCCCGACCCGGTACTCCGGAAGTGGAGGGGCGGCGCTTCGTCGAGGTGGTGCTCAAGATCGAGCCCTCGGAGTACCGGGGCGTCGCCGAACTCGAAGCCGAGTGCCTCGAACTCCACCGGGAGGCGGGATTCGAGGTACCGAGGTCGTGGCGGGCCACACTGGATGGCCTGGAATTACTCGCCGTCGAACGCCTCGATTTCACTGCCGAAGGGCTCCCGATCCCCATGGAGAGTCTGTTTTCGGTGTTCGCCACCGGGCGTAGGGATTTCAACTCCAATCAGGATACCGACCTGGCCGAGGTCGGTTCATGGCTCGAGAAACTCGCCTCCGTGGTAAACATGGACGTGCGAGCGGTGCAACGGGAGATGTATCGACGCTTGTGTATGGCGGTGTGTACCGGCAACGGCGACATGCACCTGCAAAACCTCTCGTTTCTGGGTGGGCCGGAAGAGGTCCGCCTCTCGCCGATCTATGACCCGGCGCCCATGCGGGCTTGGCCACAACATGATGTCCGACTCGCGGTACCTCTCGATTTCGACGACACAATCGGGGGCTTCGGCGAGAACCTGATCGAGCTGGGAACGAAATACGGGCTGACGCGAAAGCAGGCCGGCGAGATGCTCAGGTGGTCGCTTGAGGTGACCGATGATTATGCAGAGCGGGTGCAAAGTCTGAGTGCCGTACCGGAAGAGCGCCGCCACCGACTGGCCGCCACGGTTCAGCGGGAACGGGAGCACCTGCGGATCGCATTGGATGGTGCTTGATCCCTCCATACTACGTGACTTTACATAATATACATTATGCGAATTGCTTATTGGAGTAACAGCCGGAAATCGTAGCCCCTTGAGGGCCTCAGGCTTCCGCCGCATGGGGTTCCGGGTAGTCAAGCCCCTGCGGTATTTCTTCAGTCACCAGGTTGTTGGTTCTGGCGAAATCCAGCAGAAACTTCAGCAGCATCGGCTCTTGCTGTTCCAGACTGGTATCCACCAGCACGCAGTTGGCACCGTCGATGGTGATCACGCGAACTTTGGGATGGAACCGGATACGGCCTCCCGAACCGGTTCGGCCTGCGACCGATGCAAGGCGCTGCGCCCAATCGCCAGGTCGGAATCGCTGCCCGTCCTTGGTGAAGTTCCTGATAATGATCTGCACTGAAAGACTCATAGGTTCCTGGATGTGATTGCAAAAACAGAATGGTCTTGTTTGAGACCAAGCTAATTCTATATACTTATAACATATACTAATGGACACCAACAATTATGCCCGAATCCCTACTGCGTCACCTGAAGCCCAGCGGTGCCTATGAACTGCTCCAAAGCGAACCAAGGGCCGTACTCATCGACATTCGATCCGGTATGGAGTTTCTCTTTGTCGGCCATCCGGTCGGTGCCATTCACATTCCCTGGATCGACGAACCAGACTGGGATATCAACCCCAACTTCGTCAAACAGGTAAAGGCCCTGATGCTAGGAGGGGTAATCTGTGAAGCGGACAGTATGTGCGCCCCCGTGATTCTCATCTGCCGAAGTGGCAAACGTTCGCTCGAGGCAGGCAAGGCGCTGGTCCAGGCGGGGCTCCCTCAGGTCTACAACGTGCTGGACGGTTTTGAAGGGGAACTCGATGAGCACCATCACCGGAGCAGTCTGGGTGGCTGGCGTTTTGAGAACCTGCCGTGGGAGCAGTGTTAACTCTCCCGGCAGCCTTGAACAGCTAAAGGCCCGCCCGCTTTGCCTGGGCGGGCCTTTAGTGCCTTACGGGGTCAATGCTTCCGCTGAAACTCGTCGGCTTTCTTCTCGGCATCATCCCTGGCAATGCCATAGCGCTCCTGAAGATAGCCGACCAGACGGTCACGTTTACCTTCGATGCGATCGAGATCGTCGTCGGTCAGCTTGCCCCACTGCTCCTTTGCGCGACCTTTCCATTGTTTCCAGTTGCCCTCGATCTGGTTCCAGTCCATGGCTGCCTCCATTGGTATTTCCTTCTTGAGTTCTAGACCCCAACCCCTGGTATCGGCCATCCGTTCAATTACGCAATACTCGGGACGTGCCCCGCTAATGGGCCACGACAAAGCGCGCTGCGATGCTTGGGAATCGTGCGCCGGCCCGGGCCGGATGCCTGTAGGTTGGCCTTCACGCCGTCATCGGTTCGCGACGGGCTAAAGCCCGACCTACATCGCGGCGCAGGATTGGTCCATTAGCGGGGCTCCCTTCGGGCCGGTTCACAAGCCTCCTCGGCTGCGTTGCAGTCGCTTGAATTGGCTTACGGCCAGTCCTGCGCTCCTGCGCCTTGCCAAGGGCGCTTGTGAGAACGGCTGAGCGTTACACTATTTTCCACATGGACCACTAGACTCGTTTAAGCAGGCTTCGGGCACACACCCGCCCGGTCAACAAAAGGGAGTTGGGGCGATATGACGGACGTTGTCTGGCTGGCGGCCATCGTGATTGCTGCCATTGGCCCGATGGTGCAGTCCACCTTTTCACGTAATCCGGCCATGAGTCCGGTCAAATACGTGGCATTTACCTTTGTATGGCCCTTCGTGGTCTTGAGCAGCCTGCCACTGCTCTGGAGTGACGAGTTGTCCCCGGCGATCCTGGCAGTTACTGCCTTGGTGTTCATTTCGATGGTGATTTGTACCGGCGTATTCATCCTACGCCGGAGGTGAACCGTGCCTCTAGGAGCCTGTCGGACTTAACGCTGATCTACTGCGGAAAAGCCGGATTTGGCCAGATTTTCCGATCTTTCTCGTTAAATAGACCCACTATTCGCCTCGAAAGATCGAAAAATCTGTCTCAAACCGGCTTTCCCTCGCTAAGATCGGTCAAGTCCGACAGGGCTCCTGGGCGAACCGTTCAGGTGTCGCGATCAATAGTCGTTTTCAAAAAGTGGGTCGAACAGGAGATGCAGGGATCGTAATTTCTGACCCCCGCCTCCAGATGCGACTGCAATGCGCCATCATCGAGTGCCAGGGATTCCAGCACACTCTGACGCAGATCGTCTTCCATGTGCGCCTGATTCTGGCTGGTGGGTGGCGTAATCACCGCCTTGACCACCTTGCCTTCCGCATTGAACCGGTATCGGTGCCAGAGGATCCCCCGCGGCGCTTCCGTACAACCAGCCCCCTCCCCCTCTCTCGGTACGATATCCACATAGGGCTTTGGCAGGGGTTGGCTGAGGTAGGCCTCGAGAATGCGGGTGGCCTCTTCGATGGCGACATGAATCTCCACCGACCTCGCCACGGCACTGTGGAACGGATTGTTGCTCGGAAAACGGATGCCGGTCTTCTCCAGAAGGCGGGCGGTTGCATCCGGCAGTCTGTCCAGGTTGTTGTTGAGTCGCGGCAACGGTCCGACCCAATAGGGTTTGCCGTCCAGATGAGCGTGAAGTGCCGTAGAGTGCGGGACCTGAAATTCACGGTAGTGTTGCTCGAAGTCTGCGACCTCGATTTCCAGCCCTGTACTGGCGAAAATATTACCCTGCGCCATGGGGTATTCGCTGCTGTGGCGGAGACTGACCCAGGGTGCATCCCGGTGAATATCGGGATAGTCGAACGTGGCAGTCCATTTAATCAGTTCGGCAGCATCATCCCGAGCGGCACGGAAACGCTCCAGCATGGCGCGTGCTTCCGAGTGCGAGGGCGCCCGATAGAAACCGCCCGGCCGTGCACCCACCGGGTTGACGGCCCGGCCACCGAACATCTTCACCAGATCATTGCCAAGGCCCTGGAGATGCAAACCACGGCGGACCTCGGCCGGATAAGACTTGGCCAGCGACATGGCATCCGGGAATCCGAAAAAATCGGGTGCCGCCAACAAATGAATGTGCAGCGCATGGCTCTCGATCCACTCACCACAGTAGTAGAGACGGCGAAGGGCATGGATCTCCGGGGTCAACACTGCGCCAAAGGCAGCTTCAATGGCCTGAGAGGCGCTGAGCTGATAGGCCACCGGACAGATACCACAAATGCGTGCGGTGATGTCCGGGATTTCCCGCCAGTCCCGCTGCTGCAGAAAGGTCTCGAAAAAGCGCGGCGGCTCGAAGATACGCAGCCTCAGATCCTCGACTTGACCGTCACGGATTTTGACGTGGAGCGCTCCCTCCCCCTCGACCCTCGACAGAACGGGGACTTCGATCTTCCGTTCACTCACGACCGCATCCCTCCATGTTTATGGGGTTGCGGTGGCAGCGGTGCATCCGGAGCCCCTTTTTCCCATCTCAAGGAAGCCCCGCGGAAGGGTTCGGCCCAGCTGTAGATCAGCCGTAACCGGCTCACCACATCGGCCGGTGTGAGCCCGGCGCCATTGAAGCGGCGGCCGAGGGCGTCGATATTGCCACCGCCCTGAGGTCCGAAGCAGCCATAGCAGTCCCGCTCCTGATGGGGACAGAGAGCACCGCAGCCGGTACGCGTAATCGGCCCCATGCAGGGCTGATCCTGCGAGACCAGCACGCAGACATTACCGTCGCGTTTGCATTGCAGGCACACCGCCTCGCTGGGCAGGTTCGGTTTGACCCCCGACAGCACGCTGTTGATCACATATTTGAGTTGCCCCTGGTCCGGGGGACAGCCGGGCACCTCCCAGTCCACCACGATATGCTCATGAAACGCCGTGGACTGCGGCAACGCATCGATGTGCTCGGGCTCGGTATAGAAGTCATTGAGGTAGTACGTCAGATCCCCCCAGTTTCGCAGTGCCTGGAGTCCACCGGACTGCCCACAGGCGCCGATGGAAACCACAAGGTCGCTGATGTCGCGAATATGTTTGATTCGCTCTATCTCATGCGGAGTGGAAACCGAACCTTCGACGAAAGAGACGGCATAGGGGCCCGGGTCCATACGGCTGGTAGCCTCGGCAAAGAACGCAATGTCCACCCGGTCGGCCAGCTGCAGCAGCTCCTCCTCGAGACTCAGTATCTGCACCTGACAACCGTCACAGGAAGAGAACTTGTGAACGGATATCTTCGGTTTGTCCATGATTCAGTATCCCTTGACCTTCATCAGTTCACGGACCCGGCTATACGGAAAAACGGGACCATCCTTACAGATGAAATCGGGGCCGTACTGGCAATGCCCGCAGTGTCCCAGACCGCACTGCATACTCCGCTCCATCGACAGATAAATATCATCGATGGGCCGCCCCCGCCTCAACAACTCCTCGGCCACGGCACGCATCATCGGTTCAGGGCCGCACATCATGACCATTCCCTCGATGGCCTCAGGCTCGACCTGGTCGAGCAGTTCGGTGACCAGTCCGAGGTGCCATTTCCAGTTCGGGCCCGACTCCTGGGAAGCGAACAGGCACTGCGTGTCTTTCGCATCGCACCAGGCATCGAATCGATTGCCGTAGATCAGATCCCGTGGCTGGCGAACACCATGCATTACCGTGACCTTTCCGTACTGGTCACGGCGTTCATGGGCATAGCCCACCACCGAGGCTGTCGGAGCACAGCCGATACCGCCGGTAACCACCAGCAGATTCCGGTCTTTCGCCTTTTGCATCGGCCAGCCGGTACCGAAAGGACCGCGCAACCCTACCTTGTCGCCCTTGCCAAGCCGGACCAGGCCCTCGGTCACACGCCCAACTGCGCGAATGGTGTGGTCGATGAGCTCCGGTTCGGCAGGATCCGATGAAATAGAAATGGGGACCTCCCCTACCCGTCCCAAATACAGCATGTTGAACTGGCCAGGCTCAAAGCGATAGGCATCCCGCTCATGCGGCTCCGTCAGGCGCAGGCGCAATGTGACGATATCGGGTGCCTCCTCCATCTGATCCACCACCTCGGCGACCATCGGCAAATAGGGATTATTGCTCAGTAGTGCACTCACGATGCCTTCTCCCCCGGTTGCGCCCTGATGGCGGCGATCTCTTCGGTCAGATCAATCCCGGTGGGACACCAGGTGATGCAGCGGCCGCAACCGACACATCCCGAGGTTTCGAACTGTTCCCACCACGCCCCCACCTTGTGCGTGAGCCACTGCCGGTAACGTTGACGTACCTCGGGCCGAAGGTGTCTGCCGTGAGTACTTCCGTGTTCGAGGGTAAAACAGGCATCCCACTGGCGAACGTGATCGCTGCCGGTACCGTCCATAGAGGGCACTTCCACTTCACGGTGGCAAAAACAGGTGGGACACACCATCACGCAATTGGCACAGGAGAGGCAGCGCTCGGCGACATCATCCCAGCGTGGATGCTCGAGATTACTGAAAAGGAGTTGATAGATTCCATCGTTGTCGATGTAGCGGACCTGGGATTGGGCACACGCCTCGATGGCCTCTTCGGCGCGCTCCTTGGCACCCTTGGGTGGTACCAGGTCCAGCTTGGCGGCGATGGCCTCACCGGCCGCACTGCCGATCTCCACGACAAACCCCTCGTCCAGCTCTGTCAATGAGAGGTCGAAACCATCCGCAGCCTTGGGGCCGGCGTTTTGGGAGCTGCAGAAGCAGGTGGCGACGCAGCGGGTGCAGTTGACTGCCACCACGAACAGGTTTTCCCGTCGGTCGGCGTAGTATGGGTCCGTATGGGGCGAGTGTTTCCCTTTTAGAAAAGTCCGGTCCTGGACCTTCATCCCCGCGATGTCACAGGCCCTTGCCCCGATAACTGCGGTTCTGGGGGATTCGGACAGACCGGACTGGAAGGTCCCATCGGCAGAAAAGGACCACAGTTTTTCCTGCGCAGCGAAGGTGAAACGCTTGAGCGATTCATGGCCGTTGACGAAGTCGAAGAACCGGACGTTGCCGCTCTCTTCCAACCGGTACCGTCCCGGCTCCTGGACGCTCGCCAGTCCCACCGGCAGCTGTGCCGCAGAATCGACCCGATCGAACACCACTGCCCCGGCCCGCACAGTCGGCCCAAAAACCCGATAGCCCGAGTCAGCAAGCTGGCTGATCAGCTCATCCAGGCCTTCCTTCGACATGAATGCCACATCCATAGGCTCTCCAACTCGTTAGGTAAACGCGGGAAGTTATGCAAGCTCCCCTAAGCAAAGCAGCAGCACAGCGAATTTCAACTGGTCCCGCTATAGTGCAGAATGCCAATATTGTCCGAGCTTGAGAACCAGATTACACCGCACAATGGCGACCGGACCGAAGACTGCCAGGACAGATATCTCTTCGACAGGATGGCAAACATGATCGAACCGGAGTTTTCCCTCGAGAAGGGCCTCATTCATCTCAATCACGCCGCCGTTTCACCCTGGCCCCGACGTACCGTCGAGGCAGTGAAGGCGTTCGCCGAGGAAAATGGAATCCGGGGTTCACTCGGCTATCCGCGTTGGCTGAAAACCGAAGAGCAACTGCGGGAGCAACTGCGCAAGCTGATCCATGCACCGGCCATCGAGGACATCGCGCTGGTTAAAAACACCTCCGAAGCCCTTTCCTTTGTGGCTTATGGTCTCGACTGGCAGGCCGGAGACTCCGTCGTTATCACCGATCAGGAATTCCCCTCCAATCGTGTAGTTTGGGAATCACTGCAGGACCAGGGTGTTTCCGTTCGAAAGGCCAGGCTCAACCAGCACGTCTCTCCCGAAGAGGCGATCATGGCCGAAACGGACGACTCCACCCGGCTGGTGGCGATCAGTTCCGTCCAGTACGCCAGCGGACTCAAGATGGATCTGGCCCGAATCGGCCGCTTCTGCCGGAAGCGGAAAATCCTGTTCTGTGTCGACGCAATTCAGAGCGTCGGCGCGCTGCCGATGGATGTTCAGGCGATCCATGCCGATTTTCTGGCCGCGGATGGGCACAAGTGGATGCTGGGCCCCGAAGGGCTCGGGGTATTCTATTGCCGTTCGGAAATTCGACCCTGCCTGAAGCTGACGCAATATGGCTGGCACATGCTCGAAGCTCTTGGCGAATTTGATCGCCAGGAGTGGAAAGCCGCGGAAAGTGCCCGCCGTTTCGAATGCGGCAGTCCCAACATGCTCGGTGTTCACGGTCTGCACGCCAGCCTTTCACTGCTCCTCGATATCGGTATCCCGGTCGTGGAAGAGGCCATTCGCCAACGTGTGGATAGGCTGGTGACCGGTCTTCAGGCGATACCGGATATCGAAATCCTATCGGACCTCCGCCCGGATCGACGTTCCGGCATCCTCACCTTCCACCACCATCGGTTGTCCGATGCAACCGTTCACGAGGCCCTGAGCCGGCGAGGCGTCTTTTGTGCGCGGCGCGGTGGGGGCATACGTCTTTCCCCGCATTTTTATACGCCTCTGGAGGCCATCGACCGGACTTTGAAATGGGTCACCGAATGCTGATGGCCGCGGCCTCTTCGCCCCTGCGCCATTGTGAGCTTCCGTAGCAGGTGTTAGCATCAGCCCATCCAGCATTCCGGCTTCCCAATCCTTGCCGGCCCCCTTGACCACCCGATTTCTTCAGAGATGAGCAAGAGCATACAGCACGTCAATGCCCAGGAATTGAGGCGCTTCATTCCCCTTACGGAACTGACGCATGAAAACCTCATCGACGTGTCGAAGAAAGCCGTTATCGAGAAGCTTTCCAAGGGGCGAGCCCTTTTCAAGGCAGGTGATACGATAAACCAGTCGTTCTACCTGCTATCGGGAGAGGTAAAGATCGTCAGCGCCGGATCCGAAAAGGTGGTAGCGGCGAATACACCCCAGGCGCGCTATCCACTGGACCACCACAACCCTCGTTTGGCCACGGTAACCGCCCGCACCGACGTCCACTTCTGCCGGATAGACAACGACCTCCTGGATATTCTGCTCACGTGGGATCAGAATGCCGGATATATGGTCAACGAGATCGATGCCGAACAAAGCGCTGAGAAAGGCGTCTCTGCCGATAAGGATGATCGTGACTGGATGACTCAGATGTTGCGTTCCAGCATCTTCCATCGCATTCCACCATCCAATATCCAGGCCATATTCATGCACATGGAGCCGATGCCCGTCCGTGCAGGTGAGGTAATTATCCAGCAGGGTGATGAGGGGGATTATTATTACCACCTCACGTCCGGCCGCGCCGTGGTTACCCACACGGGAAAAAGCGGCAAGGTCATCAAGCTGGCGAACCTGGGGCCGGGCCAGGGATTCGGGGAAGAGGCGCTGATCTCCAACTCAAGGCGCAACGCCAATATCACGATGTTGACCGACGGCTCGCTGATGCGGCTGGCCAAGGAGCACTTTGAAAAGCTGCTCAAATCACCGGTCCTGCAGACGGTCGACTACCAGAAGGCCCGGGCCATGGTGAAGGACGGCGCACTGTTGCTGGACGTCCGTCTCGACAGCGAGCACCGGAACGCGAGCATTCGGAACAGCCTCAATATCCCTCTCTATCTGCTACGCATCAAGGCGAAGAGCCTCGACCCGGACAAAACCTACATCGTCTATTGTGATACCGGCCGGCGCAGTTCCTCCGCCGCCTATCTTCTCAGTGAAAGAGGCTTCGATGCCTACGTGCTGGACGGTGGTCTGATGGCCATAAAACAGCAGGCCTGAACCACGCTAACCGGCGCTGGGAAACAGGCGGTGGTAGTTTTCCGTGGTCTGGCGTGCCAGGGTCTCCAAATCCACACCACGCTCCTGGGCGATCCGCTCGGCGACGTGCAGCACGTACGCGGGATAGTTCGGCTTCCCGCGCTTCGGTACCGGGGCCAGATAAGGCGAATCGGTTTCGATCAGCAGTCGGTTATCCGGCACCTGCTTCGCTACCTCCCTTAGTTCCCGTGCACTGTTGAAGGTGATGATGCCGGAAAAGGAGATGTGGAAACCGAGCTCGATGGCCCGCCGGGCCGTTTCCCAATCCTCCACAAAGCAGTGCATGATGCCACCCACTTCGTCGGCCTTCTCCTCTTCCATGATCCTAAGAGTGTCTTCGCGCGCCTCGCGGGAGTGGATAATGAGCGGTTTGCCTGCACGACGTGCCGCACGAATGTGGGTACGGAAGCGGTTTCGTTGCCACTCCAGATCACCTTCACTGCGAAAATAATCCAGCCCGGTCTCCCCGATAGCCACCACTTCCGGGTCGTCGGACAGCCTCAGCAGCTCATCCTCGTCCGGTGCATCCTCCTCTTCATTGGGGTGCACACCCACCGACGCCGAGACATTCGAATAACGACGGGCGATCTCGAGGACATCGGGAAGGCTCTCCCGGTTGATAGCGACGCACAGGAGGGAGGCGACGCCATTTTCCGCCGCTGCTTCGAGGACCCCATCCATGCTGCCACCGAAGGGTTCGAGGTCAAGACGATCAAGATGACAGTGAGAATCGACGAGTTTTGCTTGCATAGAATTCGTTGGGATTTTTTCTGCACCGCAATTATGGATGAGCCCGGACGAGGCTGCGGAAAAGCCCGGGTGGGCTTTTCATTACGGATTAGCTTGGGTGCAAAACCAAAATGATTCCTTCGCCACGGGTACAACAGCCGGAGTGGTTACATGGTATGGGTCTGGCGTTCCGATTTCAGGGCACCTGCAAGGTAGGTTTCGACCTTGCTGCGCACCGTGCCCTTGTCCTGTTCACTGAACTGCACGCCAATGCCGGTGGTACGGTTGCCTTGGGAACCCTTCGGCGTGACCCAGACAATCCTGCCGGCGATAGGCAGTTTTTCCGCCTCGTCCATCAGGGTCAGGAGCATAAATACCTCGTCCCCGAGCTGATAATCCTTGTCAGTAGGGACAAACAGGCCACCGTTTTTCACAAACGGCATATAAGCGGCATACAGCGCACTTTTATCTTTGATGGCCAGCGAAAGAATGCCTTGTCGGCCTGCGCCAGGGATCATGTCCGCCTCTTCTCGACAGCAACTGAATGGTTTGTTCTACCGGCACAAGGCACGGAAATAGCGTGCCCAGGTTATCACGATCTCTTCCAGCACCAGCTGCGCGTTCACCTGATGCTGAACTTGCCGCACTCCCTGCTGGGTGCGATCCAGCAGCCGGTAGAGTGCTCCTAAGTCTACCTGCTCAGCGAGGGGTTGCAAACGCCCACGCAGGTCGGGATTGGAGAGCCGGGCGGAGTGCGGAGCCGACCGCAACCGGATCAGGTCGGTCAGACAGCTCGATAGCCAGCGAAGCACCGGTTCCGCGCCCCCCTTGAACCACTGCTCTGCTACGGCAAGGGGCAGTTCCCGTTGTTCACTGAGGGCCTGCAAGGCCTCGATGACGGACTCGCGTACCATCAACTGCTCGCCGCTGGCCAATTCCAGCGCCGCCAGAGGCGCCCCTCCGCTCATTGCCAGCAAGTCCGCGGCGGCGCCCGGCTCCTCCACGCGGTTCTGGAGCCATTCACCGGCCTGCTCAGGTGTTGCCGGCGGCAGCGGGACCTGTTGGCACCGGCTGCGAATCGTGGGCAAGAGGGCCGACGGTCTGGAACTGCAGAGCAGCAGGAGCATATCCGCAGTGGGCTCCTCCAGGGTTTTCAGCAAGGCGTTGGCGGCATTGACGTTGAGTCTATCCGCCGGGGATACAATGGCCACTCGCCGGTTGCCGTACTGCCCCTTCAAACCCTGAAACGCCACGACCCCCCGGACCCGATCCACGGTTATGGACTTGCCCTCCTCCAGCGGCTCCAGCATCAGGAAGTCCGGATGGCTGCCCGCCGCATAAAGAGTACAGCCGCGGCACCGGCCGCAAGCCGTGCCCTCCTCTTCGGGCTGTTCGCACAGCAGGGCCTGGGCCAGTGCGGCGGCCAGCGAACGCTTGCCGATTCCCTGCGGTCCAGTCAGCAACAGGGCATGTGGCAGACGATCAGCACGGTGGCGCCGCACCAGTTCGTGCCAGATAGCCGCCTGCCACGGGTAGGGTTTCAGGGGTTCATCACTCACGCAGCGAACCCTGCCAGGTAGTCGCCGAGAATGGTATCGATTCCCTTCTGGACCTCATCGAGCGTACCGGAGGCATCAATGATCCGGAACCGTTCAGGATCAGCCGAGGCACGGTGCCGATAGCCCTCGCGCACCCGTTCGAAAAAGGCAACCGCTTCACGTTCGAAACGATCGGGCTCACTCCGGGCACCGGCACGCGCCAGGCCGACCTCGACCGGCACGTCGAGGTAGAGGGTCAGATCGGGCTGAAGTCCCGCCTGGACAAAGGCTTCCAGTGTGGCGATGCGCTCTTCGGGAACCCCGCGACCGGCACCCTGATAGGCATAGGTGGCATCGGTAAAGCGATCGCAGAGCACCCAGCGTCCCGCATCAAGTGCGGGAAGGATCCGTTCATGCAGGTGCTGGGCCCGGGCAGCGAACATCAGCAGTAATTCGGTGTCGGTACCCATGTCGGAATTACGGTGATCGAGCAACAGATCACGGATGGACTCCCCAAGAGGCGTGCCGCCGGGCTCACGGGTCACTACCACGTCGACACCGGACTCCTCCAGCCGCTGACGGATATAGGCCAGATTGGTACTCTTGCCGCTGCCTTCGGAACCTTCCAGGGTAATGAAACGGCCTCGCATCGGGTGCCCTCATGAAATCATCCGGGGATGGTACCGGGCACCACCGAACGCGGCAAATTCAGTGAGGCTACGAGATTCGAAGTTTCGGGACGCGAGTCCTCGTTCCTCGAATCTTGTACCTCGTCCCTTAGCCGCCGAACGGCCCCTCGAAGGCCGTACGCAACCTTTTCAGCGCAGCGGGGGTCTCTACTTCCATCACCTGCTCCTGGACCCATTTGTTATCGGCACCCATTACGGACTCGACGTAGCTTCCAAACAGGCGCAGAAGTGGATAGCTCGGCTCGCCATCGATGACCTTGTATTGGGAGTAGTCGGCCAGGCGCGCATTGAGCCTCCCAACGAATTCTTCCCGATAGTCCGCCGGGCCGAGCTCCTCGACCCGGTTTTCATTCATGGTATCGACTAGCTTCAGTGCCAGGGCATTTGTGAAGCGCTGACGCTCGGCATCATCAGAAACGCGTTCGGCGACCCAGTGATCGGTGATGACGATGAAAAAGGCGAGAAACTCGCCGATGGTATCCAGAAGCTGTTCATTGGAACGGAAGTTGAAACCGTCGCTGTACATCTTGTTGACGCTGTCCTGGGCGATTCGCCAGCCGTTGAATGCGACCACGCCGGCAATCTCCTCAATGGACTTCTCACGCTTTTTGTTGTGCCATTTGCTCTTGACGCGCACGGGGAATCTCCTGGTTGGTGGCCGCACACAGGCAGCCGGAATGCAAAAGCTAGCGCTACCGCCATCGATAGTTTAGTATTTTACTCAACATTTATCTGGAGGCAACCTCTCCAGGCGATATGGAGTCCATCATGGTAACCGCCAGCGACGAGATGCTGCACGCCCTTGTAGCGACCGTGCAGCACAATTGTGACATCTCCGATGCCCTCTATGCCCGTGAATACACGATCTGCATCTACTTGCTGAAAATGCGCGAGCTATTCCGCTGGGAGCAGGCCTATGGTTACGCGGATCCCCTTCCCAAAGAGGAGTTGGGCGCCTGGGTAATGGCCCGGGAAGCCCACTGGGAGACCCTCGAAGGCCAGGAGTACGCGCCTGTATCGATAGACGGGGAGGAGTTTGACCCCTTTGCGGACCAAGAGATCAACAACAGGCTTTCCGAACTCGGCATGGTCTATTCCGGCGGCATCGGCACCTGGCGGAAACCGCACTTTTTTCTCGCCGACCTGGAGCGCCGCGAGACCCTCGACGAACGCACGATTTACATCGCCGGTCGTGAACGGGCCAGAGACATCACCGCGCCGCCGGCCATGACCCGGGAAGGCAGCGTTTTCGTCCGCCGGGAGTCACTGCGGCGCACGATTTGGGAAAAAGTCGAGGAGTGGCAGTGGCGCAAGGACTATGAGCACCCGATGGCGCATCTGATTCAGGCCTATCGACTGGACGATAATGTCGAAAAGGGACTAGATCGACTCACGGATGATGAAATCGAAACGCTGATTCTCCACGAGCTTGGCGAAATCGAAGCCGGGAAACGCCTGGGGAGGGAATGGGAGGAGATGCTGGCCGAAAGCGGCCGCACCCGCTTCGAACTGATTGCCCGGTCGGTGCGGGACCACCTGGCGGATACCCTGGTCACCCTTCCCCGTCTGCTGGAGCGGGACAACCCCGCCGCCCTGCACTTTTACATGGCCAATCTGTCCGGCATCCGCCGTGAACTTTTCCCCTCTCTGCGCAATGCCAATGCCACCTGGTTGAACAAGGGGCGCATCGAACCGCTTCTGGATGTGATCGAAAAGGGCCAGTCCCACTGGGAAGCCGTGGCGCGCCAGCTTCTCGCGAACTACCGGAAGCAGCCGGAGCCGGAGGCCATGGCCATCGAAGAGGTCGCGTTGTAAGTTTCACCACGGGGAACACGGGGAAGACAATCCACGAAGGCGAGCCCACGGGCCATGACGGCTTCGCCGTGTTTGGCCACGGGGTGGCCTCCTACCGGCGTAGAACCTTCGCCGGTGCAGGAAGCCGGCCCTCCGGCCGAAAATGGCCTGCAGGCCATCCCTGTGTTCCCGGCAGGACCAAGACGCCTCCAGACCGGGAACGCTTCCCGGTGCCTGTCCAATAAATCCCCCGTGTTCCCCGTGGTCAATCCTTCTTTCGCGCCTTACGATCCAGCTCCGCCAGATGGGCCAGTTTCTCGCCGATCTTGATCTCCAGACCGCGGGGCGCTGGCTGGTAATAGTGCCGCTCGGGAAGTTCCTCGGGAAAGTAGTGCTCGCCTGCAGCATAGGCGTCCGGCTCATCATGGGCATAGCGGTATTTACGTCCGTAGCCCAGTTCCTTCATGAGCTTGGTGGGGGCGTTGCGCAGATGGATCGGCACCTCCAGCGAGCCGTGCTGCTTCACATCTTCCATAGCCGTGTTGAAGGCCTTGTAGACCGCATTGCTCTTGGGGGCGGCGGCCAGATACAGGATGGCCTGGGCGATCGCCAGTTCCCCTTCCGGGCTGCCCAGACGCTCCTGAACGTCCCAGGCATTCAGGGCAATCTCCATGGCGCGGGGATCGGCGTTGCCGATCTCCTCCGAGGCCATCCGCACCACGCGACGGGCGATATAGAGCGGGTCACAGCCCCCATCCAGCATGCGCGCAAACCAGTACAGCGCCCCGTCAGGCGATGAACCACGAACCGACTTGTGCAGGGCGGAAATCTGGTCGTAAAACGCCTCGCCGCCCTTGTCGAAACGGCGCACACCACCGGCCAACACCTCCTTGAGGACCGCTTCGCTGATGACTTCCCGGCCGGCCTCCGGCTCGGCGAGATCCGCGGCGATCTCCAGCAGATTCAACGCCCGCCGGGCATCGCCGTCCGCCACTTCCGCCAGATAGTCCCGGAGCGCCGGCTCCAGAGCGAGGTGGCGCGCTCCGAGTCCCCTTTCGGGCTCATCCAGGGCACGGTCGACAATCGTCCGAATTTCCGCCGTCCCGAGCGCCTTCAGCACATAGACACGGGCCCGGGAGAGGAGCGCGTTGTTGAGTTCGAACGAGGGGTTTTCGGTAGTGGCGCCGATAAAGGTGACGGTACCATCCTCGACGTAGGGCAGAAAGGCATCCTGCTGGGCCTTGTTGAAGCGGTGCACCTCGTCAACGAACAGCACGGCTCCCCTTCCCTCCTTTGCCTGGAACTCCCGGGCCTTCTCTACCGCAGCACGAATGTCCTTGACCCCGGAGAGCACGGCCGAGAGCGAGAGGAAAAGTGCCCGGGCGCGGCCGGCCGCCATGCGCGCCAGGGTGGTCTTACCGGTTCCCGGCGGCCCCCAGAGGATCATGGAGTGCAGATTGCCCGATTCGATGGCGGTACGCAGCGGCTTGCCCGGCCCAAGCAGATGAGCCTGCCCAAAGAACTCATCGGGGCTACGCGGGCGCATCCGATCCGCCAGCGGTCTCAGCGGTTCCGTTTCGGGACCGCTTGCATGTTCGTGGAATAGATCATTCATTGGCTAGCCGACTTTTTTAACCACAGAGGGCACAGAGAGCACAGAGAATTGAATTTCATTGAAAAAGAACTGAGAACCTGGCTAAGGCCGATAACAGTTGTTTCTCTGTGACCTCGGTGTTCTCTGTGGTTAGTAGCCCTCGCCGACGACGTCGACGCCCTCCGGCGGCTGGAAATCGAAAGCGGCGGGCTTGATGCCCGGATTGCGTTCCACGGTGTTGAAGTAGAGCCGGGTGATCTGGCCGAGTCCGTCGACCATTTCCATGGCCCGCAGCAGCTCAGGCTCCAGGGCGAGACGGATCGACTCGAAGGTGGCATCGCCGCCCTTGGGGCGCAGTTCCAGCCAGGTGAATCCCTCGTGATTTCCCAGTTCCTTGATCTCGAAGCCTTCGTCCAGTGGCCGGGTCCCAGACAGCAGCATCGCCGGGGTATCGCCCAGGGTGTCGCCCTGCTCGCGCACGGAGACCTGTTCCAGGTCGTGATCATACATCCAGAACCGTTCGCCATCGGCCACATAGGTCTGCCGGTAGGGCTTCAGGTATTCCAGTCGGAAGCGGCCCGGCCGCTTTATCAACATCTCCCCCTGGCTCTCTTCGATAATGCTGCCGTCGGCCTCCACCAGGGTCTGGACAAACTCCGCCCGCATGGTGTCGAGGCCGCTCAGAAAGGATTCCAGATTTTGCTGTCCCTGTCCGGCCTGGGCCAGGGCGGCAAAGCTCAGCAGGGGTATCGCAAGCAAGAGCTTCATTGAGCGTCGCATGGTTTATGTCTCTGGGTTAAAGGACCAAGGGCTATTTGTCAGGCGGGGGTGGCGCGAGCACCTCACGGGAGCCATTGGACTGCAATGGCCCGACGATGCCCGCCCGCTCCATATCCTCTACCATCCGGGCAGCACGGTTGTACCCGATCTTCAGCCGCCGCTGAACACCGGATATCGAGGCACGACGGGTCTCGGCAACGATCTGAACCGCCTCGTCATAGAGCGGGTCGGCTTCATCGTCACCGCCGCCACTACTCTTTTCACCCGGAAGCAGCATGTCGGCGCTGCCGCTGTTACCTTCAAGGATCTCATCCAGGTAATTCGGCTCGCCTCGCTTTTTCAGGTCCTCGACCACATTGTGGACCTCGTGATCATCGACGAAGGCCCCGTGCACGCGCGTCGGCACCGCCTGCCCCGGTGGCAGATAGAGCATATCACCGTGTCCCAGCAGGGCCTCAGCGCCCATCTGGTCCAGAATGGTCCGCGAATCGATGCGCGACGAAACCTGGAACGCGATGCGCGTGGGGATATTGGCCTTGATAAGACCGGTCAAGACATCCACCGATGGCCGCTGGGTTGCCAGTATCAGGTGGATCCCGGCGGCCCGGGCCTTCTGGGCCAGGCGGGCGATCAACTCCTCCACCTTCTTACCTACGACCATCATCATGTCGGCCAGTTCGTCGACCACGACGACGATGTACGGCAGAGGTTCAAGGTCGGGACGCTGCTCCTCCAGTTCCGGCGCATCCGGCACCAGGGGCTGCCAGATCGGATCCTTGATGGGCTGTCTGGCCTCTATCGCCTCACGGACTTTGCGGTTGTAGCCGTTGATATTCCGCACCCCGAGGGACGCCATCAATTTGTAGCGACGCTCCATCTCCGCCACACACCAGCGCAGTGCGTTGGAGGCATCCTTCATGTCGGTGACCACCGGGGCCAGCAGATGCGGGATCCCCTCGTACACCGAAAGCTCCAGCATCTTCGGGTCGACCATAATCATTCGTACGTCGCGCGGACTCGCGTTGTAGAGCAGCGAGAGGATCATGGCATTAATCGCCACTGATTTACCCGAGCCGGTAGTGCCTGCCACCAGCAGATGGGGCATCTTGGCCAGATCGGCCACCGCCACCTGGCCGTTGATATCCTTGCCCAAGGCGAGGGTCAGGGGCGAACCGGGCTTGTCATAATTAGGAGACTTGAAGCATTCGGCGAGCTGAACGATTTCCCGGTTTTCGTTGGGGATCTCCAGGCCGACCGTGGTTTTGCCCGGAATCACCTCAACCACGCGCACGCTGATGGCGGAGAGCGAACGCGCCAGATCCTTGGAAAGGTTGCTGATCTGACTGACTTTTACGCCCGGTGCGGGCTGCAACTCGAAGCGGGTAATCACCGGACCGGGGTGGACAGCCTCCACCACCACTTCGATACCGAAATCCTGCAACTTCATCTCCACCAGCCGCGACATCGCCTCAAGCGATTCCCTGGAGATGCTGTGCTTGGGGCCGGTCACCTCATCCAACAGCGCCAGTGACGGCAGCGCTGCATTGGCATTCGGCTCGAACAGCGGAACCTGCCGCTCCTTCTGTTCCCGCTCGCTCGGTTTCGGTTTCGGTTTCGGGAGCGAACCGATGGTGGGGGCAATGCGTTCCGATTGGCGTTTCTGAGCCGTTTCGCGGACCTGTTCGCGTTCACGGCGCGCCTTTCGGGCGGCGATGCGATCGGGAATCGAGGCCACCTGCTCAACGATCCGGTTGACGATCCGAAGCGTCAATGCACCGGTCGCATCCATCACCCTGAGCCAGGAGATACCGGTAAAAAGGGTTGCCCCGCTGAGAAACAGAGCCAGCAGAAACAGCGTGGCCCCCAGAAAACTGACGACACCGGCCAATCCCCGGCCGACCACATCGCCCAGCACTCCGCCCGCCGTCAAAGGTACCGAAGCCGGATCAAATTCAAAATGCAGAAATGCCAGCCCGGCTCCCGATGCCAGGCTGACGACGAATCCAAGCCCCCGCAGCCCGAGTTGCGCGGCTGAAGCCTGTTCCTTGATTCCGTTCCCGCCACGTAACAGCAGCCATCCCGCATAACCCACCATGATCGGGAACAGAAAGGCCATGTAGCCGAACAGATAAAGGAAGACATCAGCGATCCAGGCACCGGCCTGCCCGCCCCAGTTCGCGACCGGTCCCTCTCCCCCACTATGCGACCAACCGGGGTCCGTCGGGTGATAACTGCTCAGCGAAATCAGCAGATACGCCGCCAGCGCAGTCGTCAGATACAGCGCACCCTCACGCAGTCCGCGGTGCAGGTGGGTTCCGAGACCGAAGCCGCTTTCGTTTTTTGAGGTTGCCTGAGCCAAGAATTAATCTCTAACTTTAATTTAGTATTGCAAGTTATTGTAAACCCGTACTAAACACAAACCAAGAACACGCAAACGGTGGTCTGTAACGCTTCAGCTTATCAGGTCGTAACGACGTCGCCCGGAACCTCGTTTCACTAACAGGAATTATTCACCGCAGATGCCGGCAAAGATCCGTTGTTGCGTCTTTACGGCAATTCGCAGTATTGGCCGAGCGGCCCCGGGTTCCTACCACATCAGGTCTTCAGCGCCGGATGGATCACCTCGCCATCGTGCAGATTAATGCCGGCCGCGAGTGATGGGTCATCCTCCCAGCCGGGCCGGACGAGCCGCTCAGCAAACGGGAGCAATGCTGCAGAAAGCGCTTGTGAAGCGGAGCGCGGCACAGCGCCGGGCATGTTGGTCACACCAAAGTGCACGACCCCTTCCCAGATGAAGGTAGGGTCGGCATAGGTGGTGGGACGTGTGGTTTCGATACATCCGCCCTGATCGACCGAGATGTCGATGACGGCGCTACCTGTCGCCATCTGCCGAACGACCTCCCCGGAGACCAGATGCGGCGCCCGGGCACCGGGGATCAATACCGCCCCGATCAGCAGGTCCGCCGCTACCACTGCGCTTTCCAGTTCATGCTCGTACGGATAAAGGGCCGTAACATTCGGCCCCAGGTTGCGCATGGCCTCCAGCTTTTCGCGTTTCTTGTCGAACACGGTCACCTCGGCGCCCAGTGCGGCGGCAACCCGTGCAGCACTACCTCCGGCAACCCCGGCCCCGAGCACCACGACCCGCCCCCGCTCCGCGGCAGGCAATCCACCGAGCAGCAGGCCTTTACCGCCCTGGGGCGCATGCAACAGGTGAGCACCGATCTGCGAAGCGACCCGCCCTGCGATGTCGCTCATGGGCGCCAGCAAGGGTAGACCACCTTCAGCCTCGACCGTCTCGAAGCCGATGGCCGTCAGTCCGATATCGAGTAGATCGGCCATGAGTTTCGGCTCGGCGGCAAGGTGCAGGTAACAGAACAGTAGATGATCCCGGCGCAGCAGCTTCAGCTCCTCCTGCTGGGGCTCCTTGACCTTGATGATCATCTCCGCCCGCCGGTAGACGGCAGCAGCGTCGGGCAACAGGCCCACACCGGCGGCACGGTACTGTTCGTCGTCGTAACCACTGGCGGTGCCCGCCCCCATCTGGATGAAAACCTCGTTTCCGCGGCGCACCAGTTCCGCTGCGGCGGCGGGTACCAGGCCGACACGACCCTCCAGTGTCTTCACTTCCGTGGGGATACCGATGCGCATAGCGTCTCCTTTACCCTGTGTACCACTTTTCGTACCATAGCCTGCCTTCGCACCTGCTTTTTTGCACCAGCTGACCCCATCGTCCTTCAGTCAGAAATGCAGGTTTAAAAAAGTGCACGGAGCACCCACATAGTTCACACCCATGAAACGGGTGCGGTCACGCCAGAGCCTGTTCCGGGCTGTTCGGCCAGGCGTCATGACCGGGCGCTAGCAGTCGGTACCCGTTTGCGAATGGCAACTATAAATATGATCGAATTGCGTTCGGAGTCTAACACATGAGTGAAGTCAAGCACTGTCGCCTTCTCATCCTCGGTTCCGGCCCAGCTGGCTATACCGCCGCCGTTTACGCCGCCCGTGCCAACCTCAATCCAGTGCTGATTACCGGCATGCAGCAGGGCGGTCAATTGATGACGACAACCGAAGTCGACAACTGGCCGGGCGACAATGAGGGCGTGCAGGGTCCGGCTCTCATGGACCGCATGCGACAGCACGCCGAACGATTCGGTACCGAGCTGCTCTTCGACCACATCAACGAAGTGGATATCACCAACCGCCCCTTCCGCTTGAAGGGCGACGCTGCCGAATACACCTGCGATGCGCTGATTATCGCCACGGGGGCATCGGCGCAATATCTCGGCCTGGAGTCCGAAGAGGCCTTCAAAGGTCGCGGGGTCTCGGCCTGTGCCACCTGCGATGGCTTTTTCTACAAAAACCAGGATGTGGTCGTTGTCGGCGGGGGCAATTCGGCCGTGGAAGAGGCGCTATATCTTTCCAACATCGCCAACCATGTCACCGTGGTGCATCGGCGCGACAAGTTCCGCTCCGAGAAGATCCTCTCGGACCAACTGCTCGAAAAGGCGAAAAGCGGCAATGTCACCATCGAGTGGAATCACGCCATTCAGGAAGTCCTCGGAGACAATAGCGGCGTCACCGGCGTTCGCATCAAAAACACCGGGACCGGAGCCATCAAGGACCTCAAGGCCCACGGTATGTTCGTCGCCATCGGTCACAAGCCCAATACCGCGATGTTCGAGGGGCAGCTCGAGATGGATTATGGCTACATCAAGGTGAAAGGCAGCACGGAAGGGAATGCCACTGCCACCAGCATCCCGGGTGTATTCGCTGCCGGCGACGTAGCCGACCACATCTACCGTCAGGCCATCACCTCCGCCGGCACCGGTTGCATGGCGGCACTGGATGCCGAGCGGTA
The DNA here is from genome assembly GCF_900102855.1 of Thiohalomonas denitrificans. Classification (NCBI taxonomy): domain Bacteria; kingdom Pseudomonadati; phylum Pseudomonadota; class Gammaproteobacteria; order Thiohalomonadales; family Thiohalomonadaceae; genus Thiohalomonas; species Thiohalomonas denitrificans. The sequence continues at coordinate 70,925 of NZ_FMWD01000005.1, forward strand.
TCTGGAAGGGCTCGAATAGGCGGTCGTGTCCGGTAGCTGCGAACATCACCTGCAGCTTCCCACCTTGAGAAATCGTTCCAGTCAGGCTGGTTCACCGCTCCTGCGCCACACCGGCAGGAGCGGCGGAAGCCGGGCAAATCACCTCAGCACCTGGGGTTACTGGTGCCTGGTACATCGCGGCACTACACTGCCTGGGTAGACCTCCTACCGGGACCATTGATGCAGGTTTCTGTCGTCACCAGCCTGTCCGGGATCGAAGGCGAGGCATGGGATCGCCTCGCGGAGCCGACAGGCAACCCGTTTCTCCGTTATGCATTCCTTGAGGGGCTGGAACGATTCGACTGCCTCGGTGAACGCTGGGGCTGGCTGCCCCACCACCTGCTTGTTCATGAACAAGGAGAGTTGATCGGTGCAGCTCCCCTTTACCTCAAAACCAACTCCTACGGTGAATTCGTCTTCGACTGGTCATGGGCCGACGCATGGGAGCGGGCCGGAGGGCGGTATTATCCGAAACTGGTTTCCGGCATTCCCTATACTCCGGTGACCGGTCCCCGACTCCTGACCGCCGCAGGGGCCGATACCGCAGCTGTTCGTCAGACCCTCGCCACAGGCGGACTGGAGGTGGCGAGAAAGCTGGGGGTCTCCTCGCTGCACTGGCTTTTCCCGACAGAGGAAGAGCTCGATAGCCTCGTCGGTGGAGAAGTGATGCGCCGCCTCGGCACCCAGTTCCACTGGTTCAACCGCGGCTACCGCGACTTCGAAGACTTCCTCGATCGGTTCACCGCACAAAAACGCAAAAAGATAAAACGGGAACGAAAACGAGTCGTAGAGGCCGGAATCGAGCTTGAGGTGCTCTCGGGGCATGAGGCAACGGGTGAACACTGGCGCGCCTTTCACCGCTTTTATCGCACCACGTTTGAGCGACACAGCGGCTATCCGACCCTCACCGAGGCCTTTTTTCGTCATCTGAGCGAGTCCATGCCCGATGCGATCCTCCTCGTGCTCGCCCGCAAAGGTGGTGAATACGTGGCTGGCGCCTTCAACCTGCGCGGCCGCGACGCTTTGTTCGGCCGCCACTGGGGCTGTGCAGAAGCGTTTCACAGTCTTCATTTCGAGGCCTGCTACTATACCGGCATCGAGTACTGCATACGGGAGGGGTTGGCACGATTCGAGCCGGGTGCCCAGGGCGAACACAAGGTCTCCCGCGGCTTCGAACCCGTGCCGACCTGGTCCACCCACTGGCTGGCCGATGCCGGGTTCAGCGCTGCCGTTCGCCGTTATGTAGAGAATGAAGAGGGAGTGATGCGCGACTATATGGACGAACTTGCGGGGCACTTGCCGTTCAAACAGAAGACGGCAGCGAAATGAGAGAGACCGGCGCCCCGTTTCTGCTGGAGCCGGGGCGACCCGGATTTCCCGATCCGGAGCTGGCCCTGGAGGATCCCGATGGTCTTCTTGCCATCGGAGGCGATCTCTCACCGCAGCGTCTGCTGGCCGGCTATCGGATGGGTATCTTCCCCTGGTACAGCGAGGAGCAGCCGATTCTGTGGTGGACCCCCGACCCGCGAGCGGTGCTGTTCCCCACGGACCTCAAGGTCTCCCGCAGCCTTCGCAAGGCGCTGCGCAAGCGCCCCTTCGAGGTAACCCTGGATCGTGCCTTTGGAGCCGTCATCGAGGGCTGTGCAGCCCCGCGTGGCGACGGCATGGGTACCTGGATCACCCCCGAAATGGATGCCGCCTACTATCGCCTGCATAAAATGGGCTTCGCCCATTCGGTGGAGAGCTGGGAGGCGGATGAGCTGGTCGGAGGGCTTTACGGCATTGCCATCGGACGGGTATTTTTTGGCGAATCAATGTTCACCCGTCGCACCAATGCGTCAAAGATCGCCTTCGTGCACCTGGTCCGTCAATTACAGGCCTGGGGGTTCGGATTGATCGATTGTCAGGTGGCTTCGGAACACCTGGCCAGCCTGGGTGCGGTCGATATCCCGCGCCGGGAGTTTATGAGGCTGCTGGATGATTATTGTGAGCGTCCCGGGGTTCCTTCCCCCTGGCACTTCGATACGGACCCAATGGAGATCCTCTGGTGATGAATGATCTGATGCACTTCATTCCGCCGGATATGGCCTTCTATGCCACGCCGCCGCATGAGTGCAGCTATTTCCCCGAACGGCGAGCGATCACCCTGTTCGCCGATCCACACGTGCCCATGAGCAACCAGCTCTACGGCGTTCTGGCCCCGCTCGGCTTTCGCCGCAGCGGAGAGTATGTCTACCGTCCACGCTGCTCCCACTGCGACGCCTGCCAACCGGCACGCATCCCGGTTGCGGATGCCCGGCTCAACCGCAGTCAGCGGCGTACCTGGAAAAGCAACCAGGATCTCCGGGTCACACGCCGTCCCGCCGGATACCACGAAGAGCACTACCGGCTCTATCGGGACTACATCCACGCCCGACACACCGAAGGCGGCATGGACGTGGACAGCGTCGAACAGTACATGGCCTTTCTCACCAGTAGCTGGGCTAACACCGATTTCGTGGAGTTCCGCAGTCTTGACCGTCTGCTCGCGATTGCGGTCGTGGACCAATTCGACGCAGGGCTGTCGGCGGTCTACACCTTCTTCGACCCCCGGGAGCACAAGCGGGGACTCGGTACCTTTGCCGTACTCTGGCAGATCGAAGAGGCACGGCGAATCGGGCTCGACTATGTTTATCTAGGCTACTACATCGCCGAATCACCCAAGATGGCTTACAAGCGCAATTATCGCCCCCTCGAGATTTTAGTGAACGGTGACTGGAAGCCGATAGAAGCCTGAGGGATCCTTATAGGGCACTTCTATTAATCCAATACGGTTCTGCTCGCGGCCGTTTTGTCCGCTGGCAAGGCGCAGCGAGTGATGTGTGGTTGTTCCACATGAACGAGTTGCAACGCAGTCCAGCGGGCAAAATGGTCCCGAGCCCGAAGGGTTGGGCCCAAAATCGCCGATCCCGGCGTTGCGGACTCGATCCATGGCGCCCGCCCTTCGGGCCGGCCTGCGGCCGTCCAAATCCGCTCCCGGCGATTTTGGACCCAACAGAATCCGCGTTGGATTAAGAGAAGTGCCCTATACTTGCTCTTTGATTCCTGCGGCGAGATCGGGCACTATAAGCCGCCTTTGAAACGTAGGCTTAAACGCCTACCTCATTTCCAACTAAAAACGAAGACTGCATGGCGAAAGAAGAGAGCATCGAGATGGAAGGGGTGGTCATCGAGACCCTTCCGAACACCATGTTCCGCGTCGAACTGGAGAATGGTCACGTGGTCACGGCCCATATCTCCGGCAAAATGCGTAAGCACTACATCCGCATCCTGACCGGCGACAAGGTCACGGTTCAGGTGACCCCCTACGATCTGTCGAAGGGGCGTATCACTTTCCGCACCCGTTAAGAAATTAGGCCCGGCATAGCGCCGTTGAAGGAAAAAGTGCCCGACCGGGTGACCGGCCGGCGCTTTCGCGTGCGCACCTGTCCCGTAAGTGAATAGGCAGTATTTCCCCGCGCGCCCGCCGCTACCTGAAACGAAAAACGCCCAACCGGCATTCCGGTCAGGCGTTTCGTGTGCTGTACTGGGGGATGGCGTTAATGCACCACCGCCTCCTCCTTACCTTCAAACTCGAAAGTAAGCTCGTCATCCTGCTCGGTGACCGTGACGTGACCGCCCCCCTCCAGTCGCCCGAACAGTAACTCCTCCGCCAGAGACTTCTTGATGTGCTCCTTGATGATCCGGGCCATCGGCCGGGCTCCCATGGTCGGGTCGTAGCCCCGCTTGGCCAGCCAGGCCTTTGCCCTCTCGTCGACATCGAGGGTGACGCCCTTCTCTTCCAGCTGCGCCTCCAGCTCCATGATGAATTTCTCCACCACGTGCTTGATGGTATCCGCCTCCAGAGACTTGAACTGGATGATGCCATCGAGCCGGTTACGGAACTCCGGCGAAAACATCTTTTTCACTGTCTCCATGCTGTCCGAGGAATGGTCCTGGGGTGCAAAACCAATCGAGGGCTTCGCCAGTTGCTCGGCGCCGGCGTTGGTGGTCATAACGATGATCACATTGCGGAAGTCGGCCTTGCGGCCATTGTTGTCGGTCAGGGTGCCGTGGTCCATCACCTGCAGCAGCAGATTGAACACCTCTGGATGTGCCTTCTCGATCTCGTCAAGCAGCAGCACCGCATGCGGATGCTTGGTGACCGCTTCGGTCAACAGCCCGCCCTGGTCGAAGCCGACGTATCCCGGCGGCGCACCGATAAGGCGCGATACCGTATGCCGCTCCATGTATTCCGACATGTCGAAGCGAATCAGTTCGATGCCGAGCACCCGTGCCAACTGACGTGTCACCTCGGTCTTGCCCACCCCGGTCGGTCCTGCAAACAGGAACGAGCCAATCGGCCGCTGATCCTGACCCAATCCCGAGCGCGCCATCTTGATGGCCGTCGACAGCGTGCTGATCGCCTCGTCCTGACCGTAGATCATCAGCTTCAGATCCCGTTCCAGGGTACGCAGGCTCTCCTTGTCCGAGCTGGAGACCGTCTTCGGCGGGATGCGGGCCATCTTTGCGATCACCCCCTCGATATCCTTCACGCCCACCGTTTTCTTGCGTTTCGACACCGGCAGCAACCGCTGCTGGGCGCCGGCCTCGTCGATGACGTCGATGGCCTTGTCGGGGAGATGACGCTCCTGGATGTAGCGGGCCGAGAGGTCCGCAGCTGTCTTCAGTGCCTGCTTTGTGTAACGCACACTGTGGTGTGACTCAAAGCGCGTTTTCAGTCCCTCCAGGATCTGGAAGGTCTCCTCCGCGGTCGGCTCCGGCACATCGATTTTCTGGAAGCGACGAGCCAGGGCGTGATCCTTTTCAAAAATGCCGCGGTACTCCTGATAGGTGGTAGAGCCGATGCACTTGAGCTCACCGGAGGCCAGCACCGGCTTGATCAGATTGGAGGCATCCATCGCCCCTCCCGAAGCCGCACCGGCACCGATAATGGTATGGATCTCGTCGATGAACAGAATCGCGCCCTTTTCCCGCTTGAGCTGCGCGAGCACCGCCTTCAGGCGTTTCTCGAAATCACCCCGGTATTTGGTACCGGCGAGGAGCGCTCCCATATCCAGGGAGTGAACAATGGCGTCTTTCAGCACCTCAGGAACTTCACCGTCCACCACCCGTTTTGCCAGCCCTTCCGCCAGCGCGGTCTTCCCCACGCCGGCTTCACCGACAAACAGGGGATTGTTCTTCCGGCGCCGGCAAAGTACCTGCATGGTCCGCTCCAGCTCGTGCTTGCGACCGATAAGCGGATCGATGCGTCCCTTGCGCGCCATTTCGTTCAGATTGGTGGCGTAGGATTCGAGGGGGCTGCGAGAGGACTCCTGTTCCGCCTCGGCCGCACCCAGCTCGTCCTCGTCCGGCTCCTCTTCCCCCGGATTCTTGGCGATACCGTGGGAAATGTAATCGACGATATCCAGGCGCGTAATCTGCTGTTTATTAAGGAAAAATACAGCCTGGGATTCCTTTTCACTGAAAATGGCGGCCAGTACGTTGGCGCCTGTGGCCTCCTTCTTTTCGGAGGACTGGACCTGGAAAACCGCCCGCTGGAGAACGCGCTGGAATCCCAGCGTGGGCTGGGTTTCACGGTCACTATTCTCGGGCAGCAATGGGACCGTCTCGTCCAGAAAGGCGGAGAGCTCGCGGCGCAGCGTGTCCATGTCGGAACCACAAGCCCGGAGCACCTCTACGGCTGACGGGTTGTCCAGCAATGCAAGCAGCAGGTGCTCCACCGTCATATATTCGTGACGTTTGGCCCGCGCTTCCTTGAAAGCCAGATTCAGGGTGAACTCGAGCTCTTTACTTAGCATGATTACCTCGTGGGCTAGGCAGCTTCCATTGTGCAAAGGAGCGGATGCTCGTGCTTGCGTGCATGTTCGCAGACCTGAACCACTTTCGTTTCGGCGACGTCCCGAGCGAAAGTCCCGCAAACCGCTTTACCTTCAGTATGTACCGCAAGCATCACCCGCGTCGCTTTATGGCGATCCATGCCGAAAAACTGTTCCAGTACATGGATGACGAAGTCCATTGGAGTATAGTCATCGTTCAGTAAAATGACTTTGTACATGGGTGGCCGTCTTAGTTCCGGCTTACTCTCTTCGACCGCCAGACTTTCATCGTGTTCGTGTTGGGTCTTGTCCTTTTTCGACATGACCTGTACCCCAAAAGCTTTGCAAGAATTTGTTGGTCAACCCAAGACATCGGCCCTGGAACCCCTTTCCAACGCCCGGTTGGACAAACGCTCAAAAATGTTAGAGATTTCACGCATCTTCAAGGTTCCCCTGAACCATGCAGTTGCCCGAAGCTCTTGGGCATAAGTGTACTATGCCCAGCCACGGGTAAAACCATGAATTTCATGCGTGATGGATGGGGCCGGTCTGCCGATTACCCGTCGGAAACAGAAAAGGGGGCGAAAACCCTCGCCCCCCTGATCTCCGGCGGCTCAGTCCGGCTCACATATTGTCGATAATGGCGTCGCCAAATCCCGAACAGCTCAACAGCGTCGCGCCCTCCATCAGCCGTTCGAAGTCGTAGGTCACGGTCTTGGCGGCGATGGCACCTGCCATACCCTTGACGATGAGATCGGCGGCTTCACTCCAGCCCAGATGGCGCAGCATCATTTCGGCTGAAAGGATCAGGGAGCCCGGGTTCACCTGATCCTTGCCGGCATACTTGGGGGCGGTACCGTGGGTCGCCTCGAACATCGCCACGCTATCGGAAAGGTTGGCCCCCGGGGCGATACCGATACCACCCACCTGTGCCGCCAGTGCGTCGGAGACGTAGTCTCCGTTGAGGTTCAGGGTGGCAATCACATCGTATTCGGCCGGGCGCAGGAGGATTTGCTGCAGGAATGCATCGGCAATGGCATCCTTGATGACGATCGCTTTCCCGCTTCTGGGGTTTTTCAGGGTCATCCAGGGACCGCCATCCAGCAGCTCGGCGCCGAACTCGTCGGCTGCCAATTCATAGCCCCAGTTTTTGAAGGCGCCCTCGGTAAACTTCATGATATTGCCCTTGTGCACCAGCGTTACCGAGTCGCGATCGTTGTCAATGGCATACTGAATGGCCTTGCGTACCAGGCGCCTGGTACCCTCTTCCGAGACTGGCTTGACCCCAATCCCCGAACTCTCCGGGAAGCGGATTTTGGTTACGCCCATTTCGTTCCGGAAGAAGTCGATCACCTTCCTGACTTCGGGGGTACCGGCAGCCCATTCGATACCGGCGTAGATGTCTTCGGAATTCTCGCGGAAGATGACCATGTCGGTCTTCTCCGGCTCCTTGAGGGGACTGGGGGTGCCGTCGTAATAACGCACCGGGCGCAGGCACACATAGAGGTCCAGGTCCTGACGCAGGGTGACGTTCAGGGAGCGAATACCGCCACCGACCGGTGTGGTCAGCGGACCCTTGATGGCCACGGAAAAATCCTTGATCGCCTGCAGCGTCTCGGCGGGAAGCCAGGTGTTCTCGCCGTAGCGTTCGTTGGCCTTCTCGCCGGCATAGATTTCCATCCAGGCAATGGAGCGTTCACCACCGAAGGCTTTATCCACGGCAGCATCCACCACCTTACGCATTACCGGCGTGATATCGACTCCGGTGCCGTCGCCTTCAATAAAGGGCACAATGGGGTGCTTGGAAACGTTCAGCGAAAAATCGGTGTTAACGGTGATTTTCTCGCCGTTCTCGGGCACCTGGATTTGATCGTAGGCCATGCTCACTCCACTTCCGGAAGCCAAAAAGAAGTCGCGGATTCTAGCATTCCGCCCGCTATTTTCGGTAGTTTCCCGAATACAGCGCCGCATACCGGCCCCGGAAAAGTGAATAATTAACTTTAAATAAGAATTTCAAGATATTGAATTAATTAATATTTTATACATATCGTTGGCCCGTAGAAACACCACGCGGTCTGAAGGCCGACAACAACGCATGGCCCACTAGCCCGACCTGTCACGGTATTCGATTTCCATGACGAAACTCATCCTGTTCAACAAACCCTATGGCGTCCTCACCCAGTTTCGGGATCGTGAGGGCCGCGCCACCCTGGCAGACTACATTTCGATCAAGGGCGTCTATCCGGCCGGACGGCTGGATCGGGACAGCGAGGGTCTGCTGCTGCTGACCGATTCCGGTTCCCTGCAGCACCGGATTGCCGATCCGCGTCATAAACTTTCCAAGACCTATTGGGTCCAGGTGGAAAAGGAACCCGGCAAGGAGGTGTTGCAGCAGCTGGCCACAGGGGTAGAGTTGAAGGATGGCCGAACCCGGCCGGCGAAGGTGGAGCGAATGGCCGAACCGGAGCTCTGGCCGCGGGATCCACCGGTGCGTGAGCGCAAGTCGATACCCACCGCCTGGCTGCAGCTGACCCTGACCGAGGGCCGGAATCGACAGGTCCGGCGCATGACCGCCGCGGTGGGTCACCCGACTCTGCGTCTGGTCCGTGTAGCCATCGGCCCGTTTGGACTGGAAGGGCTTGCGCCCGGCGAGTGGCGCGAGGTTGACCCCGAACAGTATCGGGGTATAGTTCCGCGGAAACCGACCCAGCGGCCGGTTCCTCGACACCGACGAGGAGACAGCCATGAGCACCGAAAACCCGCACGTCACCGTCGCCGCGATCATTGAACACGATGATCGGTTTTTGCTCGTGGAGGAGCAGCCTGCAGAGACGGTGGTGCTGAACCAGCCTGCCGGGCACGTGGAGCCGGGAGAGTCGATTCTCGACGCCGTCATCCGCGAAACCTTCGAAGAGACGGGGCGTCACTTCACGCCCGATGCCCTGGTCGGCATCTATACATGGACGAATCCGCGTACGGGTGCCTGCTTTGTCCGCTTCGCCATCCACGGACGCGCCTCGGATGCCGACGAGTCCCGGGAACTGGATAAAGATATTATCGATACACTCTGGCTCAATCGGGTCGAGGTCTGGTCTCAACGCCACAAATTGCGCAGCCCCATGGTGCTGCGGGTCATCGACGATTATCTTGCCGGTCACCGCCATCCGTTAAGCATATTGACCGATATCACCTAACCAATGCCCCATCCCAAACACGTCATCGTCGGCCTCTCCGGCGGGGTAGACTCCTCTGTTGCCGCACTTCTTCTCCAGAAACAGGGCTACCGGGTGGAGGGCCTGTTCATGAAAAACTGGGAGGAGGACGACACCTCCGATCACTGTACAGCGGCAGAAGACCTCGCCGATGCCCAGGCGGTGGCCGATGCCCTCGGTATTCGCTTGCACGCCATCAATTTTTCTGCCGAGTACTGGGACCGCGTTTTCACCCATTTCCTCGACGAATTCCGCGCCGGGCGAACGCCCAATCCCGACGTCCTCTGCAATACCGAGATCAAATTCAAGGCGTTCCTCGAACACGCCATCGATCTGGGTGCCGATGCCATCGCCACTGGACACTATGCGCGGGTACGCGAGCGAAACGGAAGTTTCCAGCTTCTCAAGGGACTGGATGCGGACAAAGACCAGAGCTATTTCCTGCACGGCCTTAATCAGTACCAGCTCTCGCGGGCGCTCTTTCCGCTGGGTGAACTCGACAAGGGCGAGGTACGGAAGATCGCGCAAGCAGCCGGACTGGTTACCTTCGCCAAACGCGACAGCACCGGTATCTGTTTCATCGGGGAGCGTGATTTTCGCACCTTTCTGAAGCGTTACCTGCCCGCCCAGCCCGGCGACATGCGGACCCCCGAGGGGGAGACGATCGGACGCCACGAGGGGCTCATGTACTATACGCTGGGACAGCGGCAGGGACTCGGCATCGGCGGCGTGCCCGGCTATCCGGAGGCGCCCTGGTTCGTCGTCGACAAGGACCTGGAGAACAACATCCTTGTGGTCGCCCAGGGACATAATCACCCGCGGCTGCTCAGCAGCGCACTGATCACCGGACCGGTCCACTGGATCAGCGGCGAGACGCCAGTCATGCCGCTGCCCTGCTCTGCCAGAGTCCGCTACCGGCAGTCCGATCAGTCCTGTATGGTGGAGAGCCATTCCGGGAATAGCGTCCGCGCCAGCTTCGATGTCCCCCAGCGGGCGGTAACCCCCGGTCAGTCGGTGGTATTCTATGCGGGCGAAATCTGCCTGGGCGGCGCAGTGATCGAGACAGCGTTCACCGAATCCAGACCCCGGGATTGAGTCGGGCCCTCGCCACCCTTATCTTCCTATCGGACTCGTCCGCGGAACTTTCATGAACAAAAGCGTTACCGACAAAACCCTGGCGCTCGCCGGCATCTTTCAGGCGGTCTACCTGGTCGATCAGGTGGCCCGGCGCGGATCCGCTGATCCGGCTGCATTCGAGACCTCCATCCGTAGCCTGTTCGCGACCACGCCAAAAAGTGCCGAGGATGTATACGGCAGCAGCCGCCAGCTACAAACCGGGCTGGAATGCCTGCAGTCTCAACTCGGTTCCGGAGATACGCCGAGAAACCTGGAATTGACCCGCTACGCCATCGGGATTCTTCACCTCGAACGGAAACTCAGCAAGAAACCGCGAAACCTCGACAATATCGGCAAAGGGATTGATCGCGCCCGACGACAGGCAGAGCACTTCTCCCTCACTCACGAGAACGTCGTCGCGAGTCTGGCCGATACCTACGTGAACAGCGTCAGTATCCTCACGCCGCGAATCATGGTGGCCGGTGAACATGGACATCTGAACCAGAGCGCCAATGCCAACCGAGTGCGCGCCCTGCTGCTCTCGGCTATCCGTTCAGCCGTGCTCTGGAAGCAGAGCGGTGGTGGCCGCCTTCAACTGCTGTTCCGTCGCAAGGCGTTTCTCGATGAGGCGCAGCGACTGCTCGGATAGGCGATAGTCCTGCTGCGATTGGCACCACGGAGTATCGCGGCCGGGAGCGGCCCTCCTACCGAGAGCAGCGGAGCCAATCCCCGGGTAGAAGGCGCGCCCTCGCGGCGATTGGTGTCACGGACCTCCCGCCGGGGCGGCCTCCTACGCCCGGGCCCAGAACAGGGCCGCACATCCGACGATTTCGATGCCGCTGTGTGGAAACCGCTCCTCAAGGATTGCCTTCAACTGCTCCAGATCATCATCGCGATTGCTGAAGATGCGCTTGCGGTTATAGAGATTCATCAGACGTCGGGCCACCGGAGTACGCGTAACACCCGTGTGCAGGAGGGTCGAACCAAACAGGGTACCGCCCGGATTGAGGTGCTTCCGCAGGTGATCGAACACCACCGCTTTCTCCTGCATCGTCCCCGGAAGACAGTGGAGAACATAATTCAGGCTGATGGAATCATAGCGATCTCCGTTCAGCTCGATGGGTTCGAGGGCGTTGCGCCAAAAAACCTCGGGCTTGTAGCGGGCGATGCGCTGAGAGGTACGGGCGAGGCTACAAGGGTTGAGATCGAGCAGTCCGATGCGCGGTGTGTCGGATGGAAAGCGGCAGACGTCCAGAAAATAGCCGGTACCGACACCCACATCCAGATGGTTATCCGTCACATGCCGGTCAAAGTGGGCCACCAGCCTCTCTGTCGGGCACTTCCAGACGAAGCGGTTGGATACCCCGAGCATGTACCAGTCGTACACAGCAAGGGTAAAACGGGTATAAACCGAATGCCCCGAGGCCCCCTCGGGGTACATACTGCTGGCTTCCATCGACATGTTCGAATACCAAGGGAACGGGTATCATGGGGCAATCAGAAAGAGTGATCAAATTCTCTGCGTGATTTTGCCCGGTGGAACTCTTGGAACGGGTATGCTCCACAACCAATGGTGACACTATTTCAAGACGTCCCCTGGAGGAAAGGTAAAGCATATGGCCCGGACAGTTTGCCGCCGAAAGCCCGAAGTTGAATGTCGCGACTGCGAACTTTTCGGCATCTGCCAGGTTGCTGGCCTCGGGTCTATCGACGATTCGCTGCTGGATGACGTGGTGTCACGGCAGTGCCCCGTAGCCAAGGGCGAGACGCTTCTGATCCCCGGCACGCCCTTTCGCGGCGTCTTCGCGGTGAAATCGGGAGCATTCAGGACGACAAACAGTGTCGGGCAGAGCGATCGCGTAATCGGCTTTCATTTTCTGGGTGAACTGATTGGTCTCGAAACCATCAATGGCGGCCAGTACCTGTATACCGTCAAGGCCCTCGAAGATAGCAGTGTCTGCGAACTCGATTTCGCCCACCTGCACCGACTGGGCCCGCGTCTGGTCCAGTTTCAGGAGCAACTGATCCAGGCGATGAGCCGGCGAATGCGCCACGACCAGCAGATATGTACTCTGCTCAGGGCGCAAAACTCCGAGCGGCGACTGGCTGCATTCCTCTATAGTGTCGCCAACCGACTCGATGCCAGCCGCAAACCGGCAGCCGAATTCCGCTTGCCGATGCGACGCGAGGACATCGCCAGTTATCTCGGCCTGGCGGTGGAGACAATCAGCCGGCTTCTGACCCAGTTCAACCAGCGCGGCATCGCCGATTTGCGGGGCCGAAACGCCCGCATTCTCGATTTCGACGCCCTGCGGACACTGGCCGGATTCAACCCTCCGGCAAAAACAGCCTCAAGAGGCTGAAAGCTGAAACCGGGATCACCATCAAGCCGCACTGAATCCCTGCAGGGCGGCTTCGTTCAGGTCTGGCAGACTCGATTGCGTCCCATCCGCTTGGCTTCATAAAGGGCACGGTCCGCGGCGCTGACGATTTGCTGTTCGGTACAGCACGCCTCCGATACGCTGGAGAGACCGATACTTGCTGAAATACCGAAGGTTGCGCCAGCTGTTTCCACCGAAACGGCCGCGATGTCATTTCGTATCCGTTCCGCTAACGCGAGTGCCCCGGTGGCGTCTGTCCGGGATACGATAATTGCGAACTCCTCACCCCCGTAACGGGCCACACAGTCGCTCTGCCGCAACGACAACCGAATGGTCTCGGCCACCTTGCGTAAGGCTTCATCCCCCGCCGGATGACCGTAGGTGTCATTGACCGTCTTGAAATGATCGAGGTCCAGCAGTATCAGGGCAAAAGGATCTCCGTAGCGAGACCAGCGGTTCAATTCCTCGTTCAGGCAATGCAGAAAACCCCGGTAGTTTTTCACCTCGGTCAGCTCGTCCCGCATCGACTGATCGAGAAGCTCCTTCTGAGCCTTTTTCAGCTCGTGTGCCATGGTGTTGAAGGCATCTGCGAGCTGTCCCAACTCATCGTCGGAATCAATCGTGACGTGGCTCGTCAGGTCCCCCTTCCCGATTCTTTGCGCACCTTGATGCAGAGCGGAAATCGGCAAGAGGATGGAACGTGCGAATGCAAATCCCGTCAACGCAGTCATCAGCAGGGCGAGGGTGATAGCCCCCAGTAGAAACATCGGGGCCATTTCCCCAAGTTTGCCGGCCTGGAGCAGGCGGTTATAGGTTATCCGTGAGTACGAGTCTTCCAGTGCCTCCAGGAGGCTGACGGCTCGCAGAAACTGGTCATTGACGTTTACAAGCGCTGCGCCGCTCTCCCCCTGCCGTTCCGACAGACTGCTTCCGAGAAGCACCGTTCCCTGAGACCAAGCCTCCTGCCAGGCTTTCTGTGCTGCCAGCAGGAGCTCCTGTTCGTCGCTATACCCATCTATCCGGGAGATCAGGTGTGCAAATTTCTCATCCACCCGATTGCGAGATATTGCAAGGGTACGCTGGAACGTGGCGGTGCCGGTCGTGTACTGCTCATTTAAAGAAAACACCGCCCGCAGTACGCTCCTTTCAAGATCTACGATCGATTCCCGTAGTGGCGGCCCATTCTGTAATATTTCATCCACTGTACCGATCACGGTCGGACGGATGATTCCAACGGCAACCACCACAACCAGGACAATAGGCAGGAATATCGCACCCATCCCTATGGCGAACCGCCGTGCCAATGTCATTCGTGAAAAAAAGCCCCCCACATCCCCTCCGCAGTCGCGCGCGTAACAATCAACCTACTTCTTGAGTATTTCTAAAAGACATCAATGAAGATACCACGTGACGATTCGATGATTTCAAAATTACTTGCGCATTGACCCAAATCAATGGGTTTTTTTCCTTGGCTCGTGTATTCTGCCGGACCGTCGGAAGTTCACACTTTCAAAAAATCATCTGAAAACCCGCACCTCTCCGCCCATCAATCAAGAATGCACCTATGGAAGAGATCCTGGAAATCCGTGACGGCTGCAGTACGCCTGAACAGTTGCTGAAAAGCCTCGCCTTCGCCCGCTACCTGAAGATCTACAAGCAGGAGTTCATAGACGATTTGCGCCAGCGCAGGGATCGCCAGCAACCCGAGGCGCAGCAGAAGATCGCCGCGATCAAGGACATCCAGCCGCGTGACTTTCTCGACATCCTGGGTACGGAGCGTTTCCCGGACCCGCTCTCGGAAGAACGGGCGCGTTCGCTGGTGCGCTTTCTCGACGGCGCATTCCACCACTTCCGCGGCACCGCCTACTCACGGCTGGTGCGGTTACAGAACGATGTGGTCTCCACCGGCACCGAAACCCCGGAGACCGTCAAGGACAAGGTGACCGACAAGGCGCTACACCTCTCGGACCTCATCAACGAGTCCCGTCGCCGCCTGTTGCTGCGGGTCGGCCTGGAGCGTGGCGTGCGCCGCACGCCGGGCACCGATGCCGCCCCCAATGTCACCGCCGGGGAGATCTCGGGTCACTACTTCAATCTCCCGGCGGGCTATGTCGCCCTCGCCCACGTGCCGCTCACCATTGCCGCCGATATCCGCACCGGTGTCGATTACGCCACACCGTCCAACCGACGGGCAAAGCCCTTTTACGAGCTCAAGCACAACCCGCTGGATGAAGCCAATTTTGTCCCCAGCCACTGGGTCGCCGTGCCGCTGCAGGTGGGTGCATGGCTCATCGTTGCCTACATCCACAAGTCGCGCGGCTGCATCGAGATGGAGCCGGGGCTACTCAATATCTTTCCGTTTGCGCCGATCGAAGACATCGAAAACCATCGCCGCCCTGACGGCATTTTCATTTTCGGTGACCCGAACGCTGCCGACCACGACCTGGGCTACTGGTGGGATGAGCGCCACCAGGTGCTGGTGGGCATGGTGCCCAACCGCGACGAACTGAAATACTTCGGGTATTGCAAAAAACCGATTCTGACGCTGCACAACGTTCTTGCGATCCGCGCCGGCGAGATGCCGCTGCACTGCGGCTGTACCCGTTATGTGGTGCGCTTCGATGAGCACGATGAACCCTATATCGCGGATATGCTGATCAAGGCCGACGACATGGGCCGGGTACGCCTTGAACGCGGTCCCGACAACCGCACCCGGCCCATCTTCTATGGCACCGAAACCGGCGCCTTCGCCTGCCTGGACGGCTTTTCGGAACAGGCCAAGCTGCAAATGGCCGGACGTGAAGTGGGCTACAACAAGGACACCGGCTCCAACGCACGCCAGATCGTACCGGTTACCGATGAGGCGGAGATCGGCCGTGGCGACGTACTCGACATGCTGCTCTACGTAAACAATTTCACGCTCATCGAACAGGGTGCCTCCACGCTTCACGCCACGATGGATACCGAGGAAGCCATCCAGCACTTCCGCCTCGGCGAACGGGTCGCCTCCGGAAGCACCGGCACCCACCGCGGCGACAAGGAAAGCAGCTACTGGGCCAACCCCTTTCCGCTTCTGGTCGACGATGACGGCACTGTTTTGCATCCCGAGCTGCACGACAAATTCCAGGAGAACGAGCAGGCCTTCATCGCCGACCTCAACGTGGCGATCTCCCACGGGGAGATGCGCATCGGTGTGGCATATAGCCAGCTCATGGCCGGCGTCTACAAGAACAACAGCGATGAAGATATCACCCGCTGTGGCTACCGCGACCGTGACGATGTAGAGCAGCAGGGACCCGTGCGTCTGGCCGAAGACCTCATTGATACCATCAAGGAACTCGCCCGCGCCAAGCGGGAGCGCCTCGGCGCAACCGACGAGGTCAGTATCACCGTGGCCCTGGTGGGCGACAGCCGTACCGGCAAGTCCGAAACCGCCGAGAAGATGGAAGGGATCCTGGGGCTGCAACTGGTGTGATGCTCACCGACAACGGTGGATGTCGTCGCCCATAGGCTGAGCCGACCGCAATACGCAAGGCGAGACCAATGGCTACCGAACAGGTCTATGGATACTGTCCACTCTGCATATCGCGCTGTGGCTGCATCTCTACCGTTACCGACGGGCGACTGACAGCCGTCGAGCCCAACCCGGACCACCCGACCGGTCGGCACTTGTGCATCAAGGGGCGCGCGGCCCCGGAGCTGGTCTACAGCCCCGGCCGGCTGTTGCACCCTTTGCGCCGGACCCGTCCCAAGGGGGCCTCCGATCCCGGCTGGCAGCCGGTCAGTTGGGACGAGGCACTGAGTGAGATCGCCGAACGGATGCAGGCCATCCAGGCGAGTCACGGCAGCGAAGGGGTGGCATTCGGCGTCACCACCCCGAGCGGGACCTCGATTGCCGACGCCTTCGGCTGGATCCACCGCCTCGCCCACGCCTTCGGTTCACCGAACGTGATGTTCGCGACCGAAAACTGCAACTGGCACAAGGATCAGGCGCCCGCCGAGACCTTCGGCTCCGGGATCGGCGTTCCGGATTTCGAGAACGCCGGCTGCATTCTGCTCTGGGGCTTCAACCCGGCCGTCACCTGGCCCGCTTACGCCGATGCCATTCTCCAGGCAAAGCGGCGCGGAGCACGTCTGGTCGTCGTGGACCCCCGGCGGGCCGGACTCGCCGGCCGGGCGGATAGCCACCTGCAACCGCGTCCGGGTACGGACGGGGTTCTCGCCCTTGGTCTCGCCGGTCTGATGATGGAACGGGGCTGGTTCGATCGCGACTTCATTCGCAACTGGAGCAATGGTCCGTTTCTGGTGCGGCCCGACGGGCAGATGCTGACCGAAGCGGATCTGTACGGCAAAGCGGATCAACACAGCAATAACCATGATCGGCGGGTCGTCTGGGATGAAGAGCTGCAACGTCCCCTGTTCTACGACCCGGCCACCCCCGCCTTCAACGAACCCGCAAGGCGCCCGGCCCTGTTCGGCGCATATACCCTGCAGACACCGACCGGCCCCCTCACCTGCAGGCCGGCCTTCGATCGCTATGCGCAGGAGTGCCGCGCCTATACACCCGATCGCGTGGCCGAAGAGACCGGCGTACTGCCTGAGCAACTGGAGAACACCGCCCGCCTTCTATTTGAGGCCCGACCGCTCGCCTACTACCACTGGACCGGCGTCTGCCAACAACTCGAAGCCACCCAAATCGGACGCGCCATCGGCCTGCTCTATGCCCTGACCGGGTCGCTCGACGCCCCCGGTGGCAATGTGCGCTTTCCGCGGCCGGCCCTGAATGACATCTCCGGCCACGAACTGTTAAGCCCGGCCCAGGCACGGAAGAGTCTCGGCCGTGCCGAACGGCCACTCGGTCCTCCCGCAAAAGGCTGGATCACCACCCATGACTTGGCACGGGCGGTGCTCGCAGGTGCCCCCTATCCGGTGCGCGGACTGATCAACTTCGGAGCCAACTTCCGCCTCACCAAGCCGGCCACCCCCGGGCTCGAGGCGATGCTGAAGGAGCTCGACCTGTTCGTACATGTCGACCTGTTCGAGAACCCCACTGCACTGTTTGCAGACTTCCTCCTGCCGGCGGCCTCACCCTGGGAGCGTTCCGGACTGGCGGCGGGCTTTCAGCTCGGCGAACAGGGTGAGGCGCTGCTGCAACTGCGCCCGGCAGTGGTTCCGCCAAGGGGTGAATCACGCAGCGACAGTGACATCGTTTTCGATCTGGCCGAGCGGCTGGGACTCTCGGATCGGTTCTTCGGGGGAGACAGGGAGGCGGGATTGCGACACGTGCTCGTACCGGGCGGTGTAGGTGCCGAAACACTTCGTGCTCACCCGCAGGGGGTGCCGGCCGCCGGGTCCACCCACTACCGTAAATACCGGCAAAAGGGCTTCGAGACGCCGAGCGGCCGAATCGAAATCTACTCCGAGCGACTGCTGGACGCCGGCCATGCCCCGCTGCCACAATTCAGCGCTACCGAACAGCGGGACGCCGGCTATCCGCTTGCGCTAACCACGGCCAAGTGGCCCCAGTTCTGCCACAGCCAGTATCGCGGACTGCCCTCCTTGCGCCGTCGCCTGCCGGACCCGCTCGTACAGCTACATCCGGATACCGCGGCAGCGCGCAGCATCTTCGACGGGCAGTGGGTGCTCCTTCAAACCCCCGTGGGCCGCATGCAGGCCAAGGCCCAGCTCGACAGCGGCATCCGCCCCGACACCGTTTGCGCCCAGTATGGCTGGTGGGAGGCGTGCCCGGAACTCGGACTGCCCGGACACGCCCTCGGCGGGGTGAACAACAGCAGCTACAACGCCCTGATCTCCGGCGAACGTTTTGACCCGATCAGCGGTTCCAACGGGCTGCGCACCCAGTCCTGCGAAGTGCTACCCCTGGCTCCCGAGCAGGAAGCTCACTCACGCCAGTAGTTATTCGCCGCCGAGATGGTCTGGAAATTGATCGCCACAACCTGCGAGACTGCAATCAGACTATCCGGGTCATGCGCATAGGCACCGCGCAATACCTGGCGGACATTGGCGTCGGTCTGCGTGGTCCCGACGGCCTTCTGTGACAGCTTCACCGCCAGCGCAAACCCCTCTTCAGGGGTTGCTGTGACCAGGGTCATCAGGCCCCCCTCATCTGCCTTGGTATCTTCCTGGTTCTCTTCCTGGGCCTGAACCGTGGCCGCCATGCCGAAGGTGAGTGCCATCGCCAGTAACGGGACCAGAATCAGCCGCACCCCTGCCGATCTCGAGCGGTAACGCATTAAAGACCTGTCCATCGGTCGTCTTCCTCCTTGTGCTGGTGTTCCAATCGGGCTTACTACCTACTACCTCTAAGCTAGCAGAGCAGCTGATTCGGGGCCTGAACCCAATCAACTATGGAACGCGGATAGAATGCTCACCAGCTCAATGCAGTGCCCGCACCTTGAAGCGCCGCCCCTTGATCTTTCCATCCGAGAGGAGCCGCAGGGCCTTCTTGCGAATGCTGCGTTCAATGGCCACGTAGGCCACGTGATCGAAGATGTCCATCTTGCCCACCTTGTCTGCAGGCACCGCATTGTCTGCGGTAAGCGCACCGAGAATATCGCCGGGACGCACCTTCTGCTTGCGCCCACCGTCGATGCAGAGGGTGACCATGGGTGAAGGCAGGGTGAAGCCTTCGGGCAGATCGAGTCCCCGCACCTGCCCCAACTGCGCTTTGCTGTTTTGATACTCCTCGATAGCATTGACGCGGTAGGCCTCGGAGGGAATGAACAGGCTCAGTGCCACCCCCTTGCTACCGGCCCGTCCGGTGCGGCCGATGCGATGGACATAGATCTCCGGATCCCGGGGCAGCTCGTAGTTGATCACCGCCTCGAGGCCCTTGATATCGAGACCGCGCGCGGCCACATCGGTGGCCACCAGCACCGGCACACTCTTGTTCGAAAAACGCACCAGCACCAGATCGCGCTCCTTCTGGTCCAGGTCGCCGTGCAGCGCCAGCGCCTGAATCCCCCGCTGCCGGAGTTCTTCGGTCACCTCCTGACACTGCTGGCGCGTGTGGCAGAAGACGACCGTCGAGACCGGTCGGTGTTCCGCCAGCAACGCAGCAAGGGTCTTGGTGCGCTTGCCCTTGTCGACTTCGTAGAAGCGCTGCCTGATCTTCAGTTCACTGTGCTGCGACTCGACACTCACCTCCACCGGAACGCGCTGAAAGGCGCGGCTCAGCTCCCGGATGATCGCCGGATAGGTCGCCGAGAAGAACAGTGTCTGGCGCTGTGACGGTGTGGCAGAAAGGATGACCTCCATATCGTCGTAAAATCCCATGTCGAGCATGCGGTCCGCCTCATCGAGCACCACCGTCCTGACGCTCTCCAGTGTCAGGGTGCCCTTTTGCAGATGCTTGAGGACCCGCCCCGGCGTGCCCACTACGACATGGGCGCCATGCTCCAGCGAACCGACCTGCGGCCCCAAAGGGGTGCCACCGCACAGTGTCACAATCTTGGTATTGGCACTGGCGCGCGCAAGTCGGCGCAGTTCCCTGGCCACCTGATCGGCCAGCTCACGGGTAGGACAGAGCACCAGCGCCTGCACCGCAAAGCGCTGCCGGTCAAGCCTGTTCAACAGGCCGAGGCCGAAGGCGACCGTCTTGCCGCTACCGGTCTTCGCCCTGGCAATGAGATCGCTGCCGGCCAGTACATGGGGAAGCCCCTCGGCCTGGATCGGGGTCATTTGCTGATAGCCCAGCGAGTCGAGATTGCCGAGAACGGCAGGATCCAGCTGGAGGCAGAAGAAATTAGTATTCACATGATGCTCTTGGCATTCTGGGGAACCGACACGGCGCCCGGGGAGCGGTATGATAACAGCAGACGCGACCGGCCGTCGGCGAGCAATGTCCTCAGAAGGGCCTGGCTGTTTATCCCGCCACCGGCCAGCGTATCCGGAATACAGACCCACGCGGGATGTTTTCCAGGAGTTCGACCTCGCCGCCGTATCGGCGCACCAGTTTACGCACCAGGGCAAGCCCGATACCACTACTCGCCTCGGAACCGGTGGCCAGCGTATTGAAAATCTTGAACACCGATTCACGGGCACTGACGGGGATACCGGGACCATCGTCCATGATGTCGACGTACCACCATTTCCTGTCGGATCGGGCACGGATGTCAATGCGGGCTGCGTCCCGGTCATGGTGCTGAAGTGCATTGACCAGAAGGTTCCGAAAGATCTGTTCGAGGTGAACCGGCAAAGCGGTGAAGGACGGCAGCGGCTCATGGATTTCGATCCGGAAACCCGGAGGCACATCGAGACTGCCGCGTATACGGGCGAGTAGAGGGGCCAGCGCTACAGCCTCTACCGATTCTGTTTCCCGACCCAGGCGGGCGTAGCCCAGCAGCCCATTGATGAGTCCATCCATCTGCATGACCCGTGAGCGCAGTAGCTGCAGCCGGTCACGGTTCTCGGCATCCAGGCTATCACCCGCATCCTCCTCCAGGCAGTAGGCAAGGTTCGCCACCGCGCGCAGAGGAGCCTTCAAGTCGTGGGAAGCCGCATAGGCGAACTCCTCCAATTCGGCATTGGTACGCTGCAACTCATTGGCATGGTTGCGCAGCATCGCTTCGGTGCGTTTGAATTCACTGATATCCGAAAAAATACCTACATAATGGGTCACCAGGCCCATCCGTCCTCGTACCGCACTGATCGATAGCCATTGGGGATACACTTCACCGCTGCGGCGCCGGTTCCAGATCTCTCCCTGCCAATGGCCGGCATCCTCGATTTGTCGCCACATGTGGCGGTAAAACGCCAGCGGATAACGACCTGACTGGAGCACCCGCGGATTCTGTCCCACAACATCCTCCGGGGCATAACCGGTGATACGAGTAAAAGCGGGATTGACCCGGATGATCCGCGGGGTAGTGTCGGTAATGGTGATGGCCTCATGACTGCTCTCGAACATCGCCGTCATCTGCGCCTGCTCGTCCAGCAGACGCGCCAGCTCCTCCACCGTACGGTTGAGGCTGATAGCCAGGTAGCCGATTTCATCGTTCGAGGAAAAGGCCACACGGGCGGCGTGATCGCCGGCGGCGAAACGGCGAATCATCTGCGCCATGGCCAGAATAGGTCGGGTTACCCCCCGGCGCATATACAAGAACACCAGCAGTAATAACAGGAACTGTCCGGTAGTCAGGGAATAAAACACGATATCGAGAAAAGAGCCGTATCGCTCAGCCCCGGCCACCCGCGCCTTGACTGCACGATCGGCCGCCCTCACCAGAGATGCCGTGTGAGTATCTACATAGGCCTCTGCCTGCATGCGCCTCGCGTTTTCCACTTCGAGGCCGGTGAGCGTCTCGGCAGCACTGCGGTACTGCTCCCACTGCTCCCGGAGCGCAGCCAGGCTTTTGCCGATTTCCGAATCCGGTTCCATGATGAGTCCGAGATGCCAGTCAACCGGCTGCTCCTCGAGGCTCCTCAATCCTTGCTCATATCGGACGATATTCTCCTCCACGAAGTCCTTCGATACTGACGGGTGCACGGCCTCATGGGCGATGGCCTCGGCCAGGTGTCGCAACTTACCCTGCTGGTCGATCGCCTGTGCCGCGAGCGCAAGGCTACCCGGTCGAAAGAACTGGTACAGCGAGAGACTCGCTACATTCGCGGAGATCAGGAGAAGAAAGATGAAACCAAGCTTCAGAGACAAAACTCTGCCTCCACCCGCGCCTTTGACACCGGTCGGAAGCTCCTCGGGATGCTGCACAGTACTCATTTCATGTCTGGAACCATTCTATAAATCAGGCGTTGAGCGCGTATAATGGCACGCCACGGAACGGAATTCAGCCCAAATAAACGGGACCACCGACAGCACAACCCTGCGACCGTGCATCCAAATTCCTCTACCATATGGGCCCTTTTCACTGAGACCCGGCGATGCATCATTTTACTCCCGGCCAGCGCTGGATCAGCGATACCGAACTGCAGATGGGGCTCGGCACTGTGCTTTCGGTCGAGCCGCGCACGGTCACGCTCCTCTTCCTCGCCACCGAGGAGGTCCGCACCTATGCCCGGCAAACGGCTCCGCTGAGCCGTGCGGCGTTTGCTCCCGGCGACCGGGTACAGAGTCACGAAGGCTGGTCGCTGGAGGTGCACTCGGTGATCGAGCGCGACGGGCTGCTCACCTATCGCGGCCGGCGCGAAAACGGCGACGAAGCCGAGTTGCCGGAGGGAGAGCTCGATAACCTGATGCAGTTGAACCGCCCGGCCGACCGGCTCTTTACCGGCCAGATCGACCCGGACAGGTGGTTTGTCCTGCGCCAGCGCACGCGCGACAAGGCCGCCGAACTGGCCTCCTCCGATCTCCACGGACTCACCGGCGCTCGCACCAGCCTTATCCCCCACCAGCTCTACATCGCCCATGAGATAGCCGACCGCTACGCACCGCGGGTGCTGCTGGCGGACGAGGTGGGGCTCGGCAAGACCATAGAGGCGGGACTGATCCTGCACTACCAGCTACTCAGCGAACGCGCCCGACGCGTGCTGATTGTGGTGCCGGAGAACCTCCAGCATCAGTGGCTGGTGGAGATGCGGCGCCGGTTCAATCTGCGTTTCAGTCTGTTCGATGAAGGCCGCTGCCGTGCCGCGGAGGAGAGCGAAAACGGCGTCAATCCGTTTCAGACCGAACAGCTCGTTCTGTGTGACCTCTCTTTTCTGGCCGAACAGCCGACCCGTTTCGAGCAGGCGCTGGAGGCCGACTGGGACCTGTTGGTGGTTGACGAGGCCCACCACCTGCAGTGGTCCCCAAATGCCGTCAGCCGCGAATACCGCTGCATCGAGCAACTCGCAAAACGCACCACCGGTGCACTGCTGCTCACCGCTACCCCCGAGCAACTGGGAAAGGAGGGCCACTTCGCCCGCCTGCGCCTACTCGACCCCGATCGCTTCCCGGACTTCGACCGCTTTGTTGCCGAGGAACAGGACTACGAGCCGATTGCCGCGGCAGTCGGTGAACTGCTGGCGGGCACCCCCTTGAGCGAAGTGGCCGAGGCCACCCTGCGCGGCACGGTCAATGAAGGCGACAATCAACCTCTACTCGACGCACTAACGTCCGGCGATATCGGGACTTCAGGCAGCGCACGCGAGGAACTGGTCGAGCACCTGCTGGACCGCCACGGCACCGGGCGGGTGCTGTTTCGTAATACCCGCGCTGCGGTCAAAGGCTTTCCCGCAAGGCAGCTCCACGCCATCCCGTTACCGCTGCCCGAAGCCTATGCCGAGACCTTCTCAGCCGTTCAGACCACGGGCTCCCGCGAAACGCCGTTGCTGCTCTGCCCGGAGCGGCTGTATCAGAGTGAAGGGGCTGCAACCCCCTGGACCCGCATCGATCCGCGGGTCCAATGGCTCATTGCCACCCTCAAGCAGCTGCGGTCGGAAAAGGTGGTCGTCATCACCGCCACAATGGAAACCGCCGGCGACTTGGCTGAGGCGCTGCGGATTACCGCCGGCATCCAGGCGGCCCTGTTCCATGAAGGCATGAGCCTTCTGGAGCGGGACCGCTCCGCCGCCTTCTTCGCCGACCGGGAGTATGGCAGTCCGATACTGATCTGCTCCGAGATCGGCTCGGAAGGACGCAACCTCCAGTTTGCACACCATCTGGTCCTGTTCGACCTGCCGCTCAATCCCGACCTGCTGGAGCAGCGCATTGGCCGGCTGGATCGCATCGGCCAGAGCGAGACCATCCACATTCATGTCCCCTACCTCGAGGAGACCCCCCAGTCGGTCCTTTTCCACTGGTACCACGAGGGGCTCGGCGCCTTCGAGCATACCTGCCCCACCGGACACAGCGTATTCGTTCAGGTCGAACCCGCGCTGCAGGAGGCACTGCACAATGTCGATGCCGACACCGAAAGCCTCCCTGCCCTCATCGCCGCCACGCGGCAACTGAACGAGCGCCTGCTGGACACCCTGCACCGCGGTCGTGACCGCCTGCTCGAATACAGCTCGTGCCGACCGCAACGGGCCGAGGCGCTGACCCGACGGGCACGCACCGACGCCGCCGCCAGCGAGGCCGAACTGCTGAACTACCTGGAGGAGCTGTTCGACGCCTTCGGTGTCGAGCTGGAGGAGCACAGCGAAAATGCCTTTATCATCCGGCCCGGTGCACAGATGCAGGAGCCATTCCCCGGTCTGCCGGAAGACGGCCTTACCTTCACCTGTCATCGCGCCACGGCTCTCGCCAACGAAGACATGGAGTTCTTCACCTGGGAACACCCGCTGGTCCTGCGGGGCATGGAGATGGTGCTGAGCAGCGAACGCGGCAATACCGCAATCACCGCTGTAAAACACCCCAAGATCACGCCGGGCACCCTGCTGCTGGAAGGCATCTACCTGCTGGAGAGCGCATCCAGTCGGGCGGTGCAATCCGGCCGTTATTTGCCCCCCTCCAGGATACGGGTCGTGGTCGACCCCCAGAGAGTCGACCACGCCTCCGAACTATCGGAGTCATCGCTGAACACCAATAGCACTGCGGTGGAGAGCGAAACCGCCCGGGAGATCGTGAATGCCTATCGGCAACCGCTGCGGGACCTGCTCCGGCACAGTGAAACGGCGGCACGCCGACGCATCCCTGAGCTCCTGGAGCAGGCCGGGCATCGCATTCACCAGATTCTGGATCGGGAAATCGACCGCATGCACGCCCTGCGACAGGTCAACCCGAATGTGCGTGAAGAGGAGTTGCATTATCTGGAGCGCCAGCGGGAAGCGGCGGAAAAGGCCATCGCATCGGCGGTTCTGCGCCTCGATGCGCAGCGGGTGATCGTGGCTACCTGAGAGGGGTACGCATCGGGCCAGGCAAAGGGCTCGGTGCGACTGCCTGTGCCCGGATGCGAGTACTCGGTTCCGCTACGCTATACATAGGCCCAGGCCGATAGCACCCATGCCCGCCACCATCGACAACCTAAGCCCCCAATGTCCCCTGCCGCCTGCGTTTGGTGAGAGCCATCTGGCGGATGAGGCCCGCTGCATCGAACAGCTCCTCGATGCCGCCTCCTTTTCCCCGGAGGTCAGTCAGCGGATCGAAGCGCGGGCGGCGGCACTGGTCCGGACAGTCCGTAAGAGTCGCCGACCTCAGCTCCCGCTGGATGCTTTCCTGGGCGAATACGGGCTCGACAGTGAAGAGGGGGTGCTGCTGATGTGCCTCGCCGAGGGGCTGCTGCGTATCCCCGATCCGGCGACAGCCGACCGGCTGATCCGTGACAAGCTGGTTCCCGCCCACTGGGACGCCCACATCGGTCGGAGCCCCTCACCCCTGGTCAATGCCTCCACGTGGGGCCTGCTGCTCACCGGACGCCTGGTTGCGCTGAGTCGGGATGGGGGGGAACCCAGCCCGGGTCGGGTCCTTTCCCGAATGCTGGCGCGCAGCAGCGAGCCGATGTTACGTGGTGCGCTGAACGGGGCCATGCACCTGCTGGCACGCCAGTTCGTGATGGGGCGCAGTATCGATGAGGCGCTGCACCGCTCCGCCGAGGGCGACGCCGCCCGCTACCGCTATTCCTACGACATGCTCGGCGAGGCGGCACTCACGCGCGATGACGCGGCCAATTACCGCGACGCCTACGCCAATGCCATCGTCGCGGTGGGCGGCACGACGAGCGGTGAACTGCTTGCCCGGCCCGGCATCTCCATCAAGCTCTCCGCCTTGCATCCACGCTACGAATACGCCCAGCGCTGCCGGACGGTACCGGAACTGGCCGGCGTGCTGGCGGAGCTGGCCGCGCTTGCCCACGAGCACGGCGTGCCGCTCACCATCGATGCCGAGGAGGCGCACCGGCTGGAGCTCTCGCTCGAAGTATTCCAACGGACGCTGGCCGATCCCCGCCTGGTGGGCTCCGAGAGTCTGGGTCTCGCGGTGCAGGCCTACCAGAAGCGCGCCCCCGCGGTGCTGGAGTGGTTGAGTACCCTCGCCAGGACGCTGCGGCACCGGATCCCGGTGCGGCTGGTCAAGGGCGCCTACTGGGATTATGAGATCAAACAGGCCCAGCAGCTCGGCCTGCCCGGCTACCCGGTCTACACACGTAAGGCCCATAGCGACGTCGCCTACCTGGCCTGCGCCCGGCACCTGTTTGCCTCCGACCGGCTTTACCCGCAGTTCGCAACCCACAACGCCCATACCGTGGCGGCGATCCTGTATCTGGCCGACGGGCGTCCGTTCGAGTTCCAGCGCCTGCACGGCATGGGCGAGGCGCTCTACAACGACCTGGTCCGCGACGGCGTGGCCGCGTGCCGCGTCTATGCACCGGTGGGCAGCCACCAGGAACTGCTGCCCTACCTGGTGCGTCGGCTGCTGGAGAACGGTGCCAACACTTCGTTCGTGCACCGCATCGCCGATCCCGATATCCCGGTCGAAAGGCTGGCTGCCGACCCGGCACAGCGGATACATACCCGCGGCACCTCCCCCAACCCTGCCATCCCGCTGCCCGATGCACTGTACGGCGCCGAGCGGCGCAACAGCCGGGGCCTGGCCCTCGACAACTGCCGGGATCAGACCGCCCTATACGCGGCACTCCATGGACAACTGCAGCACGACTGGAACGCCGCGCCGATGATTGGCGGCGAGATGATCAGCGGCCGGGTGCGCCCCGTCACCAGTCCCCATGATCGCCAGTGCCGGGTAGGGCAGGTTTGGGAGGCCGATGCGCAAATAGCGCGGCGCGCCATGGAGAGTGCCAGGTCCGGCGCCAGGGCCTGGTCGGCCACGCCGGTGGCCGAACGCTCCGAGGCGCTACGCCGTGCCGCGGACCTGATGGAGTCGAACTATCCGACTCTCATCGCCCTGTGTATACGTGAGGGCGGGCGCACACTCCCCGACGCCCTGGCCGACGTACGCGAGGCGGTGGACTTTCTGCGCTATTACGCCACGCTGGCGGAGCACGACCTCGCCCCCCGCACCCTGCCCGGCCCCACTGGCGAAGAGAATCGTCTGCTCTACGAAGGACGGGGTGTGATCGCCTGCATCAGCCCGTGGAACTTCCCGGTGGCGATCTTCACCGGCCAAATCGCCGCCGCCCTCGTTGCCGGTAATGCGGTGGTGGCCAAACCGGCCCACCAGACACCGCTGGTGGGCATGCAGATCTGCCGGCTGCTGCACCAGGCCGGGGTGCCCCCCGCCGTGCTTCATTACCTCCCCGGCCCCAGCGCTGCGGTGGCCCCCACCCTGCTCTCGCACCCGGCCCTGGCGGGCGTCCTGTTCACCGGCTCCACCGCCAGCGCCCGGCACATCCAGCGCACCCTCGCCGCCCGCGACGGGCCACTGCTCCCGCTAATTGCCGAGACCGGCGGGGTCAACGCCATGGTGGTGGATAGCTCAGCGCTACCCGAGCAGGTGGTGGTGGATGTACTGCGCTCCGCCTTCAACAGTGCCGGTCAACGCTGCTCGGCACTGCGCCTGCTGTGTCTTCAGGAGGAGTGTGCCGAGCGGGTACTGGGCCTGCTCTCGGGCGCACTGGCCGAGCTCCATATCGGCGATCCGCTCGAACCGGACACGGACATCGGGCCGGTCATCGACGAGGCCGCCCGGGATACCCTGGACCGACACATTCGGAGGATGGAGAAGCAGCAGCGCCTGGTCGCTTGCGCGGCACTCCCACCAGCGGCCGCAAAAGGCTGCTACGTCGCACCCTGCATATTCGAACTGGACGATGCGGGCGTACTGCGGGAGGAGGTCTTCGGCCCGATACTGCACGTGGTGCGCTATCGCGGCGGCGATCTGGAAGCACTGC
Source organism: Thiohalomonas denitrificans (assembly GCF_900102855.1). Classification (NCBI taxonomy): domain Bacteria; kingdom Pseudomonadati; phylum Pseudomonadota; class Gammaproteobacteria; order Thiohalomonadales; family Thiohalomonadaceae; genus Thiohalomonas; species Thiohalomonas denitrificans. The sequence goes on from NZ_FMWD01000005.1 coordinate 99,274, forward strand.
TGGACACCATCAATGCCAGCGGCCACGGCCTGACCTTCGGGATCCACAGCCGCGTCGATGCCACCGTCCGGCGGGTCGCGGAGCGCATCGGTGCGGGCAACGTCTACATCAACCGTGACATCATCGGCGCGACGGTGGGGGTGCAGCCGTTCGGTGGGCGGGGACTCTCCGGCACCGGCCCCAAGGCCGGCGGCCCGGATTACCTGCGTCCCCTGGTGCAGGAAAAATCGATTGCCACCAACACCGCCGCAGTCGGCGGCAATACCGGTTTACTGGCAGGCAGCGATGAGGAGTAAGGCGCGACGTATTCATGGCATCCCCAATATTAATGAGTTGCGCCCCGCCCCACCGTTAGCTGATCGGTGCTCTAGACTGTTGTCCGAGGGTCCCGCACCCTCGAACGTCAAGCGATTCTCAAGGAGGAGACCATCGTGCTAACCCGATATTTCGCCCTAGTCGCAGGCCTCGTTTACCTCCTGGTCGGCATCATCGGCTTTTTTCCGGCAGCCCTGCAGCCTCCGCCACCCGGCGCTCCGGAACTTACCGTCGACAATCTCTATGGTTACCTGTTCGGGATCTTTCCCGTCAATGTGCTGCACTCACTGGTGCATCTGGCGCTTGGGATCTGGGGTGTCGTTGCCTACCGCTCCTTTCCCGGTGCGCGCACCTACGCGCGCGGCCTAGCCTGGATCTACGGGATTCTGGCGATAATCGGGGTTTTCCCCGCATTGAGTACACTTTTCGGTCTGGTCCCGCTCTTCGGCCATGTCATCTGGTTGCATGCAATCACTGCACTGCTGGCAGCCTACATCGGCTACATGACACCGGATCCGGAACGCATGGGTCCCCGTTGAGACTCGTCACTGCGGGAGCAAGGGGATGCGGTCGGTTCAGAGCCAGCCCGCGCCCGCCTGCTCCCGTCCGATGAACCTGCGGCGCGACCCTATGGGCTGGGTCGCGCCTGTTCCGGTTGGGCTAAAACCGCTCCCAGTGGCCCATATAGCGCCACTCCCCCGCCGGCAGCTTCGCCATCGGCAGCCGGCCGATGCGGATCCGCTTCATCGCCACCAGCTTCAGCCCCACCTGTTCGCACATATGGCGGATCTGGCCCGGCCGGGGATCCTTGAGGGCAAAACGCAGTCGGGTTTCGTTCTGCCAACTGACCTTGATACGTGGCAATACCCGGCCTTCAAATTCAAGTCCGTGCTGAAGCCGTTCGAGCCCGCCCGGCGCCAGCGCACCGGCCACCTCGACGATGTACTCCTGCTCGAACCGGTCGGCGTCTTCGGTGAGCTTTCGCACCACGCGCCGGTCCTGGGTAAATACGGCCAGGCCACCGGCACCTGGCTGCAGTGGCAACATCAGGGAGAGGCGTGCGAAGTGGCACTTGAGTACGCGCCGTTCGCTTGGGTCATCCGGCGAGTGCGAAGCGTGTGAAATCAGCTGCAGCGCGCTTTCCGGATCGATCTCCGGCGGCTGGTTCAGCAGAAGCGTCACCGGCTCAAGGGGCACGGCCTTCGCCTGCGGGTCCACCTCGATTTTCTCGTCGGCGACCCTGAAGTGCGGCTCTTCCACCACCGCCCCATCCACCCGCACCCAAGCGCCCTTGATGTAGAGCTCGGCCTCGCGGCGAGAACACGGCAGCAGACGGGCAACGCGCTTGGAGAGGCGGAGACTTTCAGTCATGACAGGGCATCCTGGTTGGCAAGCGACCATTGTAACCGGTGCAGATTCGAAGGTATCCGAAACCGTGGCTATTTTCCCTCCCCCGAAGTCGCATCCGAAACCGCATTCTCCCGACGGGCCAGCAGAACAAAAGGCAGTGCCAGAAGCGACACGCCCGCCCCCAACACATACGAGATCGCATAGCTCCAAACGTCGGCTGCCCGACCGAGGGCCGGCTGCAGCACCACGCCGCCGCTGGAGCTGAGCAGATTGTCGAAAGAGAGCACCGTCGCCCTCTCCCCGGACGGGATCAAACCGTTGATGAAGGCCTGCCGGACCGGATAGCTGATCGCGTCCACAACCGCCCACAGCGCCAGCAACACCAACGCCATCCAGAACACCGAGGTAAAGCCGATCAGCGCCAATGCCCCCGCCCCCGTGAGGTAGGTGAAAAAGACCAGCGTGGTCCTGCGTCCGAACGCCCGCCGCACATACGGCACCAGGAAACCGCCCACAATCTGCGCACCGGCAAAGATCGCAGCCGCCAGCCCGGCGATGGCGTAGGACTCTTCCCGGCCGTAGAGGGCGAGCAGGTAGGGTTGCATGGCATAGAAGGCGTAATAACCGACACCGGCCACAAACACTTCCGCCAGCATCAGCCAGCGCACCGGGGGGGTTCGAAATCCATGGGTCAATGAAGAGCTGAAAACCCCGCGCACCTCACCTGACACAGAGGCGCCGCTTCGCCTGGTAAAGCCATAATCATGCATCAGGGCATAGGCCACCAGAAAGGTCAGGCCCAGCATGAGCGCACGTAAAACGTAAGGCACCCCAAGATGGGTCAGCTGAGCCACCACACCGCCGCTCACGGTCCCAATCAGCATGGCAATACCCCCGGCGATCTGCCCTTTGGCGAAGGCTGCATCGAGCGTCCCCCGATAGTCAGCAAACTTCAGGGCATCGACGAGCCACGCTTCGGTGGCGCCACTGAAGAAGGTAAAGCCAAGTCCAAGAACGACCGAAGTGATCGCCCACGCCCAGAACGGGCCTTCGATCTCCCAGAGCAGGAGATACAAGGCGGTCGACACGAACAGGGTAAGTGCCCCGAGCAGATATGAGATGCGTCGGCCAAACGCATCGGCAACGACACCAGTGGGCACCTCGAACAGTACCTGACCGACAGTAAAGAATGCGTTGGCGGCAAAAGCCTCGGTGATACTTAGTCCCGCATCCAGTAGGAACAACGTATTGATGCCCCAGATGAACGAAAAGGAAAAGGTCGAGAGCACGGTGAGCGTGAGATAGGTATTGAGGATCTGCCGGGCCGTGACTCTCATTTGCTCCAGTATAGAGTGCTCGACCCTTCGTCCTTCAGTCCATTCGAGGAGGAGAAGGCCAGCCAACGTACCTGGGGCAGCCGCCGGATTGCCACCCTCTAGCGTCCAGCCAGATACCATTCGGCTTGCAGTGTTTCGCCATTCGTTTCCGGAAGATTCCCTACGGCTACAATGAGAGTAGTTTCGCTGCGAATTAGCGACGCATGCCGCCGCCGACTGGGAAGCGCGCGAAGTTTTCTGGATCGTAAAGCACGACATTAAAGGGACAGGCATGCCCGCCTTCGGCCACTGAGCTTACACATCCAGTTACGACTTAAGGAGAACTAAAGGTGTCCTATTTACGCTTCGCCGCGATGATCGCCACCTCCACGTTGGCCATGTTTGGCCTGATGTACTTGAACAGTTACGCGCTTGAACACCTCTTCTGGAGCGAGACACGTGCTTACATGGCGTTTGTGATGGGTGCGACCATGGCGATCATCATGCTCGGCTATATGCTGGGGATGTACCGAAACACGAAGGTCAATATCGCTATCTTCGCCGGCAGTGCCATTGTTTTTTCGCTTGCACTTTGGCTGGTGCGCAGCCAGGCAACAGTGAGCGGTGAGAGCTACATGCGAGCGATGATCCCACACCACTCCATCGCCATTCTCACCAGCAAACGTGCACAGATAACCGATCCACGCGTTCGCAAGCTGGCCGAAGAGATTGTCGAGGCGCAGGAGCGGGAGATTGCGGAGATGCGTTACCTCATCGCCGAGCTGCCTGGGAACATAGATCCGGAAATCTATAAAGGAAAGCCGGCCGAGGTCGCCTCGCTCGATGAGGCGCTCAGTAGCCCCGAGATCGCCACGCTCGATGCGGCGCCGATGCAACCAGCAGAGTTCAACAAGGTCCTTCCCGCCGCCCCGGGTTGCAGTTTCTCGCTGACCGCCACCGGACCGCCTGTGCTTGTCGCGCGGGCAACCGCGGGGCAAGGTGTCGCGGCCGAGGCGGTGACCAAGCTGAGCGGAACGCTGGTGCCATTACAGTCGGAAACGGCCACTGGCTTCGAGGGGCTGCTTCGTGGCCCGACGCTGCACGCCGACGGTATCCGCATGGTGGTCAAGCCGGTTCCGGATGAGGAGCCGGAAGCCATCAACGGCGTACGGCGCTGGAAGGCTGATCTTCGTTTGGAACTCGAACAGGGGCTCCGTGTCGGCTATCGAGGGTTTTACTTCTGCGATCCGGGCTGATGTGGCACCTCTCAATCTGGTTTCCTCGCAAACCATCTGACCGGTGGTAAAGAAGGCACTTTCGACAAAGCCTTCATGGCACTCAGGCCCGCATCCAACAAAAAGAGCGTACTGATTCCCCGGATGGGCGAGGAGAAAAGGTGTGCCGTGAGCGTGAGGTAGGTCTTGAGGATCTGTCCGGCCGTCACCGGACGTCACTTTCATCTACTCCAGTATAGAGCGTTCGACTCACAGTCCCCCTGGCCACTCCAAACGAAAGTTTTCTGGACTGGCCCTATCGGTGTATCGCCGCCCTTGCCGCACTGCGGCTCCCCAGAATCGCTCCGCAGGCTGAGAAAATGACACTTCAGCAACAGTTGATACTATTAACTGAGTGTTCCGAGTCAGCGGCATCATCCTGCAGGAGCGCCTCCGGAAAGGACATTCCCATACACCCGAGCGGGAGCCATGCCAGGACAGAACGAACAAAAGGACAAGTCCGTCAATAGCCATACACCATATGCGCCGTTGATCCTCGCCGAGCAGGTCAGACAGCTTTACACCATTGCTCCCATAGGCTTCGTGGCGAGCCTGCTCAATTCGCTTCTCGTGTTCTTCGTCACCAAGAGTGTGATGAGCTATCCAGTCATCGCCACTTGGCTCGCGAGTATATGGATCATCACACTCCTGCGTATGGGCCTGGTGGTATGGTTTCGCTCAATCCCTTTTGAGACCGAAACGGCGATCCTCTGGAAAAGACGGTTTCTTATCTCGCTTGTCCTCACTGGAGCCGCCTGGGGAAGTATCGGGCTTTTCCCACTTGCGGAAGCCTCTCTCGCCCACCAGGTTTTCCTCGCCTTTGTGCTCGGAGGAATGGCCGCAGGTGCATCTTCCACCTATTCCATGGTGAAGTCCGGTTATGCTGCATACACCATCCCCGCCCTCCTCCCGCTGGCCATACACTTCATCTTGCTGAACGATGACTTTCACTTCGCAATGGCAGCCATGGTTTTTCTGTTTGGAGGACTGCTATGGAGGATTTCCCTGCACAACTATTCTGTAAACAGGACATCACTTCTGCTGCGTTTCGAAAACCAGGAGATGATACACAGGTTGAAGGCAGCGAAAGAGCATGCGGAGGGGCTCAATAAGAAGCTTGTGGCTGAGATTGATGCCAAGCTCAGCGCCGAAGCCGAACTCAGACAATACCATGAACACCTCGAACGAATTGTCGAGGAGCGGACCGCAGACCTCAGCACGGCAAACAGGGAACTGGAACAGTTCGCCTACGTCGCCTCCCACGACCTGAAGGCACCGCTTCGCGCGATAGCCAATCTCGCGCTGATCATCGACGAAGATGCCTCCGAAAGGCTGGAACCCGAAAACCGGCGCCACCTCAAGCTGATGCGCGAGCGGGTCCGGCGCATGGATGATCTCATCGAAGGAATGCTCACCTATGCCCGACTGGGCCAACCGGCTGCCGGGCGGGATAGCGTGGCACTTGACGATCTTCTGAACGATCTCCTCGCTGACCTGCCGCTACCTGCGGACTTCGATCTGGAATTGCAGCAGCCGCTGCCGCGCCTGAATGCCGATCCTTTACATGTACGGCAGATCTTCCAAAACCTGATCAACAACGCAGTCCAGCATCACGACCGGCCCATCGGCCACGTGTGGGTCCGTGCCCGTGACGCGGGCGAACATTGGCACCTTGAGGTGGTGGATGATGGGCCGGGCATTCCCGAGAAGGAGCGGCAGCAGGTGTTTCGTATGTTCGCCACCGGCAGCAAAGAGGCACACACCGGAATCGGTCTCGCGGTAGTCCGAAAACTCGTACTCGGCTATGGGGGGCAGGTGGAAGCCCTGCCGAACCATCCGCGAGGTACCGTCATCCGCATCACCTGGCCCAAGTAGTCACAACCCTACCTGCTTCAATCCCTCGCCCCAAATCCAAGTGATGAGCTTCATCTATTCACTTGCAGGTCAGTCTACCAGCAATCTCACCCGCGCTTCCGCCGTTGCTTTATCCAATTCGATTTCCACCTCGCAGTACTCGTGAAGTTCGTCCACAGGGGTGGGGTCATCGGCACAGTTGCAACCGGCAATGATGCTGAAATAGTGGATGCCGACCCGTGCGTGAATCATCCCGGGACTCTCCGATACCGTCAGGATCATCACCTCAAACTGATCGCCACTCACATAGCTACCGTGTGAGAGCCCCTGTTGCAGGGGCAATGCATCGGGTGCCAGATTCTCCAGCTCCGATTTCAGAGTGTCCGCGAAATCCGAGGTTCCCCACGCTGTAACGGCCTCGGGCAGCCTTGAAATCGATACGTTCATCTCTCCTCCGCGTTTTACGTTTCCATGGCCGGCCACCAGATTGACTTCGAATCGCCCAGAGGCTGGGCTCCTGTCCGACACGCACGATGACGGCTGCCTTGAGCCCCGCCTTAGCCTAAACTGGCAACAAGCCACACAGGGAAAGAGTGTCATGCCCACGGAGAAAGGACGACCGGAAGGGATGAATTGGCTAGTGGGGAATACGTCTTTAGTGCTGTGTATCCTTTCCAATCTGTTCGGCGCGGGCACGCTGCCGCTCTTCTTGGGCCCGCAACTCGGGCGTGAACTCGGCCCCGAAATCCTCCGCCTCAAACACCGGGCGCAGTTCAATCCCGGTTAGCTCTTCGGTGGTTGGTATCACGCGAGCCTCGGAATATTTGGAAACACTCGGCTACCGACGAACACCCGGGATTCGCGCCTGCCGAACCGGCTGGAGCAGCGCACTTTCCTTCCTATCACGCTGGTCGCCAGACCGGCGAATTACGCTCGCGACAATTGCCCGTTTTTCCCTGTTAGTTAAGATAACCTGCAGCTATTTAGAATAAGTCTAGATTTTTGTGACGCAATTCACGATAATGGCAGCTCAGCCGGAATCCTATTCCAAAAAAATTGCCGGTTAGAAAAACCGGGTCGGTACTGCGCGACGTAATTTTTCTTTCTCACTTGCGTGTACCTGTGGAAATTCAAACCGGCCAATGAATAAAAAATTAACCAGTCCGGGCGTTCAAGGTCCGAGAAAAGGGGGAGAAAATGGGGGCCACCGAATATCGTGTTAATGATGAGATCCGTAAGAGCGGAGTGGACTACTTCGATCCTGAGGAGTATCTGATCGATAGTGTTCGCCGTGCCACAGTGAATGAACAAAACGTCGCCATTTCCCTCCTTGGGGCGGGTGAACTCATTGTGCTCAGCACCCGGGGCGAATACTTTGTCGATGGTCCCTCCCTGGAGCCTTTCTGCCGTGCGCCTGCCGACCAGCTGGAGGTGACGGTTCTCGCCAAAGCCGACCCGCGCATACTTTCTATCAAAAGGGGTCGTGATATCGACGAGCTGATGTGGCAAGCCGGTTTTCACGCATCCGCGGGACGTCTGATGGATGGCTGCTATCGGGACGATGTCATTAAACTGAGCCACTGGCCCAACCTCAGCCGTCTGCCGACCACCCCAAACACTACCCGTCTCTGCGCGGTGTTGACCCGCTACCCGACTTCAGTCGTGCTAATCGGCTCTTTGCTAAAAGTGCCGAGCGATGAACTCTATCAGTTCTACAGTGCGGCTCGATGCGCCGGGCTTGCTCACACCGTAAATCGCGAGCCCGACGAGCCAGCCCTGCCACCCCATCGCAGCCAAACCCTGCTCTCCAAACTGATCGACCGAATCATGAGGCTATAGGAGACGCTATGGAACACAAACTTACCTTTGCCGGCCCGGTCGGCGCAGGCAAAACCACTGCGATTGAATCCATCAGCGATATCGAAGTGGTACGCACAGACGCAGGCGCTACCGACGACACGCTCTTGCGCAAGGCCAGGACGACCGTGGCCATGGACTATGGCATGCTCAACCTTGAGGGTGGGGTGAAATTGCACCTTTACGGCACTCCCGGTCAGGAGCGCTTCAGTTTCATGTGGGACATCCTGGCCCAGGGGAGTATCGGGCTGGTACTACTGGTGGACAACTGCCGCGAGGATCCGTTGGCAGATCTGGAACTCTATCTCGACTCCTTCAACTCGTTCGTCCAGAAAAACGCTGTCGTGGTCGGCGTTACCCGCATGGATATCGAGGGCCGACCCGGGCTCAACGCCTATCACAGTAAACTGGCCGAGATGGGTCTGAATCTGCCGGTACTCGAGATGGATGCCCGCGAGCGAAGCGATATCAAGGCGCTGCTACTAGTGCTGATGTCCATTCTCGACCCCACTCTCAAACGTTGAGCCACCATGACTACCCCCATTCTTTCCCTGCAAGGATACGGTGTCGCGTTTGGTGAACGAGTCATCCTCAGTTCGCTGGCGCTGGAAATCAACGATCGACAGATTACGACCTTATTGGGACCTGCAGGGACGGGAAAGTCGACGCTGCTGCGTACCCTTGCTGGTTTTAACGACGCTAATCCATCACTTCGCACCTGGGGAAGGGCAACTTACCTGGGCGAAGAGTTAAACCAAGTGGGACGGCCAGCGCTGGTTTCCCAAAGCGCGCAGCTGATGATGTCCAGTGTTCTGCAAAACCTGGTTCAGGAACTGCCGGAACGGCATACTCTCACACCTTTTCAGCAGCGCGAACTGGCCCAGCGATTGCTCAGTGGCGCAGGTCTTGACTCCCTTGTGGATCGACTTGATGAACAGGTGGTACGCCTGCCCCTGGCCATCCAGAGGCACCTGGCCATCCTGCGCCTGACGGCCACCGGTGCCCGGCTACTCTGTATCGACGAGCCAACAACCGGGCTCGAGCGCGACGAAGCTCACCGGCTCCTGGATTATATCCGCAAGGAGAGCGCCAACCGTGCCATCGTCGTGGTGCTGCATAGCCAGGAACAGGCTCGACATATGGCCGGTGAGATCGCGCTGCTTGCTGGTGGGATGATTCAGGAGATCCGCCCCAATTCAGCCTTCTTCGAAGAACCGGAGAGTAAAGCCGGCAAGCAGTTCGTCCAACACGGCACCTGTTGCGTCCCGGCACCGGACGCCGACCCGAAGACTCTCGACGAAGCCATACTGCCGCCTCCTCCTTTGCCCAAAGAGGCAACCACCTTTGTCAGCGATGCGTTCGGTCCCCGCGGATTTCTCTGGCTCAAAAAAGGCTCGCTCGCAGGAACACCGCGGCCGGGGATCTTTCTTGATATGGATTACGACTTGAAGTCGTTGCGCCGGGTCGGAATCAACACCTTGATTTCGCTCACCCAGACACCGGTAGATCCGGAGGTGCTCAAATCCCACGGCATCAAATCATTACGTTTTCCCATCATAGACATGCAGGCCCCCGACTATGCGTTCGCCGTCGACATTTGCGAACACATAGAGGTCCTGCTGGGGCAAGGAGAGGTTATCGCCGTCCACTGCCGCGCTGGTCTCGGCCGTACCGGCACTGTCCTCGCAGCCTATTTAATCTGGGAAGGGAAATCGGCGCTCACCGCACTGGAACAGGTGCGACGTGTAGAACCCCGCTGGGTCCAGTCGCAGGAGCAAGTAGCATTTCTGGATGATTTCGCAGCCCAGCTGGCCGACAACCGTGCGGAGCGGGGATGCTCCGGCGGAGATAGCAATCCAACGGCATCAAACCAATAAACTTACTTAGGAGAAAACACATGGCGAACGACCTCAATGCAGCCTTGCAAGCGTCAGTGGCATCCATTCCCGAATGCCTGGCAGCAGGCTATGTCGACCTGAGCACCGGCATGCTCTTGGACATCAGAACGGTGGACTCTCATCCCAACGAGGTGTTGGAGCTCCTCGCCGCTGCCACTGCCGATCTTTTCCAGGGCCAGAATGTGCAAACCATAGAGAACCTGTTCAAGCGTTCCCGTGGGCTACCGGAAAACGACGGCCATCACTATTTCCAGGAAATGATCATCAACAGCGACAACCTTATTCACATTTTCCTGCGCGGCAAAACGAACCCCGAGCACGTCGTCACCTTCGTCTGCCGTTTATCAGCCAACCTCGGCATGGTATTGACAAAGGCGCGCTCATCGATGCCCAGTATAGAGAATGCTTTATAACAAAAAGGGCCAGGACCGCCGGCAAAAAGTGCCGGCAGTCTCCCCTTTCACGACTTAACAGGTTACCGAAATGGTTACAATTCCGGAGAGTGGCGCCCACCCCAAGGCTAGCCAGGTACGTTCCGTGCTGCGCGCGCTCAATGCCACCAACAATGATATCGAGGCTGCTGCCGCAGTCACAACGGACGGATTGATTATCGGTTCGGTCCTCGGGGATGAAATCGATCAGGACCGTTTTGGCGCCATGTCCGCCTCGCTACTGGCACTGGCGGAACGGGCAGCAGCGGAAGTGGCGCGCGGTCAACTCAAGCAGGTACTCATCGACGGGACCTCTGGCTTAATGCTGCTGGTGCAGGCGGGGTCGGACGCAGTGCTAGCCCTCGCTGCCAAGCCGACACCCAATCTCGGGCGGGTATTCATCGATGCCCGCACGACCGCCGAGAAGATCAATATCCTGATCAATACCTCAAGCACTGGCAAGGAGCACTGACATGACACTCATTGAATACAACGGCGACCACTATGAATGCCGAAAGGGTGAAGTACTCCTCGATGCACTGTTGCGCCAAGGCGCCGATGTCGCTTTCTCCTGCCGCAACGGCATCTGCCGTGTCTGCCTGAAACGCTGCACAGAAGGAAAGATTCCCCCACAGGCGCAACAAGGGCTGGCCCCTGAGCTTTGCGCCGCGGGTGAATTCATGCCCTGCCGCTGCGTACCTACCAACAACATGGTGATCACGGACAGCGCGGCTGCATCCGCGCATAGTGCACCAAAGAAGGCAAATTCCGGCCCACGCCTTCCTGATCCCGACCTATGGGCCGCCCTCGGCAACGGCGTGGTCCTGCGGCAAATCCTCGAAGACTTCTACACCCGGGTCTACGGCGACGAAAGGCTGTCTCCCTTTTTCAAAGACACAACCAAAACCCGCTCCGTCGATAAGCAGTACCTTTTTATGCGCCAGTTGATCAGCGGCGAAAAGGTGTTCTTCGGCGACCGGCCCAAGAACGGTCATCACTGGATGGTCATCTCCGATGAGTTGTTCGACTACCGCCGGGACCTGATGATGGAATGTCTGGGCCGCTCCGGTTTACCCGACTCACTCATCGCCCGCTGGATGCAGATTGAAGACAGTTTTCGCGATGACATCGTCAAGAGCAAGCCCCACCCGAAAGTGATCGATGGCATGGAACAGCCGCTGGACGGCTTCGGAGAAGAGACCCTTGACGTCGGCTCACTCTGCGACGCGTGCGGCGAGGAGATCGATCCCGGCGTTACCGTCCGTTACCACCTGCGACTCGGAACGATCTACTGCCCTACCTGCGCGCACTTGACCCCGACCTCGATGACGACTGCATAGGCCGGTTTAGCAGCCAACCGGCCAGGCCGAGCATCCAATGGCCAGGGCCGGTTGCCAGTCCAGCGCCCTGACTTCCCGGCCAGGAACTCCGCTCGATCTCACGCAGCAAATTTCCCGCAGCAAGTCCAGATTCGCGCCGCCTCCACCTGCGTGAGGAGCACAGCAGGTGATCAGGGTCCACCAAAGTTAGCTCTCAAAAACCGGCCATCTCTAACGATGGGTGTCCATGCTGGTTCCTTTTTCCCGTCGTCTATTGCCCAAGCGGGTAACCCACGTCGCCCCCTGGCGCATGCGGCACATTCTCGTTGATGGCCGTCCGGGATTCGGCGTACTATGTGACCTGGTGAACAAACCACCAATCGGCCCTTCGCCATGAATCCCTAACACTTCCGTGGAACATTCGGCGCACCAGAGGGCAGCACCATGAATAGACTTGCGGCAGCGATGGGGCTCGCACTCCTTTTCGCTGTCATTTATGTCATCTGGCCCGCGCCGAGGCCAGGCTCCGTGGCGCCGGAGACGCCCTCCACCACCGGAGCCGAGTGGGTTTTACGTTTCGGCCACAACATTCCCGCCGACAGCGCACTGCACCAGGCCTCCGTCCGCTTCGCCGAGGAGGTCCAGAGCAGGAGCGGCGGCCGGGTCCGGGTCGACGTCTATCCGGCACAGCAGCTCGGCAACGATCACCAGATGGTGGAGATGGCGCGTGCCGGCGAACTGGATATCATCCTGACGCCGACCGCCAAGCTGAGCGTCCCGTTGCCGGCGATGCAGTATGCCGACCTCCCCTTCTACTTCCCGTCGCGAAATGATCTCTACGAGATGCTCGACGGGGAGCCCGGACAGATACTGCTCGACAAGCTTCGCAGCATCGGCCTCATCGGCGTCACCTTCTGGGAAAATGGCTTCAAACAGTTCACCGCGAATCGTCCGCTGCAGCGTCCCGAGGATTTCGCCGGCCTAAACATGCGGATCATGAAAAGCCGCATCCTGATGGAACAGTTCAGGGCGCTCGACGCCCACCCCATTCCAATCGACTTCCATGCCACCCGCGAGGCGCTGCACGATGGTGTGGTCGATGGCCAGGAGAACCCGCTGGTCGCCATCGTCAGCATGGGCATCCACCAGGAACAGTCGCATCTGACGCTGAGTAATCACGGCTACATGGGCTACGTCTTCTCCATCAGCGCCGCGGTGTTCGAACGGCTGCCCCAGGAGATCCGCTCAATCCTGATCGATACCGCCCGTGAGTTGACCCCGTGGGAACGTGCGGAGACCCACCGCCGCGAGGAGATGCTGCTCGAGGCAATTCGCGAGGCGGGCGTTACCATTCATCGGCTCGACAGCGAGGCACAGCAGGCGTTTGCCGAACGCACCACCCATATCGCCGACATCTTCGAGCCGGTGATCGGCGCCGATCTGCTCTCCAGGACCCAGGAGCTGCTCGACCGAAAATACAGCGGCAAGGGGAACCGTTCCATCGTGGTGGGGCTGGACGCCGATCTGTCAATGGATGGCGGGAGCTCGGGGCTCGCTCTCAAACGCGGCGCCGCGCTCGCCATCGAGGAGATCAACGTCGCCGGCGGCGTACTCGACAAGCGCCTCAAGCTGCGCACCCGGGACCACAAGGGGATGCCGAGCCAGGGGGTGCGCAATCTGAGCCGTTTTATCGATGAGCCCGAGGTTATCGCCGTCATCACCGGCCAAAACAGCCCGGTGACCACCGCACAATTGCAGCCGGCGCACGAGGCCGGGCTGCCGCTGCTGGCCGCCTGGTCCTCCGCCACCGGCGTGGTCGAAAACCGCTACTCCCCCAATTTCGTTTTCCGGGTCTCGGCCAACGATCGGTTGGTCGCACCGTTCATGCTTGATCATCTGCTGCAAGCGTACCGGCGACCGGCGATTCTGCTCGAAAACAGCGTCTGGGGCCGCAGCAGTCTCAAGGCGATGAGAGAGGCCCTGGCGAAGCGCGGCCACACATTTGCGCATACCGAATCGTTCAACCGCGGAGAGACCGAGTTTGCCCCCTATCTGACACGTATAGAACAGAGCGGGGCCGATGTGATCGTGATGGTCACCAACCCGCATGAGGGGCAGCTCATCGTCGACGTACTGGCGCAGCGCACTGCTCCCCTGCCGCTCTTCTCCCACTGGGGTATTACCGGCGGCGACTTCTGGAGTGCCAACCGGGAGGCGCTCGAGCAAATCGACCTCACATTCTTTCAGACCTTCTCCTTTCTCGAGCCGCGGGGCCCCGCCAGCGCGCATCTCGCCAGCCGCTATAAAGAACGCTATGCCGTCTCTTCCGATCGGAAGATCCTCGCACCGGCCGGAGTCGCCCACGCCTACGACCTGGTGCACCTGCTCGCCGCCGCCATTGAGCAGGCCGGCTCCAGCGACCGCGCTGCAGTGCGGGACGCTCTGGAGCGGTTGAAGCGCCACGATGGTGCCGTGAAACGGTATTCACCGCCGTTCACGCCCGAGCGCCACGACGCGCTCGGCCCTCGGGACTACCGCATGGCACGGTTCGCAGAGGATGGTGCCATCATTCCCCTGCGCCCCGGCCCCGATGACGGAATCGCTCCATGAGAGCGCATGCCGCCAGTGAGCGAAAATTCAGCTTGAAGCGCAAGCTGATGCTTCAGACTTCCGTCTTTGTGGCAGCCATCATGATGCTGGTGACGGTGCTGGTCGCCGTCCTGCTCAACGGCTACCTGAGCCGGCAGATGCATGCGACGCTCGAGGACGTCAGCCGCTCGGCACAGATGCTGCTGGAGCAGCGCATCGCCTACCTGGTAGAGAATACCGGACGGCTCGCAGGCAGCCAGCTGGTCATCAACGGCCTGCTCGACCCCCAGGGGCGCCAGACCTACCTGCCGGAACTGGCGAAAAATTTTGCCGCCGGGGGCGACGTCGCCGCCTTCTCACTGGTCGACTTCGACGGCCGGCCGATCTACCAGAGACAGAGCGAACTGCGCGAGTACAACCGTTCCACCGAACTCCGTGGGGCGCTCGCCATGGGTCAGCTCACCCTGTTCATCCGTCCTTCAGAAGAGCGCCTGATAGTCGCCGCGCCCGTCGAGTACTACGCCACCACCCAGGGCGCACTGGTGGTCGAATTCGATCTCGACGCCATCAGCCAGCGCAGCCGGCTGTACCAGAGCGAGGGCTATTACAAGCTGCTGGTCGGCGGAGAGGAGGTCGTCTCCCACCGCCACTCCCCAGACGAACGCTATATCAGCCAGCGCGTAAGCGCCGACAGCCGCACACCACTGCTCAACACTCTTGGGCTTGAGGTTGAAGTCGGGTTTCCCGAAAGGATCTATCTGGCGCCGGTATGGGACGCGGTCCAGCGGTTTATCTTGCTGGGTGCGGTGCTGACCCTGGCGGCGGTTTTCGTCTCCGCCTGGATCGGCAACACCATCGCCCGCCCGATTCTGGCGCTGCACCGCCGCGTGACCGCCGACGAGTCTCCCGAACTTCTCGGGCGCCCCCTCGGCACCGGAGATGAACTGGAGGAGCTCGCCCAAGGGTTTGCGCACCACGCCGCCGAACTCCAGCGCCAGCAGCAGAGCCTGGAACAGATGGCGCACTTCGACTCGCTGACGCGACTCCCCAATCGCGTACTGCTGGCCGATCGGATACAGCAGGCACTCGCACGGGCCAAGCGCTCCAATACGCTACTGGCCATCTGCTATCTCGATCTGGACGGCTTCAAGCCGGTGAACGACAACTACGGCCACGACATTGGTGACCTGCTGCTGGTCAATGTGGCCGAGCGCCTGCACCGTTCGGTGCGTGGTGCCGACACCGTCGCACGCCTCGGCGGCGACGAGTTCGTACTGCTCTATGGCGATCTGCATCAAGTCGAGGAGGCGGAGCAGGCGCTGGAGCGCCTCTTGAAGACACTGGCACACCCCTACCGTCTCGGGGCCGAGCGCAAGGTGGAAGTGTCGGCAAGCATCGGCGTCACCCTTTTCCCATACGACAACAGCGATCCAGACACACTGCTGCGCCATGCCGATCAGGCGATGTATCTGGCCAAGCAGAACGGCCGAAACCGCTACCACCTGTTCGATCCGGAACATGACCGCGAGGTCCGCACCCGGCGCGAGGCGCTCGGCCGGCTGGAACGGGCGCTGGTCAACGGCGAGTTCGTCCTCCACTACCAGCCGAAGGTGGATATGCGCAGCGGAACCCTTGTCGGCGCCGAGGCGCTTATCCGCTGGCAGCACCCGGAACGCGGACTGGTTCCGCCCGGCGAGTTCCTGCCGCTACTGGAGAACACCGACCTTATCGTCAGCATCGACCAATGGGTGCTGGATCAGGCGTTAACCGATCTGGCGGCGTGGCGCACGGCGGGAATCGACCTGACCGTCAGCATCAACATCTCCGGACGGCACCTGCAGAAATCCGATTTCCGCGCCAATCTCGAAGCGGCATTGATGGCCCACCCCGAGGTGCCGCCGAGTGCGGTGGAATTGGAGATCCTGGAAACCACCGCCTTTGCCGACATACGCCAGGTCTCCGTCGTGCTCGAGTCATGCCGCAAGCTCGGCGTCAGTTTCGCCCTGGATGATTTCGGCACCGGCTACGCGTCGCTGGGTTACCTGAAAAAGCTGCCGGCCCAGACCCTCAAGATCGATCAGTCCTTCGTGCGGGACATGCTCACCGACAGCCAGGACCTGGCGATCGTCGAGGGTATCATCGGCCTCTCCCGCGCCTTCCACCGGCAGGTTATCGCCGAAGGGGTGGAAACCGAAGAACACGGTGCCGCACTACTCCAGCTCGGTTGTGATCTCGGGCAGGGCTACGGCATCGCCCGTCCGATGCCGGGCTCGGATTTTCCCTCCTGGTTCGAGGATTATCGCGCCCGCCCCTTCAGCACCGCGAGCACTCCGCCCCTCGGGCATGCACTCTCGCCGGTGACGGCCGAATTCGAACACCGGCGCTGGGTCCGGGAGCTGATCGCCTGGCTCGAGGAGGAGAAAGGCACCCGCCCCCTGCCCGCCCTGGACGAACACGCGTGTTACGTTGGCCGCTGGCTTGCACAGCAGCGCGGGACAACCCTCGGCAACCGCCCTGAACTCAAGCAGCTCGACGCGATCCACCACGAATTCCATGCACTGGCGGTGGAGCTGTCGCAATCACACCACAGCAGCCGCAGAAATCTGCAGAAATACCGCGCCGCCCTCCTTCGCCTCCGCGACCGGCTGGTGACACAGCTCCGCAGCCTGCCATCGAAACCCGAAACGGAGATAACCTCAGTCACACCACGGAAAACGTGATCACATATTTCTGGCTATTCACCTGACCATCTCCCTTGGCATCACGATCCCGAGTTCCCGCAGTTCCGCTGAAGCGCCAGAATCGAAGCTACGCCTCTATGCCGGACACCGCCGATCCAGTCAGCAGGCTCCCGATGGACTCGTCCCGGGGATAGTTGTGGCCCCCGGTTTTGATGTTTTTTTATCAGTTTCGACACCTTCACAATGGTTCGCTTGTACTCGTCTTCTCGATCCACCGGGCTGCTGCGGCACACACAACTATCCTGACACAAGGGGCCGAACCCCAGCCGCCGCCCCCAGGCAAGAGGGCGGCAGTTCTTCGATAAGACCGGGTTAAGAGTGGAGCTTGCGATTGATGTGATCGAGCACGGGGGTATGCTCGTGTTGAGGGCTGAACAGGACGAATTCGGCATCCTGCGTCGCCTTGACCGTGTGGCCCGGCGGCCAGTAGAACAGGTCTCCCGAGCCCACCGCCTCCTCACTGCCATCCTGATAGCGCACCGTCAGCTCACCCTTGATCAAATAGCCCCAGTGGGGCGCTTGGCAAAGGTCACCCTCGAGCCCCTGAAGCAGCTCGGAAATGTCCGTTCCCTGGGCCAGAGTAAAGTGTTCGCCGCCGATCTTCCCGTACCCGCTCGCATCACCAAAGTCAGTTTGCTGGCGGGCCATTGCACCGGGAACATCGATCTTCACCGGCATTTCGCTCTTCGGAATCCTCATGATCGGTTCCTTCCTTGTCAGCTTCCCTTCCGGGCACGTCCCACGTGCGCTCCAGGACGTGTTCACCAACGATCTTAGCGCACAAGCGAGAAAGCCCAGCGTCTTCACCGGGCCCCTTGCAAACGTCCGCTCTTCCTCATCCCTTCCTCATCCCTTCCTCGTCCTGGCGTCGTCGGCAACCGATTGCATCACAGCATCTTGTTCGCCTTTTCTGCCTTGGCAGCCTTCTTCTCCTTAGGATTCTGCGCGGGCTTCTTCTTAGTCTCTTTCTTGCGATCCATACCTTTACTCACGGCTGCTTGCCTCTTTTGATGGTTCGGAAGGGATGTTTCTGTCGCGCCCAGTGTAGCGGTATCCGTGACCACGCTATACGGCCACGGGACAAACAAACAGGTTAATTGCCGGTTGGTGCATCATCGGTCCCGCTGGGGATACGATTTTAGGCTAAAAATGGGGGGTTAAGGCCCAAGTACGGCCATTTTCGAGTTAATAAACCTTTATTTTCAATCCGTTACTGTGGTCAGACCCCGCACAAGGGAGAGCCGCCAGGCTTCCGGCGGCGGGCGACCGGCGCGTACGAATGAAGGCCGATGGCCTTCCCGGAGGCCTCTGACCACCTCAACCGCTCAGGCTCATCGAGCGGCGGAAGAGGACAAGGCTGGCCGCGAAGAAGGCGGCCCCCAGCCCCGCCATTAACATGAGTTCGAGCCAGACCGATTCGACGCCCGCGCCGCGGAACGCCACCGCCTTGGCGAAGGCCAGGAAATGGCGCGAGGGCAGCGCCAGCGTCAGGCGCTGGACCATCTCGGGCTGGCTCTCCACAGCGCCCATGCCCCCCGACAGCATGATCACCGGGATGATTACCATGATCACCAGCAACGCGAACTGCGCCATGCTGCGCGCCATGGTACCCAGAAACATGCCGATCGCAGCGGCCGCCCACAGATAAACCGCCGCACCTGCGACCAGCAGCGGTACCGACCCGGCCACCGGTACCTGCAACACCCCCTGCACCACGAAGAGAAGCGAACCGATGAAGGCCGCCAGTACCACCGCCATCGTCGCCAGCACTTTGGACAGCGCCACCTCCACCGGGGTCAGCGGCATCACCATCAGATGCTCGATCGTGCCGTGTTCGCGTTCGCGCAGCATTGCCGCGCCGGTCAGCGCGATGGTCAGCAGTGACAGCTGGTTGAGCAGCGAGGACACCGCCTTGAACCAGACCGGATTGCCGTTGGGGTTGAAGGCCCGGCGCAGTTCCAGCCGCAGTGGCGGATCGGGCGCATCCGGGTTGCCCGACAGGAAGGCACGGGTTTCCGACTGTAGGATGTTGCTGATGTAGTCTGTGCCGAGCTGCGCCTGCGAGACCGCCGTGGCATCGACCTGAAGTTGCGCTGCGGGCCTCTTGCCGGCAATCACGTCCGCTGTAAAGTCGGGTGGAAAGGATAGAACGAACATGATCCGTCCCGTGTCCATCGCGGCACTCGCCGAAACGGGGGACATGGCAACCGGCGTCTGGAACCAGGGTGGCGCCAGCGCCGCGGATATCTGCCGGCTAAGGGGGGACTGATCTTCGTCCACGATGGCGATGGCGGCGTTGCGCACTGTGTCCCCTGCCCCGCTGGCCTCCAGCATCACGGCGACGACGAAGGACCACAGGATCAGGACCACCATCACCGGATCACCAAGCACGCTTTTCAGCTCCTTACCGAAGAGCCAGAAGATGTTGACCAGGCGATGCATGATCACCGCTCCTGCTTGCGCAGTGCGAGGATGGCCAGGCCGGTGAAGATCGGCCCGAAGGCCGCCAGCCGTATCAGCGCTCCGCTCAGATCGGCCAGTCCCAGCCCTTTGGTAAAACTGCCTACGCTGATCGCCATATACCAGGTCGTGGGCCAGAAAGTGCCCAGCAGCCGCGCCGGGCCTTGAAGCGAGGAGACCGGCTCCATCATGCCGGAGAACTGCAGGGTGGGCATTACCGACAGGATGGTGCTGGCAAAGACCGCGGTGACCTGGGTCGCCGTCATCATCGACACGACCAGGCCAAAACCGGTTGCCGCCACCGCATAGATCAACGCCGCCAGCGCCAGCACCAGCGGGTCACCGCGCAACGGCACGCCCAGCACCAGTACCACCAGCGCGGTCAGGATGGCGAAATTCAACAGGGTGATGGCGATATAGACCAGCTGCTTGCCGATCAGAAACTCGGCCCGCCCGGTGGGGGTGACGTAGAAATTGGTGATCGTGCCGATCTCCTTCTCGCGCGCCACGCTGACCGCCATCAGGATCGCCGGAAACAGCAGCAACAGCAGCGGCGGGATCGAGGGGCCGATGGCAGGCAGGCTGGCCATCGCCGGGTTGTAGCGGAACCGCGGCTCCAACTCGACCGGTGCGGCGGGCCCTGCAGTTTCGGACTGTGCGAGCATATCGAGCGCGGGCGCTGCGCCGGCACCCTCGGCCAGCACATGGGCGTGGGCACCCGCGACGTAGCTTTCGATGGTGCCTGCGCGAACGGTATCGGCCCCGTCGATCATCGCCGCCACCTCGGTCCCGGTGCCGCGCCGCAGATCGACGCCGAAGCCGGGGGGGATCTGCAGGGCCAGCGCCAGTTCGCCGCTGGCCAGTCGCCGTTCCAGCCCGTCGGCATCCACAATTGGGACATGACCTTGAAACCAGACTGAATCCTCGAACGTCGAGAGATAGGCGCGGCTTTCGGGGCTGCGGTCCTGATCAAGTGCGGCGAAGGGGATGTTGCGCACCTCCTGGGAAATGCCAAACGACATGATCAGCAGCAATAGCGCGCTGCCCAGAAAGGCGAAGGCCAGCCGCACCGGATCGCGCCGCACCTGCATGGCCTCGCGCGCGGTAAAGGCCAGCAGGCGGCGCGGACTGAAGCCGGTGACAGTATGCGCCGCGCCCGTCCCCTCGGCCGCGACGGTCAGCCCGTCGCCGGTGGTGGGCTCGGGCGGAATCTCGGCGGAGATGTAGGCGATGAAGGCCTCTTCCAGCGTCGCGGCGTTGCGCGAATCGGTGATCGCCGCCGGCATGTCGGTGACCAGTACCCGGCCGGCGTGCATCAAGGATATGCGATCGCAGCGCAGCGCTTCGTCCATGAAATGCGTCGAGATGAAAATGGTCACGCCATCCTTGCGTGACAGATCCAGCAGGAGCCGCCAGAAGTCATCGCGCGCCTGCGGATCGACGCCCGATGTCGGCTCGTCGAGAATCAGGATCTCCGGCGCGTGAATCACGGCCACCGCCAGCGACAGCCGCTGGCGCAGCCCCAGCGGCAAGGCGTCGGCCCGCTGATCGAGGTAGGGGTCGAGGCCGAAGCGCGGCACCAGGTCGGCCATCCGCCGATCCGTCTGCGAGTGGCCGAGATGAAACAGCCGTGCGTGCAGCAGCAGGTTTTCGCGCACGCTCAGTTCGCCGTAGAGCGAAAATGCCTGCGACATGAAGCCGACACGGCGACGCGTCCCCAGGTCCTGCGCATCCACCGGCCGGCCGAAGATCCAGGCCTCGCCCTCCGAGGCGGGCAGGAGCCCGGTCAGCATCTTCATCGTCGTGGTCTTGCCGCAGCCGTTGGAGCCGAGAAAACCGAAGATCTCGCCCCGCGCGATGTTGAAGCTCACCGCATCCACCGCCGTGAAATCGCCGAAGCGCCGGGTCAGGGCGCGGGCGCGGATCGCCGGCTCACTGTCTCCACTGGTCGGGGATGTGTCCGGCTCACGGTTCGATGTGGACTCCGGCGTTTTGCCCGCACTCGGTTGCAGCAATGCAACATAGGCCTCACCCACCGAGCCGGTCCCGGTCTGCTTCATCAGCTCCCCCGGGCTGCCTTCGGCCAGCATGCGGCCCGCGTTCATGGCCACCAAATGGTCGAAGCGCGCGGCCTCTTCCATATAGGCGGTGGACACCAGCACGCTCATCCCCGGCCGGCCGGCGCGGATCGCGTCGATCAGGTCCCAGAACTGGCGGCGCGACAGCGGATCGACCCCGGTGGTGGGTTCGTCCAGTAACAGGAAATCCGGGTCATGGATCAGCGCCGAGCACAGGCCCAGTTTCTGTTTCATGCCGCCCGACAGCTTGCCCGCCGGCCGGTCGAGGAAGGGGTGTAATCCGGTGGCGCGGGTCAGCCGCTCGATGCGCGCCGTCCGTTCGGCCCGGCCCAGGCCGAAAAGCTTTCCGAAGAATTCAAGATTCTCGCGCAGGCTTAGATCGTGATAGAGGTTGCGCCCCAGTCCCTGGGGCATATAGGCGATGCGCCCGCCCACGGCGGTACGGTGGTGCGCATCGGCCATGTCGCCGTCCAGTGTTCGCACCTGGCCCTGTTGGAGTCGCTTGGCCCCCGCTACCAGGCCCATCAGCGTCGACTTGCCGACACCGTCGGGGCCGATCAAGCCCACCATCCGTCCCGCCGGCAGTGCCAGCGTCAGATCGCGAAGCGCGGCCACCTTGCCATAGCGGTGGCCGACACGCTCAAGACGCGCGACGGGCTCTACCTGTGTCATGGCTGATCGGTGAGAGGTTTGTCGGGCTCGGCGAGCAGTGGTGGGGTCAACCCCTCCGGCCAATTCGGCAGGCTGCCATCGTCCCGCGCGAGCCGTACCCAGGCGACGCCGCGCACGCCGGTCTTGACCTGTTCCATCCGCGTTGCGATCAGTTCAGCCGGAATGCTCACGCGGACCCGGAACATCAGGCTCTCACGCTCGGTCACGGTTTCCACTTGCTTGGGCGTAAACTGTGCCTGCGGCGAGACGAAGGACACGACAGCGGGCACGGCGGTGTCGGGCATGATGTCGGGGACGATGCGCGCCTCGTCCCCGATCCTGACGCGAGGAGCCTCGGTGGCGGACAGGAAGAATTCCATGTAGACATCCTCGAGGCTGACCAGCGTCAGCAATTTGCCGCCGTTGCCCATGATTTCGCCCGGCTGCGCCAGACGATAAAGTACCCGCCCCGCGCCCTGCGCATAAAGCGTGCTGTCGGCAATGCGTGCAGCGATCTCGGTACGCCCGGCGGCTTCGGCGTCGACGCCGCGCTGCTTGGCCCGCAGGTTCGCCCGGGCAGCGGCCAACGCGGCCTTGGCGACCTGCGTCTCGGTGCGGCGTATGTCGAGGTCTTGCGGCGAGAGCAAATCACGCGCGCTCAGCGTTTCGGCGCGTGCCTGTTCGCTGCGCGCCAGTGCCAGTTTCGCCTCGGCCTCAGCCACCTGTGCCGCCGCCATCCCGACCGCCGCCTCGGCGCTGGCCACCGCTGCCTCTGCTTGCATCAACCGGGATTCCAGTTCGGCGGTGTCCATGACTGCCAGTGCATCGCCGGGCTGCACTCGAGCACCCTCCCGCACCTTGATTTCGGCCACGCGTCCGGCCAGGCGCGGTGAAACGTCGATGAGGTCCGCCTCGATCCGGCCATTGCCGCGGGCAAACCCCTCGGGCGGCAGGCCGGAGGGCTTGAACAACACCGTCCATGCACCGAAACCCAGGAGAGCCAGAAGGACGATAAGTACGATGGAAATGGAGATCTTGCGGGACATGTATTCTCCTTGCTGGCAAGCTCCTTCTGGCAAGTCAATCTGCCCACGCCCACAGGGAGCATAATAATAGTAAGCTACGACACTAACCTTAGCTGACAGGAAAAGGTAATGTGGATCCCATTGTCAAGACAAAAAGAGCAAGAGTTTAAGCTGCGCACCCAATCACATCTGCAGCTGGACGGCGCTGCCAAAAATGGGGAGATTACCGGTCCACGCAGGGCTATTTAACCGTAGCGATAAGAGTGAAGCTGATAAGTATACTGTCCCCGGAATTGGGGATGGTTCGGAATGGATGTTTCTGTCGCGCCCAGTGTAGCGGTATCCGTGACCACGCAATACGGCCACGGGATAAACAAACAGGTTCATTTATCACCAGCACGGGCCAGCTCAGACACCGCCGCCTGGCGCAGGGTTTCCTGAACCCGGTTCGCCCGGCCGATGCGCCCGCCCGGCTCCTGCGCAACGCCCCGCCATCGACACTGGCAACTCCTATTCGGCATCAATTGCCTTTTGAACGCAGCGGGCCCAAAAGCTGTGGCCTATCCCGCCAAAGCTCCTTTGGGCGTTATTTTACTCTGACCCAATTATCCTGACCCCAATTATCCCACCCATTTTTTTCCATTTTCTGCCAGACGGACCACCGGCCCCCTGCCTTCCTCGTCCGTCTGCGGACCGGCTAGCAGCGCGTGCAGTGCGTCCTTCTCCTGGTACAGGTCGATGGCTTTCGGGAACTGTGAATCGTCGAAACAGCGAAAGGCGGCATCGGTCGAAGGAGCAACGACGACGGCCAGGAGTGCGGAAAACAAAAGCAGGCGGTCCTTCATTCCAAATCCATTCGAATTAACAGAAATAGGACCTTACTGAGCTTGCTTTGGCAATGCAATTGTCCAGCATGTTCGTGTAAAAGGGGACGGGAGAGTTTTCGTCTGATCTTTTTTCGGTTGCGCAGCCTGACAAGCTCGAAAAACGGCAGTTAATTCCTCCGTCTTTTTTTGCTGCCGCCTCGTCCACCACTGGGGAGTCGTTGCCTTTGATCTCCAGGTACGCCCTGGCTTATGGCGAACCAGCCGGACGAATACCGTAATCTGTCCCTTATCGTGCGTGTCCCACGCAGGGGTGTATTCTGTTCAGGTGGTAATCCGTCTTCCCGTCGCTGGATCACATGGAACAATTGATTCGATTGCTGATTGTCGCGGCCATTGGCTATCTCGCCCTGGTCGTGCTGATGTATCTGCTGCAATCACGCCTGGTTCACCTTCCGCACATCCCCGGCAGAACCCTGGTGACAACTCCCGCCACCCTTGGCCTGGAATACGACTCCGTGGAACTGGTCACCGAAGACCGCATTCGTCTCCATGGTTGGTTCGTGCCGGCAGAAAAGGCGCGAGGCACTCTCCTTTTCTTCCATGGCAACGCCGGCAACATCTCCCATCGACTGGACTCCTTGCAACTCTTCCGGCAACTGGGCCTCAACAGCTTCATCATCGATTACCGCGGCTATGGCAACAGCGAAGGAAGGCCCTCGGAGCACGGGCTGTACCGAGATGCCGAGGCGGCCTACCACTACCTTGTCGAGTCCCGTGATATCCCGCCCGAACGGATCGTCCTCTTCGGCCGCTCGCTCGGTGCGGCGGTCGCCGCCCGTACCGCACGGTATTACCCCGCAGCCGGATTGATCGTCGAATCCGGCTTTATCTCGGCGCCCGAACTCGGCGCCGACCACTACCCATTCCTGCCCGTGCGCCTGCTCTCGCGGCTGCAATACGACACTCGCGCTCACCTTGTACAGTCGAAAGTTCCCGTGCTCGTCGTGCATAGCCGCGACGACGAGATCATTCCCTACCGCCACGGACTCGCGCTGCACTCCGCGGCGGGCGAGCGTGCGCGCCTTCTGACAATCACCGGCGACCATAACACCGGCTTCCTGCGCAGCGGCGAGCGTTATCGCCAAGGTCTGGCCGCGTTTCTCTACGAAGTTCTGAGTGAATCCTGACAGGATTCGTAGCGCCGAGGGTGCGAAGTCACTGCCGCAACTAACCTGGACACCCCTCCAAGCCATTGCCATCCTTGCCCAAGCCTGTTGCGTACGCCACGCCTTTCTCGACAATTGCTCCTGCATTGCTCTGCCACCTACATCCATGTAAGCGTCTGCGGTGAAGATGCCGCCTCCCTCCAAGCCTGATTATCGCTGCCACTGTGTGATTTGACTGAGTGACGTCGTCATTTCCCTCACTTGCAACTCTTTGTTGCCAAAAGCTTTTCTATTGCAAGGGCCATGGATATATAATCGCCCATCGCCTATTGATCGCGTCATTCCGGTTGAAACACACCAATAATGTTGAATGAGGTAACCAGAATTGTGAGAAAGATCGGACCGCTTTTATTAATAGCCGTTCTATTGGGCCTTGTGCTTTGGTTTGCCATGGAATGGCAACCAAATCAAAAGCCGGATCAACACCAAGGCCTGACCGTTTCGAAAGCCCCCACCGGCGGAGATTTCACCCTGTATTCACAGCAGGGGCCGATTTCTCTTCAAGATCTGCGCGGCAAGGTGGTCCTGCTCTATTTCGGCTACACCTTTTGCCCGGACATTTGTCCCACTTCACTGGCATTGATGGCCCAAGCCTTCAAGGAGATGACGTCGGAGGAGCTGGACCAGGTTCAAGGGGTCTTTGTCAGTGTCGACCCCCGGCGCGACACTCCGGAGCGGCTGGCGGAATACAGCCGGTATTTCCACCCGAATATTGTCGGCGTGACCGGCACAGTAGAGCAGGTGGATAAAGTCGTCGCGCAATACGGAGCCGCCTATCGCATCGCGGAGTCAGACAGTGCGATGGACTATTCGGTCGACCACTCTTCTGTTACCTATGTCATCGATCAACAGGGTAGGCTGCATGCTCCATTGATGCATGGCACCTCCCCTGATCGTATTCGGAAAACGGTACGAGACCTATTGAACGATGTTTCTAATTCGTAAAGGCAACAAATGAAAAAGGAGTAATGCAATGATCCGTTCAGTACGTGCTTGGACCTTTGGTGTGATGACCCTTTGTTTGTCCTCTGCTGCCTTCGCAGATTCCCATGGTGGTACGAATTCCGCCGATGCTGTCATGGTGGAAGACCCCTATGTGCGTGCCGTGCCTGCGGGCCAGCCCAACAGCGCTGCCTTCATGACCTTGGCAAATCACAGCGACGAAGACGTGGCCATCATCAACGGCAGCAGCCCTGTGGCCAACGTAGTCGAATTGCACACCCATGTGCATGAAGGTGGCATGATGAAGATGCGCCAGATCGACAAGATTGATGTTGATGCCAATGGCTCGACTGAGCTGAAGCCGGGTGGTCTGCATGTCATGCTAATTGGTCTCAAACAGGAACTACACGAAGGCGACCACGTTAGCGTGACCTTGGAATTCAATGACGGCAGCAGCAAGACTATCGACGCGCCGGTCAAGAACGTAATGAGCGGTATGAAGATGAATGGCGGCAAGTAGCAGATGCAGTACAATATGAAGCACTGATTATCCTCGCTTCAGGTCCGAAGGGCGCCATCCCGGAATGGCGCCCTTCGCGGCGTTCCCCGAGCACCTTCCATCCATCCTCCAGCTCCTGGCGATCGATCCCGAGCAGTGGGGCTATCTGACGACCCGGTTTGAGACCGCCTTCAAGAAACTCGTAGGCGCAACCCACAACCTCAAGAAAGTCTGCCAGCAACTCGGCTACCGACGAACGCCCGGTATTGGAGCCTGCCGAACGCTGTTGGCCAGACGCTTTCCTTTCCGATCGCGCTATTCTGCTGCGGACGCCAGACCTGTGAACTACGACCGCGCCGAGTTCGGACTATGGCGCCAGAAATCATCTAAGCATGTCCATATTTGCGCATGCCGTTACCGTGACTAGCGAAAAACCGCAGCTTTGAGTGAAAACACTCGTCATCGCCACCGCGAAAGCTTTTCTCTTCGTCTCCTTACGTTGGGTGTCCTGTAGTAGTGGTCACTGACTACCGAACAGCTCTCATCTCGGGGCGAACAGCCGCGAAAATGAGGGCTTCCATGAGTGTATTGGGGTTGACAGGGGGCAGCCTAGCGGGGAAAACTGGCCCGAAACCGCAGGGACCAATAAAAAGGAGGCTGGAAATGGCGATCGTTCGGGAGTCTGAGGCGTTTGTGGCGGTGTCTGATACTTCGCGATTGCGAAGCAAACTCCTGTCTTTTTGACTTGTTTGAGTTGTGTGAATTCCGAGTGCGATTGATATGATTGTGCTTGATTCGCTGGAGTGCTATAGGATGAACAAAAGGATATTTGAACTGTTCAGTATATGGTAGCCGAACTTCTTGGGAGAGGAGTTCGGTTTTTTTGTTTGGGGTGCCAATGAAATGCAGACAATACGATCAAACATAACCCGCATTAAAACGGGAATCGAAGCAAATTTCCCAAGTGAACCCGATATTCTTGGATATGCAGGCATTGACCGTGCAGGATTGCTAGAAATGTTACAGTCTGCATATGCCGAATCATACAAGCTATCGGACTCGGAAAGTGATTTCGAAGTAACGCTGCTGAAGCGAAAGATTACCGACAACCTCGATTATTGCCGAAACTTTGCGAATAACTTCTTTAATGAAAAGAAGGCAGAGAAAAAGTTTGATGAGTTTCTCCGACGTCTTACTGCAATTCGCGATGACATTCGCCTTGCCTACCTTGTTACGTCTGCGGGGGGATTAAGAGACGAAGAGTATCTACTAAGAGCCGAACAATCACGCAAAAAAACCCAAGCCGCTCTAGAACAAAACCTGTCTGCGTTTGAGAAGATCGAGTCTCGAGTCAAAGCGTTGGGTGAGGCGACGAAAACCCTCGAAGAATCGGCCGCTGAAAGTGACCGAACTCTTGAAGGTATAAATGAAGCGGCCGCCTCCGCTGAGACCCTTAAAGCAAAAATGGCCGCTTCATTCGAAGTGGTTTCGAAATACGAACAGCAAGTTACAGATGCACATTCAACGGTCAACGAGTCATCAGCCGAAATTGCAACTCTCCTAGCCAAATCACAAAAATCCGCTGAAATTCTAGCAAGCTGTCAAGAAGACCTAGATCGCATTCAGCAGGAAACAAATGAACAACTGGAGTGCAACAGGAAACAACAGAGTGAAATAGAGCAGACGTTAGCAGCCGCGAACCGAGTTGGTATGGCGGGTTCGTTCCATAGCAGGAAAACAGAGCTTCGTGCTAGTCTCTTAACGTGGGGTGCATGCTTTGTTGTAACTGTATTGGCGATATTCGGAGTTAGTTTCTACTTCCTATATCCCTATATCACTACGGGCGTCGGGGCGCTTGGAACACCGGAGTTCCTTTTCAAACTGGCAGTTGTCGCACCTTTAGTTTGGTTGGCATGGATGAGTGCCAGGCAGTTCGGTTACGTTTCGAAAATTAGAGAGGATTACGCATTTAAGTACGCTACTGCAATGGCATTTGAGGGCTACCGGAAGCACGCACACGACATTGATGAAGACTTGCTTAGAAGTTTGCTTAATCAATCACTTGAGACAATGGCGCTCAACCCCATCCGACTATATTCAGAAAAGCAGGACCATGCGAGCCCTTTACATGAACTAGGCGAAAAGGTGATGAAAAAGGTTCCAGATGTGAATTTAGGCAGGAAGTCAACGGCAGAGCCGTCGGAATAATAAAGGACTGATAATTGGGTCGCCCATTAGCCGCCTCCGATCGACTGGCAATACCGTGTCTCGAAGCCCCGACTTCTCGACTCTTCTGAATAGGTAAACTGTCCCCGGAATTCGCAATCTTCTACCGGTTTATCTCGGCGCACTGGGTGTCCCGGTAAGTTCTAACTTTGACACCAATTTTTCCCGGACAATAGTGTTTCAAAACGCCAAAAAAGGGCTAACCAACAATTGTTGAGCAAACGCCGCGCTGGTGTATGAAGCATACCGTTGCCATAGATCATTCTTGTTGCTGTCTGCATAGTCACATACAGACTTGATCGCGATCGCAACCGGCTTTGGGTCTGTCGAATATTCTGCCGAAGCCATTACCGCGTACGCCTCCATTTCAATCGCAAGCAATTCTTTGTGCTGAGTCACGACCGACCGTGCGGAAATGTCATCCGCGATCACGCTAGCCCCAGATGCCATTGGCCCAACATGAACATCGAAGATCCCTTCGGGCACAGCATCATCCCACCCTGCTCTAATACTCCTCTTGACTTCGGAGCTTTCTCCAAGGTCGGCCGCGATTTGGCTTACCGATGAATTCAACGCGAGCTGGTAGGGGGCGGCTCGGAAGACCGCTGAACCATTCTCGTCCTGCCCCCGCTTGCCACTGCCCCAATCCCAAGCTGGATCGGCGATTACTACGTCTCCCAAATTCGTCTTCCCTTGAATTCCTGCGCATATTCCTAGCATAATCATATATCGGGGGCGAAAGCACGCACTCATTTTGCTCGCCAGCGCTGCCGCTGAGGGCATTCCTTTTCGATGTGCACTCGCGGCTACAATCGTTATTTCCCGGTCTTCTCTAACAAGACTACCAACATGAAACGTGGTCGGCTCGCCTCGCATTCGCTTTGACTCCCAACCGAATGGCAACTCCAGTACTGCGGCAAGCTCCGGATCACGCATCGCCGTCACAATAGCCACGTCTGCCTCAATTTCAAACCCCTTCTTCCTTGCGATCCTCTCGGTCCCATACCGAATTCTTCCTATCAATACTTTTTTCCATTCTGACGAATCGGAACGGTATTGGCACAAAACCGCTCCTCTTTCCAGAACCTCGGCGTTTGCCTCCATCACAAGTTCTTCCCGGCCGGTAATGAAGAGGACATCCTCCGGCAGCGGCACATTTTCATCCATTTTAATCAAGTCAAAAAAGGAAAGCCCGCCGTCTGCGCTAGGCATAGCTCCTAGCGCATCAGGAAGATGAAGATCTATTATCAAGAAATCAAAAGTGCTCGCACGGAGGCATTGCCTAGCCGCTTGCGCGGTTGTCTCATGCCGAATAATTAGCCCGTCAACGCCACTATTACGCAGCACTTCGGAGATCTCCTGCGCTTTCGTATATTCGTCATCAACTAGCAAGACCCTCATCTTTAAGATGCCCCTATACCAATATTTTCTTTTATCATTTTATCCAATGCGGCACGCCATCCCTCTTGAGCCGAATTGTAATACACATAACCTTTAAATTGCGCTCCATACTGAGAGCTAAGTTCCGTCGCCAGTGTATTCAGGGAAACCTTTGCATCCCCTTCACCAAACGAGTCAAATTGAGTTACGACAATCGTTGGAATCTCAATTCCCCTGAGCTTCATCTGAGCCAGTAATTCGCGACCGGCAAAATTCTCCGGGGCACCCCCACTAGGTTCTTGCGGCGACACATCAAAAGATGGAAGCGTCATGTCTAATAGAACGACGTCCAGTGAGCCGACTCCGGAAATAAGCGCTCGAAGCCCGCTATTTATTGATCTAGCGACCGCAATTTCCGCCCCCTTATATTCAGAAGACACAAATCCAGATACTTTTGTCGCTTTTTCTTCATCATCTTCGATTAACAGCACTTTCATATTCCTACCCCTCCAACTTAAAGCCAATATTTACCACAAAGAAATTCTCTTCGTGATAAAAATCCAAAAAAGGCTCCTTATAAATTGGCGAGTTTATCGCTAGCCATATTTTTCGAAGACCACTCCTTCCTTCCGACTGAGCGCGACGGATCGACTCCCCACTGTTTAACGACTTCCTAAGAGCACTCACTTTCTCTCTCTCTTCCCGAGTAAGAATGGTTGAGTTTACAGGATTTACAATATTTGCAGAAAATAACCCATTCTCAAAAGATATTTCTGCTTTCACCGTCAAATCTTCAGCCGAAAGTCCGGCACGAAGGATTGCGTTTTCCAAAAGTCCGTAAAATACGTATACCATTCCGTCCAGCGTTCGCCCCGGCATGAGCGATGCACCTTGCGAGACCTCGATTGACGCTCCTTCCCAGCGCGAAGCACTCGAAATTGTGTTGCTAATCATGTTAAGCGCAACATGAAACGGAAAATCAGGGTGATAGTCTTGTCGATCGTAGACTTCGCTTCGCTTAAACCAGGAAACGACAAATCCGAGCCTTGCTTGCGTATTAGTTTTTGCCCGAGCTACTGCGTTTATAATATCGCCAACTCCTGGAACATGAGATAGGGAAGTCAATGAATTTGACAGATCATCAAAAGGTAACATCAGACGGCGCCTGATAGAATTGTTAAGAACTCTCTGAACCGACAATAAGTTATCATCGGTCTTTTCCCATAAGATATCAACACAATACCCTACAAACTCGTCCATATCGGACATATCTTTTACGTATTCCTGAACGTACTTTCTCTCCAGTGCCGAAGATCGATAGACAAACAAAGCATTATCACTACTACCGTCATCCTGAAGATCGGTAATAACTTTTATTTGAATTAACTCATCTTTTACATAATCAATAACACTATCAAACTCAGCCGAAAACTTATCTAATGCATCACAAATGTCGTTCCATTCGTCGTCGAATTTTGGTTTTTTGCCCCAAAGGTTACGCCAATACTCGTTCCTAATATAAGAGGAACTTCCCTCCTCTCGCTCTGTAACAAGCTGCTCATCAGCGACTGGTTTTCTAAGGGTGTTGCTGAGGGTCCCGTGGCGCACACGGGTACTGAGATAGGCATTTAGCCCGTGTGCGCCACGCAAAAACTCATTCGTGACCTCAGAAAATAGTGCCTCAAACTGGGCATCCGACTCAGTACTAGCAATTTCTCCAACCAGATGAACCTTAGATAGCAACATCGCCATCGATACCCCACCTGCATCAGCTTGCTCGCCGAACAAGTCATACATCAGTTGAGACGACTTCGAGGAAGAACTCTGAAACGAACTTTTGTAACGTGCATATGAATCGCCAAGAGTCGACCTCAACGACTTTTTTATTGCCTCAACATCCACATACACTTTGCTTTGCTCAATAAGCGTGGTCCCTTTAGCAATTTCCTGTTGCTTAACCCTTTCTTTAATCTCTTCGACATACTTTGTCGAGTTCTGCGGATCGACGTCAACAAGGACTCTACACACCCGTACTCTAGTATCCTCGATCTCTTTAGTTCCAGTATAAAGTATGGTTTGCCGCATAACTTCCGGCCGCCAAACCCTGTCCATGTACGCAACTACCAAATCCTTTCCGAACCGATCCGCTTGTGCGGCTAACTCTTCGGGCGAATTTATCTGGTTTTTAACTTGGAAACGTTCGAAAGCATACCGCAAGTGCGACAAGCGGTCGCGATCGTGCATTGTAACGTATAACTCGAACGCCAGTGGCACAGCAACACTGGCAGGCCACTGCGGAGGTTCTCCTAGAGAACCGATCACTTCTTGTAAAGGCAAAATGTTATGAGCATTTTTTTTACGGACTGACGCAACGACAGTAAGTTCTACAGCCTGTTCGATTCGCTCCAATTTTAGGTATGAAAGGGCAGCCCCGGCGGCACAACGCAACCAGTCGTTCCCCTCAGCCTTGCCCATCAACCATTCGAATCGCGACGCGGCCTCGCTTGGATCCCCAAACGCCAAATGGTAGCGACCCAAGTACTTATTGAGTCTAACTTGATCGACTGTATGCACATGGCATATTTTGCCCGTGGTCATAGCATCAAGGGCCGCAAATGTGTACGGAAATAGCTCCCGCAATGTTTCATCTCTAAGTATTTCGTCCCGAGCATGCCCTTGAGCTGCCAATGCGCCAAACGGACTTAAATTCAGATCTCTTACATAAATGTCACGTAACCAAAGAGGAGGAAATGACGCACTTTCTTGCCTGAGTTCGTAGAGAACGACAGCTCTTAGATATGTGCTCCAGTTGTGACCGTAGAAACGGTCGGTCAATGTTAAGAGCTCATATGCCGCCAAGTAGGTCTCGTCAGAGGTACTAAGTATTTTTAACAGCCGTTCAGATATCTCTTGCATGACCCCTTTGCCTTGGGCAGGAACGGTCGCTGTCTGAAGCCCGGCCTTCAAAGCCAAAACCTGCATTGATAAATCGTCTGAGTGCCGCGAAAGGTATTCTTGCGCGATGCTTGTCACGCATTGGTAGTCACCTTTTGTATACGCCTCAATCAACAAAGCTCGCTCACGATTGTGGCTGACACCCGAATTAGGGACGACTCCTAGTCCTCTCATGATTCCTAGGAGCCGAGCGTCGCCAGTTTGCTTGTGGAGAGCCAACAAGGGCTTAGACAGAGCCGCATTAAATCCGGTGGGAGACACTTGGTCTGATGCAACCGACTGAAGCGCAAGAATTAAGGTTTCGTAGTAATCAATTATGCAAGATTGTGCATCCCAGAACAGGGTTGCAGACAGATCTCTTGCACTCATACTCGGCAGCTCAAATAGCTTCACCCGTAGATACGCAGAAAACGATTCGTTTTTGTAAGGTTCAAGAGTGCGAACGAGTTCATTCTTGAGATGATCCCGGATACCGGTCGCTTCGGTTCGCCTCCCCACAAACCACAATATAAACTTCACTAGCGACCCGTCTGGAACACTATCCTCCAAAGAGCGCAGAAATTTGCGCGTTTCTTCTACGCCCTGCCAGACTCTGGTTAATGCGAGTTCATTCT
The DNA here is from genome assembly GCF_900102855.1 of Thiohalomonas denitrificans. NCBI lineage: Bacteria > Pseudomonadati > Pseudomonadota > Gammaproteobacteria > Thiohalomonadales > Thiohalomonadaceae > Thiohalomonas > Thiohalomonas denitrificans. The sequence continues at coordinate 133,101 of NZ_FMWD01000005.1, forward strand.
GTACATGCCATAACGATGCCCCAAACTTGTCCTTAACTTGCCCCAGAAGCATCTCACAAGTGGCTCGTTCATCCTTTAAAAGAGAACGTTCAAACTCCTCCCTAATCGAGTTAAACTCTCGAAGCTCAGGACCGAATTGGAGACACGTCGCAATCGCCCAAACCGCTTCATTTGTTGGGTGTACCGGAACATAAAGAGGCTCTACCGAATACAGCGAATCCAGTCGCTCCGGGAATGCTTCCCCATGAAATATCTCGATATACTTGCGGTCTCGAAATAATGTTTTAAAAGACGGAAGTAAGCTACTCGGATCCGCTGACTCTTTAAAGAAAAAAAGTTCTGGCCGAGTGTTTCGTCCAGCAATTCGAATTGAGCTAGCGATCTTGCTTATTTTTTTGTTACGCGGCCCCTTGAAACGGCGAGTTTTTCTCTTTGGTTTCGTCATTCTTATATTCCTTTGGCACTATTCTTCCCCAGGACTCTAACCAAAAAACCCGCCGAGTTCCCACCCGGCGGGTTTTCATCGTTCAATCCTGAACCCCCTTCCCTCTATGCCTAGAATTAGTGGGGTTTCGCCCACTCCCCGCCTCATTCTCCCCCGCTGTGAATGTCCCCTGTTGGCGATAGTTGCGGTAGAGAAAGGCAACGGCCGGGAACCGCGATCGGTTCGTTTGCCGCCGACGGGCGGTGTTCGGTGTGAAACCAAAGGTTGTAGAGGGCTCCTGCTCCCCTTCGGTCCGCATCATCCTGGCGGTCTCGATTCCTAACGATTTGTGAATCCTACCGGAGGCGGGGTGTGGGGCCAAGGGGCTGTGACAAATTGGATTCGCCCAGAGGGCTGGGCTCTTACAGGTGAGGTCGGAGTAATTGGTTGGCTCAGGCCCTTTCGATCGCTTCCGGTTGCCTCATAGGCGAATTCCCGAACGATGAAAAGAGCTGCGCGATGTACCTCGCCGGTGCAGCAATAGATCGATCAGTTGCGGTCCGAGCTTTTCCCAGACTTCCCTATCACTCTTCCCCCTTACCCCAACCCCTCTCCCACGAGGGGAGAGGGGCTTTTAGGGGAGCCTCTCTCAGCAAGGGGAGCGACTTTTTAGGGAGGCCTCTCCCGCCAGGCTAGAAAGGTTTTTTGGCTTCGACTTGGCTTTTACACCGCAGCGATCGGAATCACCTTATCCGCCACCTTTTTGTACTCCCCAATCTCGTGGAAGTTGAGGTAGCGGTAGACTTCGGCGGCCATGGTGTCGAGGGTTTTAACCTGCTCCATGTACTCCTCGACGGTGGGGATCTTGCCCAGGATGGCGGCGACGGCGGCCAGTTCGGCGGAGCCGAGGTAGACGTTGGCGCCCTTCCCCAGCCGGTTGGGGAAGTTGCGGGTCGAGGTGGAGAAGACCGTGGCGTTGTCGGCGACCCGGGCCTGGTTGCCCATGCAGAGCGAGCAGCCGGGCATTTCGGTGCGGGCGCCGGCCTTGCCGTAGATGCTGTAGTAGCCCTCCTGCACCAGTTGGTGCTCATCCATCTTGGTGGGCGGGGCGATCCACAGCTTGGTGGGCACGGTGGTGCCGGATTGTTCCAGTACCTTGCCGGCGGCACGGTAGTGACCGATGTTGGTCATGCAGGAGCCGATGAAGACCTCATCGATGCCCTGCCCCGCCACCTCCGAAAGGAGTTTCACGTCGTCCGGATCATTCGGGCAGGCGACGATGGGCTCCTTGATGCTGTTCAGGTCGATCTCGATGACCTCGGCATATTCGGCGTCGGCGTCGGCCTGCATCAGCTCCGGATTTTCCAGCCACTGCTCCATGGCGTCGATGCGACGCTGGATGGTGCGCTTGTCTTCGTAGCCATTGGCGATCATCCACTTGAGCAGGGTGATGTTGCTCTGCAGGTATTCGATGATCGGCTCTTTGTCGAGCTTCACGGTGCAGGCGGCGGCGGAGCGCTCGGCGGAGGCGTCGGAGAGCTCGAAGGCCTGTTCCACCTTGAGGTGCTCCAGCCCCTCGATCTCGAGGATGCGGCCGGAGAAGGCGTTCTTCTTGCCCGCCTTGGCCACGGTCAGGTGGTTCTGCTGGATGGCCGCGTAGGGAATGGCATTGACCAGGTCACGCAGGGTGACGCCGGGCTGCATTTGGCCCTTGAAGACCACCTTTACCGATTCGGGCATGTCCAGCGGCATCACACCCAGCGCAGCGGCGAAGGCGACCAGGCCGGAGCCGGCCGGGAAGCTGATGCCGATGGGGAAACGGGTATGCGAGTCGCCGCCGGTGCCGACGGTGTCGGGCAGCAGCATGCGGTTCAGCCAGGAGTGGATGACACCATCGCCGGGGCGCAGACTGACGCCGCCGCGGTTGGTAAAGAAGCCCGGCAATTCGTGCTGCAGCTTCACGTCCACCGGTTTCGGATAGGCCGCGGTGTGGCAGAAGGACTGCATGACCAGGTCGGCGTTGAAGCCGAGACAGGCCAGCTCCTTGAGTTCGTCACGGGTCATGGCGCCGGTGGTGTCCTGGGAACCGACCGTGGTCATGCGCGGCTCGCAGTAGGTGCCGGGGCGTATGCCCTCGACGCCGCAGGCGTGGCCGACCATCTTCTGCGCCAGTGTATAGCCCTTACCGGTATCGACGGGTGCGACCGGGCGCTTGAAGACGTCCGAAGGCTTCAGACCCATATGTGCGCGGGTCTTGTCGGTCAGCGAGCGGCCGATAATCAGCGGGATGCGGCCGCCGGCGCGCACTTCGTCCGTAATGGTCGAGGGTTTGAGTTCAAACTCGACGACGGTTTCACCCGCCTCGTTCTCGATCTTCCCTTCGTAGGGCTTGATGGTGATGACATCGCCGGTATTGAGTCCGGAGACGTCGCACTCGACGGGCAGTGCGCCGGCATCTTCCGCGGTGTTGAAGAAGATGGGGGCGATCTTGGCGCCCAGCACCACCCCGCCGGCCCGTTTGTTGGGCACGTAGGGGATGTCGTCACCGGTGTGCCAGAGCACGGAGTTAATGGCGGACTTGCGCGAGGAGCCGGTGCCGACCACATCGCCGACGAAGGCGACCGGAAGGCCTTTCTCCACCTTCAGCTTCTTGATGGTTTCGATGCCTTCGGGCATTTTCGACTGGAGCATCGCCATGGCGTGCAGCGGGATATCCGGACGGCTCCACGCCTCGGAGGCGGGCGAGAGGTCGTCGGTGTTGGTCTCGCCGGGGACCTTGAAGACGGTGACCTTGATCTCGTCGGCCATCGGCTCGCGCCGGGTGAACCATTGCGCCTCGGCCCAGGCATCAACTACGCGCTTGGCATGCTCGTTGCCGGCCTGCGCCTTCTCCATAACCTCGTTATAGGCATCGAACACCAGCAGTGTGGTGGCGAGCGCGTCGGCGGCGGTGGGGGCCAGTTCGGCATCGTCCAGAAGATCGACCAGCGGCTGAACGCTGTAACCGCCCTTCATGGTGCCAAGCAGCTGAGTGGCCTGCTTGCGATCGATCAGCGGCGTCCCGCTCTTGCCCTTGGCCACATCGGCCAGAAAGGCGGCCTTGACGTAGGCGGCCTCATCCACGCCGGGCGGGATGCGGTGGGTCAGAAGTTCGACCAGGAATGTCTCTTCCCCCTGGTGCGGATTCTTGATGAGTTCCACCAGTTCGGCCGTCTGAGCGGCGTCCAGCGGCAGCGGAGGCAAGTCCTGTTCCTCACGCTCGGCCACGTGTTTTCGGTAATTCTCCAGCATTTCAATACCCTACAAATTTGTTTTCGAAACTACCTGATTCCCGTTCACAAGCAGGATCCATCGCGAACGCGTTCGCAGGCTGCCGCCGGGCGCTTGCAGCCGGTGCCTGCTTGTGGACGGGAACCACCTGATTGTTTAACCAGCGAATCGGCCTAGGATACCGCAACCGCGAGGTAATGTGACCTTTCCTAACCGCGAACCCGGTCTCGATGTCGCCGTGAACCACTTCCGGACCCGGGCCTCCCAAACCCACTACTGTCACTATGGGCAATCCCAAGAGCGAGGTGCAGCATCCAGCCCAAACCTCGCTCCGTAGGGCAGGAGGTTCTTATGAACTCTGTGATTGGATTCCTCATTGTACTCGGCGTTCTCGGCGCGACCGAGGTCCCGGAAACCAACCGGGCCCCCGAGGAGCCGGTAACGGTCGAACAGGGAGTCGTAAGCAGCGAAGAAATCGAGGCCCGGCGCAAGCAAATCCAGCTGACGAACTCCTGGCTGCGCTCCCTCCGCCAGGTCCAGGCCCCGGATCAGAATCTGTTGGTCGCGGAGCGGAACCAATAGGTTCCGTCTTCAGGCCGATATCGATGACGGGCTGAAGCCCGACCTACAACTCGACCTACGGCCCGGATCTGCGCGCACGACTCAACTCGGCGGCAGCTTCCGACCCATTCGTGTATGATCGCCGGCTTCACGTGACCCCTGTGTGGAGCTGGCATGGAACTCACCCAACTGACCGCGATTTCCCCCATTGATGGCCGTTATGGCGGCAAAACGGCCGACCTGCGCCCTATTTTCAGCGAATACGGCCTTATCCGCCATCGCGTGAAGGTGGAGGTGCGCTGGCTGCAGAAACTCGCGGCGACCCCGTCCATCGCCGAAGTTCCCGCACTCTCCGAACATGCCGATAACGTCCTGGACAGAATCGTAGAACATTTCGACGTCGAGGATGCTCAGCGCGTCAAGAATATCGAGCGCACCACCAATCACGACGTCAAGGCGGTCGAGTACTTTATCAAGGAGAAGATCGCCGGCAACGACGAGCTGGAGGCGATTAGCGAATTCGTCCACTTCGCCTGCACCTCTGAAGATATCAACAACCTGGCCTATGCCCTGATGCTGCGCGAGGCGCGCACTCAAGTGGTTGTGCCGATGCTCGACGAGGTCATCGATGCCATTCGCGATCTGGCCCACAAGTTCGCCGAACTGCCGATGCTTTCACGCACCCACGGCCAGCCCGCCTCCCCCACTACGCTGGGCAAGGAGATGGCCAATGTCGTCTACCGACTCCGGCGGCAGGCGGAGCAGCTCAAATCCGTGCCGATGCTCGGCAAGATCAACGGGGCCACCGGCAACTACAACGCCCATTTCGCGACCTACCCCGAAATGGATTGGGAACAGTTTGCGGAAGAGTTCGTCACCTCCCTGGGTCTCGACTGGAATCCCTACACCATCCAGATCGAACCGCACGACTACATTGCGGAGTTCTTCGACGCGTTGGCCCGCTTCAACACGGTGCTGCTCGATTTCGACCGCGATGTCTGGTCCTACATCTCCGTAGGCTACTTCAAACAGAAGACGGTGGCCGGCGAAGTGGGCTCCTCCACCATGCCGCACAAGGTCAATCCCATCGATTTCGAGAATTCCGAGGGGAACCTGGGCATCGCCAATGCGCTCTTTGACCACCTGGCGGCCAAACTGCCGATCTCCCGCCTGCAGCGTGACCTCACCGACTCCACGGTGCTGCGCAACCTCGGCGTCGGTATCGCCCATTCGGTGATCGGCTATCAGTCGAGCCTCAAGGGCATCAGCAAGCTGGAGGCGAATCCGGAGCGCCTGGAGGCCGACCTGGACGCCAACTGGGAAGTGCTCGCCGAGCCGATCCAGACGGTCATGCGCCGCTACGGCATCGAAAAGCCCTATGAGAAACTCAAGGAGCTGACCCGCGGCAAACGCATCGACCAGGCCGGCATGCAGGCGTTCATCGACACCCTCGAGATGCCCGAGGAAGCCAAACAGCGCCTCAAGGCCATGACCCCCGCGACCTACATCGGCAACGCGGCGGAGCAGGCGAAGAAGGTCTAGGAAACTTGAAACCACAAAGGACGCGAAGAACACAAAGCTTTTCACGAATAACTACAGAGAGCACAGAGGAAACCATTGAGTTCGTATCCGTGCCGGCATCTCGCTTGGGAATACATGCGGTTCTGTCAGCACGTTTTTGATGAATCGGTGACTCTTTGTTCTCTGTGGTAAAAGTTCCAGCTGAAAGAATTCTTCGCGCCCTTTGCGCCCTTAGCGGTAAAAAATAGCCATGTCTCAACTCCTCGGCGGGCTCACCCCCGGACAATTCCTGAAAGAGTACTGGCAACAGAAGCCCCTTCTGGTTCGCCAGGCCGTGGCGGATTTCCCGTGCCCGGTGGCACCCGAGGAGCTGGCGGGGCTGGCCTGTGATGAGGAGGTGGAATCACGGTTGCTGCTGGAAAAGGGTGGCGAGCGGCCGTGGCAACTGGAGCATGGCCCCTTCTCCGAGGAGCGCTTTCCGGAACTGCCGGAGAGTCACTGGACACTGCTGGTCCAGGAGATCAACAAGCATGTGCCGGAATTCGCACTGCTCCAGGATCGCTTCAACTTCCTTCCCAACTGGCGCCTCGATGATGTCATGGTCAGTTTCGCCCCGCCCGGCGGAACGGTAGGTCCGCACGCCGACAACTATGACGTTTTCCTCATCCAGGGGCCCGGGCGCCGCCGCTGGCAGATCAGTTCCCGGACGTCTGGCGAGGAGGATCTAATCCCGGATCTGGATGTACGGATCCTGCGTGACTTTCAGCCGGAGCAGGAGTGGATACTCGAACCGGGGGACATGCTCTACCTGCCGCCGGGCATCGCCCACCATGGGGTGGCCCTGGAAGACTGCATCACCATCTCCGTGGGCTTCCGGGCACCGGCCGAGGCAGAGCTCATCGCCGCCTTTGCCGCACAGTTCCTCGACACCCTCGACCCGGAGCGCTTCTACCGCGATCCGGGTCGCTCGCCCGCACGCGTGCCGGGCGAGATCGATCAGCCCTCAAGGAAGCAGGTACACGCCATCATTCGCCAGATGGCGATGGACGATGGCGCCCTCGATCGCTGGTTCGGCCGCTTCACCACTGCGGTGCGCCCCGGGCACTGGCTACCCGAATCGGAGGCAGCGCTCGATTTCGATGCCCTTTTCCAGCGCATGAACGCCGGCGAGGCACTGTGGCGCAGCGAATACGCCCGTTTCGCCCATTTCAGTGACGAGGATGGCACGGTGCACCTTTTCGTAGCCGGCGAGGAGTACCCGCTTCCCGAAGCCCTGACCTCCGCCGCAGTTCTTCTGGCGGGTCAGAGACGCTTTACCGCAGCCGATTTCGTGCCGATTGCCGGTGAGGAGGCATTCCGGCAACTGGTGACCGAACTCTACGCCCGAGGCTGCCTGTTCTTCCCGGAATGAAAGTGTCGATCGATATCGAGGTCGTGCAGTGGTCATCCGAATCCCGGCCCGCGATCCGCGCCATCCGCGAGCGTGTGTTTATCCTCGAGCAGGGCGTTCCCGCCGAACTGGAGTGGGACGAGGAGGACGCAGCTGCCACTCACCTGCTGGCCCATGCTCCGGGAGGCGAACCGTTGGCTACCGCCCGCATGCTGATCGACGGCCATATCGGCCGGGTGGCCGTCCTGCCCGAATGGCGCCGCCGCGGCATCGGTTCGATGCTTGTTATCCAATGTATAGCCATCGGCCGTGAGCGAGGACTGAAACAGATCTGGCTGGATGCCCAGGTGACCGCTATCCCGCTGTACGAAAAGCTCGGCTTCGTTGCAGAAGGCGACGAGTTTCTCGATGCCGGCATTCCACACCGGAGAATGCGCCAGCAGTTGGGATAGAGGGCTTGTAGACGTTTCAGCCGTAGAATCGAAAATCCCCCGTGCGCTCCGCCGCTACTTGGCTAACCTTGTTTGAGGTGCACGGGCGATAACAAGGATAAGGCGACATATCCAGCAGGAGATCCCATGGCGTACACCGATTACACTCTTGGCGAGCACAGGGAGCTGATTGGATTCGGGACGGCCGATGAGAACCGCCAAATCGCCCGCTCGCTGGCGGAGCAGGCACGCCGCACGATTCACATCTTCACTACCGACCTCGATCCGGCCGTATTCAACCAGGCGGACTTCATCGAAGCGATTGCCCGAATGGCCCGTAGCCATTCCCGTGCGCGCGTCACCGTGCTGGTCCAGGACTCGGCCAGGGCGGTCAATCGGGGACATCGCCTGGTGGAACTGGCACGGCGACTCAGCAGTCGGGTGGAGATCCGAAAGCCGGTTGCGGAATACAGCGACCTCAAGGAGACCTTCATGGTCGCGGACGGAAGGGGCTACTTCCATCGCATACGGCCGGACCGCTACGAAGGCCAGGCCCGCTTCCACGACCCGTTGCAATGCCGCGAATACGTCCATCGATTCGATGAGATCTGGCAACGTTCCCACGGGGACCGGGAATTGAGGCGGGTACACCTGTGATGTCGAAAACCACCGCATAACGGTATTTGCCGACAGCGTCGGGGGACGCACCTTTGACCTGCGCGTCGCTGCACCCGGCGGGTTTCCGATGACTCCAGACGACGAAAAGAAGATCACCATCCGACGAGTCTTACGGGTGGACCCAACCGGACAACAAAGGGGGAACTGCAATGGCCCACTCCGCCATTCACTACACGATCCGACCGGCCCATCCCGAGGCTCATCTCTTCGAAATCACCCTGCGGATTGACGAACCCGCTTCCGAAGGACAGACGCTCTCCATGGCCGCCTGGATTCCGGGCAGTTACATGATCCGGGATTTCGCAAAGAACGTGGTACGCCTCTCCGCCAGCAGCGACGGCGAACCGGTGGCGGTGGAGAAGCTCGACAAGCAGACCTGGCAGTGCGCACCGTGTGAAGGCTCACTGGAGGTGCACTACGAGGTCTACTGCTGGGATCTGTCGGTACGCGGCGCCCACCTGGACCCGACTCACGGCTATTTCAACGGCACTGGCGTCTTTCTCAAGGCCGATGGTCACCACCACACACCCTGCAGCGTCGATATCCGCCCTCCCGAGGATGAGGCGTACGGGCGCTGGCGGGTCGCCACTACGCTGCCCGCCGACGGCGCCGCCCCCTACCGCTTCGGCCGCTACCGGGCCGACAGCTATGCGGAACTGGTGGACAATCCGGTGGAGATGGGGAAATTCGACCTCATCGAGTTCGAGTCGCGGGGCAAACCCCACGCCATGGCCCTGACCGGCCGTTACAGAGCGGATACGGCACGCCTGGCAACGGATCTGCAGAAGATCTGCGACTACCACATCGGACTGTTCGGGGAGCTTCCCGCAGAGCGCTACCTGTTCCTTACCATGGCCGTGGGGGACGGCTACGGAGGCCTGGAGCACCGCAGCTGCTCCAGTCTGATGTGCAAACGCGACGCCCTGCCCCGCCACGGCATGGTGGAACCGGACGATGCGTACCGCGACTTCCTCGGCCTCTGCAGCCATGAGTACTTCCACACCTGGAACGTCAAGCGGATCCGCCCAAAAGTGTTTCAGGAATACGACCTGTCCCGCGAGGTTCACACCCGTCTGCTGTGGGCCTTCGAGGGGATTACGTCCTATTACGATGAACTGGCACTGGTGCGCGCGGGCCTCATCAGCCCGGAAAGCTATCTGGAACTGCTCGGGCAGATGATCACCCGCGTCATGCGCGTGCCGGGGCGTCACAAGCAGACGGTAGCCGAATCCAGCTTCGACGCCTGGACCAAGCTCTACAAACAGGACGAGAACGCCCCCAACGCCATTGTCAGCTACTACAGCAAGGGGGCACTGGTGGCTCTGGCCCTCGACCTGACCATCCGCCGGGAGACCCACGGAAAGCGCTCCCTGGACGATGTCATGCACGCCCTGTGGAACGAATATGGTCGCAATGACCGGGGCATCGACGAGCGCGAATACGAAGCTTTCGTCGAGGAGGTCGCCGGGATCTCACTGAGTGGATTCTTCGACAAGGCCCTGCGCGGGACCGACGATCTGCCGCTGGCCGAGCTGCTCTCCTCTGTAGGGGTGGGCTATCACCTGCGCTCGGCCGAGTCGGACACCGACAAGGGTGGCAAGCCTCCCTCCCCCGACGCCAGCCACCCGGATCTAGGCATCCGCCTGGCACCCTCCACCGAGGAGGCAAAGATCCTCTTTGCCTTCGAGGGGCGTTCGGCCATGCGGGCGGGCCTTTCCGCCGGAGACGTGGTCGTGGCCATCGACGGGATCAAAACCACCCGTGGCAACCTGGATCAACTCTTGAGTCGCTATCAGGGGGGCGATAAGCTCGACGTACATGCCTTCCGCCGCGACGAACTGATGACCTTCGAGGTGGAGTTGCAGGAAACACCGCCCGATACCTGCTACCTTACGCTCGATGATGCGGAAGGTGAAACGCTTCAGTATCGCCAGCACTGGCTCGGCGGAGCGGGGTAGTTCAAACCGGTAAATAGGCCACATTGCGGAGCTGGATGATCCTTTTTCTGGTCGGTCTGCACCGCCCCGGGAGCGGCAAAAACCGCGATATCCCCCGTTCCGGTACCGCATCGCCAACATGGTCTTTGCCGCTGCTACGACGCGTCCGGGCTGCCATCCCCCTGTTCGCCCTAGTCCTCGCCACCGGTATGCTTCTGTCGGGATGTGGCTCGCCGAAACCGTCCGTAGCGGCCGCCACCGGACCCATGGACCATTTTATTGCCCTGGAGAGCGACGGGCGCATTCTCTACGAAGCGGGTGGAAAAGCCCTGGCGGCTCGCGTGCAGCAGCTGCTTGATGATGCCGTCAGCACCGTTGAGCGCCGCCATCGCCTGCCGTTTTTGCGCCCGGTCCGAGTGCACGTGTTCGCCAATGCACGGACCTTCGCCCGGGAAAGCCCTTCGCCCAATACGGCCGGCGTCACGGTTGGGGGCGAACTCTACCTTTCCCCACGGCTCGCCGAAGCCCCGGAGAAGCTCAGCGGTATTCTCACGCACGAACTGGCCCACCAGCACTTTACCCAGTATCTCGGGGTCCGAAACGCCTACGAGATCCTGCCGCGCTGGTTCGCTGAAGGCTTCGCAGTGGTAGTTTCAGGAGCCGGGGCCGACCGGGTGAGCGAACAGGAAGCGATTCGCGCCATCATCAACGGCGAACAACTGTATCTCTCGGGCGACCCTCGATCCTTGCCCACCAACAGCCGCTCATATGGAGTGCAGCCGCACATGTTTTATCGGCAAAGCACGATGTTCGTGGAGTTTCTGGAGCGAAACTACGGCGAGGAGAAATTTGGGAACCTGCTGCGTCGCCTCTTCGGGGGCGAGAGGTTTGACGGCGCCTTTGTAGCGGCCTTCGGTAGGCCCGTGCCGATAGCCTGGTCGGAGTTTGTCGACTCGGTCAAAACAACACACCTTGCAGAGCCGGATCGGAAGCCGTAAAAAAACCGGCGCAACCTGTACGCCGGCCAAAGAGCGAGAGTGTGGAAGGAAAGAAGCGACCGGATCGATGATGCCGATCCGGTCCAGGGGATCCGTTACTGAAAATCAACCATCACCGTTTCACCGGAAGTTACCGTTACATTCCGGGTCGAGCTGAAGGTGATGTCATCATCGGTATCGGGCTGGTCGGCCGCCGCGTCGCAGGTCAAGGCAACGGTGTAGTCGCCCACGCCGAGGAAAGAGACCGTATAAGTATAGGCCCCAATGGACTCATCCAGGGCCAGTGCTCCGCTGGCCAGCGGTGAACTGTCGCCGTTGGCATATTCATCATCCGGGACGACATCCGATCCCGAATAGACATAGGCCGCGCAGCCGCTTTCGGCATCGGCGTCGGCGTCTGCCGGCGTCGTCCCAGACACCTCGTAGTTGCCGGACACGGTACCCGCTATATTCCCGGCAGCCTCGGTCTGGACGATACGCAGCGTCGGCCGCAATTTATAGCCATTGGCGTCTTCATGGACCGACTTGCGCAAGTCGAAATCGATAGTGAAATCCACTCCGCCCCCCTGGGGAACCGTAAAACCGCGATTCAGTTTCAGCCCGCTTTGATCCGCGGAGGGGATCGTCAGAGGATGTATGGCTCCGTCTTTCAATTCGATATAGGAAGCTTCGGTGCCGTCGGTGACATGCAGCCGGATCCAGTTATAGCGCCCCGCTGCCACAGTCACTCCCTCCAGCAGGGGTGCCGTTTCGCCGTTCTGAAGAGCGAGCAGATCGATCTGTCCCCCTGCGGCATCGAAGGTAACGGCCTCACCATCGGCCGGCTTCAGTTCCACGCTGTCAAACTGAACGACCACCGCCGTTGCTCCGTCGACAGGCGCATCAGTCACCAACAGGTCGACAGTCCCCGTACCACCATCACTGCCGCCGCAACCGGCCAACAGGAACGGTACCGCGAAAAGCGCATAACGTGGATGCATGGTTCTTCTCCGTTTTGGCATCAAATTTTTCGATTCAGCCTAACGGGAAAAAGTAGAAGACAACGTGGCTTGGATCACGCTGGCGGCCGTTTAAATTCACCGGCCGTGACGGGTATCACACGATAGGCCCTTCGGTGCCGTCGTCAGGCAGTTCTTCCGGAAGCAGATCTTCATGAAAAGCATCAACCCGGGCGGAGACGGCGTCCACCTTCTGGAAGCGGGCCAGGTGAAACAGCGCCTCACCTTCATGCACGAGCGGAAGATTACTGCGCCCGATAACGATTCCATCGCTCGGCGCACGCACTTCCAACTCAGATTCACCAAAGGAGTCGGAGACCATGCCGAGAAGGGTGCCCTTTTTCACCTTCGCGCCAATCGGGACCGATGCCCGAAAGATTCCACTCTCGGGCGCACGTACCCAGTTACTGGCCCTCGCCACGACGGGTCGGGGCTCGCTTTTTCGGGGGTGTCCCGTCGGGGGCAGCATTTTCAGCTCGCGAAGGACATTGACGATTCCACGGACACCGGCCCGAATGGAGACCTCATCGAAGCGCAGGGCCTCCCCCGCTTCATAGAGAAGCATCGGTACTCCCTTTTCGACCGCTGCCTGGCGCAGAGATCCGTCACGCAAGTCGGCATTGATCATGACCGGGGTGCCGAAGGCCTTGGCGATGCGGGCGGTCTCCTGATCATCGAGATAAGCGCGAATGTGCGGCAGGTTGGTGCGGTGCACACCGCCGGTGTGCAGGTCGATGCCGTACTGGCTCTGGGCGACGATCTCGGCCATGAACAGATTGGCGATACGTGCCGCCAATGAGCCGCGCTCCATGCCGGGGAAGCTGCGATTGAGATCGCGCCGGTCCGGAAGATATCGGGAGCGATCGAGGAAGCCGTGCACATTGACGATGGGGATGGCAATGAGCGCCCCGCGCAGCCGTTTCACAGCCGGATGCTTCAACAATCGGCGGATAATCTCGACACCGTTGAGTTCATCGCCGTGAATCGCGGCGCAAACAAACAGCGTCGGACCCTCACGGCGCCCGTTGATGACATGCACGGGCATGGCCAGATTGGTATGGGTATAGAGCTTCGCCACCGGCAGATTGATGGTCCGCCGCTCCCCGGGACCTACTGTCGATCCATTGATCGAAATCGCAGCGCCCACTATCCCGTACCCCGTGTCCGGGTCCGATTCGGGCGGGCGTGGGTTTCAATAAAGCGATAGATCATGCCTGCAATATCCTTGTGCGTGGCCGTCTCGATACCTTCCAGTCCGGGGGACGAATTCACTTCCAGGACGACCGGTCCTTCCCGGGATCGCAGAATATCCACGCCGGCCACGTTCAGCCCCATGGTTCGGGCCGCGCGTACGGCCGTAGAGCGTTCTGCGGGGCTGAGCTTGATGACCGAGGCCGTGCCGCCGCGATGAAGATTGGAGCGAAATTCGCCCTCCCGCGCCTGACGCATCATTGCCGCGACCACCCGTTGACCGATTACCAGGCAGCGGATATCGGCGCCGCCGGCCTCCTTGACGAACTCCTGCACCAGGAAGTCGGCTTTCAGTTCACGAAAGGCATCGATGACACTCTCGGCAGCCTTCTTGGTTTCCGCCAGCACCACCCCTTTACCCTGGGTACCCTCCAGCAGCTTGACCACCAGAGGTGCGCCCCCCACCAGGCGAATCAGGTCTTCGGTACTCTCCACACTGTGCGCGAAACTGGTGATGGGAAGACCGATACCTTTGCGCGAGAGTAGTTGCAGAGAGCGCAACTTGTCGCGACTGCGGCCGATGGCGACCGATTCGTTGAGCGGGAACGTATTCATCATTTCGAACTGCCGCAGAACCGCCAGTCCGTAAAAGGTGATCGATGCCCCGATACGGGGAATCACCGCATCGAAATGTTCCAGGCGTTCCCCCTTGTAGTAGATAGCCGGCCGCATGGTGGCGATATCCATATAGCATTTCAGGGTATCGAACACGTGGACCTCATGGTCCCTGGCATGGCCAGCCTCCACCAGACGGCGAGTGGAGTAGAGGTTTCGGTTGCGGGAAAGAATGGCGATTTTCATTTGACAACCTTTACAGGAACATTCAGGAAAACGATTTCATCGGCCAATGAACAAGCGGTCCGAACCGATTGGTTGCCGAAACAAGGACTACGTCGGTTCGGGCGGCCTGCCTATGAGATAGGAACTGCCTGGATGTACGACAAAACGGCCCTTGAGCGCCGTGCGCCCCAGCAGCATTCGGAACTGCATGGTATCCCGATGGGTAAGCGTCATTTCAATGGGCCATTCAAAGCCGCCCACACGGACCGGCGTAACAATCACAAAACGCTGTTCGCGATGTCCGCCGGAATCACTGACCCAGCGAAAATCGCTCACTTCCGCAAAACACTCTGCAACCGGTTTTTGGCGTTTTTGCATCGGATGCACAGCGAAGCGCACATGAAGGCTCCCCCGCTCCCGATAAGGCTTTACCGAGAAGGCATGGAGGGCCGATGTACGGGCGCCGGTGTCCACCTTGGCCTTGATGTGATCGATCCCCAGTTGCGGCAGCGAAACCCACTCACGCCAACCCACTCCCGGCAAATCCCGCTTGGGCATTTTTTCCCCTTGTTCAGACAGGTGAATCGCCCTGCCCTCGACCCGCAAAGTGAACGGCTTTTTTAATGAATAGGCAGAGGACACCTGAAGTATACTACCCGCCCGTTCTCTGCCAATCGCAACCCAATGCCTGAAAACCTGCTCATCTTACATCCGGCCGAACCGTACACCTGCATTTCCGAAGTCGAAATTCTGGAGGCCCTGCGCGAGATCGGCCTGGCAGATGACGAATTCGAATGGCAGGAAGAGCGCCATTTCCGCCCCGGTGAACGGTATCTACAGCTCATCACCTTTCTCGGCTGCTCTCCGGTCGTTTCGCTGGGCGAGCCGGGTGTCACCGGCGATGAATTTGCACATCTGGCGATCGAGGTGAAAGACGACCACCCGGTGCTGATGGCCGGCAGTAACATCAAGCAGCCTCGCTGCCCGAAGTGCCGCGAGCGGGTGACATCGGTTCAGGAAAACAGCAATTGGCAGTGTCCCGCCTGTGCCCACGAAACCACCACCGAATGTCTCGACTGGCGCCAAAGCGCGGGATTTGGCCGGATCTTCGTCAAGATTTGGGGGGTGTTCGAGGGCGAGGCCGTGCCTTCGGATGAGCTGCTGCGTCGCCTGGGGGCCATTGCCGATACGCCGTGGAAATACTTCTACCTGCGGCGCTAACAAAAACCGCAGGCGAACTGGCGACCGCGAAATCCGCCAAGGGCGGACTCCCGCCAATCCACCCTGCCGGTTAGAGGCGCTTGCGGACGATCGCGGCGATCTCCTCGTCGGAGAGGTCCACCGGGTTGCTCTTCATGCTGTTATTGCGCGAGCCGGCGACAATGCGGGGAATGTCCGCTTCACCGACACCGAACTCCGAGAGGCGCGGCAAGTCCAGCCGCCGGGTCCACTCCTCGAGGCTCTTCACCAGGACCCGGCAGGCGGAGCGCACCTCACCGGCTTCCCCGCCACTCAGCAGCCGGCCGACGGCCGCATACTTTTGCAGGGAGCGGTGTTCCGGATCGCGTACCTCCAGCGCATGCACGTTGACCTCGGTAGCAGCGGCCAATACGGTACCGCAGGCAACACCGTGCGGGATGGGAAACAGCGATCCGAACGGCTGCGCCAGCCCGTGCACGGAACCGAGACCTACCTGGGCCAGTGTAATCCCCGAGATCAGGGCGCCATAGGCCATGGCCGCACGTCCGCTGCGTGCCGCTTCCCCTTCGCCCCCCTGCAACGCATCGAAAAAACCGCCCGCAACTGCTTCAAGGCCGCTCCAGGCCAGCGCGTCGGTTACCGGATTGGCCCGCCTGGAAACATAGGACTCGATGAGTTGCGTGAAGGCATCCATACCCTGTGCCGCCATCAATTCACGCGGACAACCCGCCAGCAGCATCGGATCGATCAGGGCCACCCGGGCAACCATGGAATCATCACGAAACGATTTCTTGAAACCATCCGTGCCGCGCTGACTGAGCACCGCATTCTTGGTCGCCTCGCTGCCGGTGCCGGCGGTGGTGGGCACGGCGACCAACGGCAATGGAGTTCCCTCGTAAGGTAGACCGCGCCCCACGTCCTCCAGGTGGTCAAAAACCGAGTTGCCCCGGGGCAGTAGAGCGGCAATCGCCTTGGCGGCGTCCAGCACACTGCCGCCCCCGATCCCGGCCACCACGTTGATCTCACGCCCCACGCCGGAAACGATGTCATCGATTTGTCGGGGCGAGGGCTCATCCTCGACGGAGACGCATTCAAAGCGAACGCCCTGCTCTACTAGGCCACGTTTCAGGACCTCCCAGTGTGGTCCGGCCCGAAACGACTTGCCGCCCATCACCAGCAGCACAGAATCACCGTAGCTGCTGATCAGCCCGGGCAACTCCGAAAGGCGACCGTCACCAAAGACGATGCGGGGCAGGTTTCCTATCGTGAAAGCGTCTATTTTCATCATATTTGCCATCAACGGAACTTGCGCAGATACCACTTCTCGAAGGCAATCTTCGACCAGTGCCAGAACCGGCTGGCAGGCAGGACCACACCACGGCTGGGGTTGCGCATCACCAGCATTCCCTTGTCCACGCTATCGACAATGCACATCAGCTCAACCTTGAAGGTTTCGTTCGGTTCCCGTCCATTGAGCTCCGCTATCAGATTAGCGGCCGCGGCACCCGCCTGCAGATCGGCCATGTGCGCCTGTTTGGGCATCCATTCGGGCCCCGGAAACGAACCGCTGTCACCGGCCACATAGATCCGCTCACTGCCCTCCACGCGGCACTGGGCATCGGCCTTCAGCAGACCACCTTCGGAGCGGGAGAGTTCGGTGTTGTCGAACCACTGGTTGCCGGTCATGCCGGGCATGAACAGAATCAGATCGGCACTGAACTCGCCGCCCTCGGTGATCACCCGGTCCGCTTCAAAGGCTTTCATCTTGTGACCGAGGTGGGTGTCGATGCCCCGCTTCGCCATCTCATCCAGCAATCCCTTGACCGCCTTCGGACCCAGCCGTTTACCCGGTTCCGGTGCCGGGCTGAAGAACACCAATTTGAACTTGTCCCGCCGCCCCTGCTTGCGCAGCAGTGTGTCGATACCAAACAGGAACTCGAACATGGGTCCCCCGCGCATGGCCGACGGCTCCTTGGGATTGCCGCCGAAACCGATGGCGATAGTGCCGCCCTCCATGGACTCCAGCCGGTCACGGATTTGAACGGCGGCAGGGATCCCCTCACAGGGCGTGATGGCGTGTTCGATACCCGGGAGTTTCTTGATGAAACGGCCGCCAGTGGCAACCAGCAAAGCATCATTTTCCACCTCGCCGTTGTCCGTGAGCACCCGCCGCCCGTTGTCGGCCAGCCCGGTCACCGTACCGGCATGGAAACGCACATCGTGGCGGCGGAAAAAGGACTGCAACGGAACCACCAAATCCTCGGGTTTTCGCTGACCCGAGGGGATCCAGATCAGACTGGGCAGGAAAACGAATTCCGGCCGCGGAGCAATAACCGTGATCTCCGCTTCCTTGTCCAGAGCACGCAGACGCTCCACGGCGGTCACTGCGGCAAAGCCTGTTCCTGTCACCGTAATCCGCTGACTCATCCTCTTCCTCCCAATTCAAATACAGATAGTTTCCAAACTACACACGCCCTTATTACCTTTGCGGTTAGCTTTTCTTTCCATCAGGCGTGTGACAAATCGACTCATCATCGGGGTTTTCCACTGCCAGGGCGATGTCCTGAACCAGTTCACGCAGCTCTTCCAGGGTGATACAGCCGAGCATGCGTGCAAACAGATCAGGGTCGATCCGGACTTGGCATGGCGTACCATCCGATAATTGAACGCGGACGCCCGCGGCACTGTGTTCGATGACCTCGTCTTCGAGCAGTTCGGCAGTCTCCTGTAACAACTTTTCATACTGCTCGTCGATCGCCGCATCAAGCTCTTCGGACAGCTCTTCCGGGACCATGGCGATCAGCCCGTTTTTATCGGAGAAACGGTACTCCACGCCTTTCGTTTTCAGAAACTCTCCGAATCGATCCCTGATGCTTTCGTCAAAAAACAGGTATTCAAGCATTGTATTACTCCGCTAACGACGTGGAGGCCGACGAGCCATTGTGCCAAACCGCCAGTCTCTCATGCCACGCAAACGGCTTTTAATTTTGCTGCAGGCGTTTTCGGAGGAGATAGCGTCGGCGGGCCACAAAAGGCAGGAGTGTTATCACCCCCAGGAGGACGAATGCCAGCAAGACCTCGGGTGGAGCTGCATCTCCCTCCACGACCTCGCGCCCGGCAAAGCCCAGATAGGCATAGGCAAAGGAGCCGGGGCCCAAAAACGTGAAGGTGGTGAGCACATAGATCGAAAGGGAGATTCGGGTCAGACCGAATGCATAGTTAAGCAGGGCAAAGGGAAAGACGGGCACCAGCCGCGTGAAAGCCACAAATCGCCAGCCCTCCTTTTCCGCGCCGCGAATAACCTGCCGAAGCCGCCCATGGGTCTGTCGTCGTACCCAGTCAGAGGTGATGTAGCGTGCCGCGATAAACGCCAGAACGGCCCCCGTGGTGGCTCCGGCAAGGTTATAAAGCACGCCCCAGTAAGGCCCGAAGAGTGCCCCGCCGGCCAGCATCATCAAGGTCGATGGCACAAACAACACCACCCCAAGCGCAAAGATGGCAACGAACAGCAGCGGCGCCCAGAACCCGGCGCTCCGCACCGATTCCTCCAGTGCCTTACCCTCGAACTGGCCGCGATAGGCCAGAGCCAGGACGATGCCGAGTCCCAGCAAGACAATGATCAGGATGCGACCGATATGCTTTACCGCCACGGTTTTACCCCTAAACGCAGGTGTGCCGGACTACTGGCGGGCAAACGTCACGAAGGCGATGGCCTGTTCGCGTCCATCGGAAAGCGAGACAAACGTGTGAGTCACGCCCTGCTCGGCAAGCAACTCACGGGCCCGTCCGGAAAAGGTGAATTCAGGCCGGCCCAGTTCGTTATTGGCAATGCCGATCTGACGCAGACTCAAGCCGTTGCGAAAGCCTGTCCCGAATGCCTTGGCTGCTGCTTCCTTGGCCGCGAAACGCTTGGCCAGAAAAGCCGCGGGATTGCCCGCCCGTCGGTAGGCCTCCATCTCGTGTTCAACCAGGATGCGCCCGGCAAAGCGCTCCCCGTGGCGCTCTATGCTTGCGCGAATACGCGCGATGTCCACGATGTCCGTGCCTATGCCGACGATCATCGGCCGCTTCGCAGCAGTGTCCGGGTACGGGCCTCGACCATCAGCCGCTTCATTTCGCGAACGGACTCCTGCAAACCGCTGAAGAGTGCACGGGCGATGATCGCATGGCCGATATTCAGCTCCTGAATGGCGGGTATCCGGGCAATGCTTTCGACGTTGTGGTAGTGAAGACCATGCCCGGCATTCACCTGCAGACCCAGATCCCGGCCCCGAACGACGGCCGCTTCGATACGGTCCAACTCCACCGCGCTTTCGGCGGCATCTTTCGCGTCGGCGAAATGACCCGTATGGATCTCGATTACCGGCGCTGCCACTTCCGCTGCTGCCTCGATCTGCCGCGGATCGGCATCAATGAAGAGCGACACGCGAACGCCGGCTTCGGCCAACCGTTGACACGCCTCGCGCATGCGCGGCAATTGGCCGGCGACGTCCAGCCCCCCTTCAGTGGTGAGCTCTTCGCGTCGCTCCGGGACCAGACAACAATCCGAAGGTGCGATGCGTTCCGCGATCCCCAGCATCTCGTCCGTCACCGCCATCTCCAGGTTCATGCGCGTCTGGAGGATTCCCGCCAGGACCTCCACATCGCGATCCTGGATGTGACGGCGATCTTCACGCAGGTGAAGCGTGATTCCATCGGCACCGGCCTGCTCCGCCTCGATAGCTGCCTGTATCGGGTCGGGATACCGGGTTCCACGTGCCTGCCGCAGCGTTGCCACGTGATCGATATTGACGCCGAGGAGGATCTCCTGAATCTCGCCCACTTGCGTTACTCTCCTGATGGTTGTGGTCGTTTGCTACCCGCAAATTGCCGGAACAGGGCCCGGCTGGCGAGGGGCTTGTCGCCCAGATAGAGTCGGAGGGCGTTTCGCATCAGCAGCTTGGCCTCGGCCCGGCCTTGTGGATCCGGCGGCGGCAATCCGCTCGCCAGCGCCAGCAGGGTTTCGCCCCGCACCGGGATACCTCCGCCTCCCTGGTCGGGAACCGGGCCGCGCTCCAGATGATACCAATAACGACCTCCCGATTGTACGGGACCGCCGCCCTCCGCTTCATCCCCCAGCAACAGCCCGTATCCGAGACACTGCAGTAGATCCCGTTCAAACAGGCGTAGCGTCCATTCCATATCGGAACCCCTGGTCAACGCTGACACAGTACGGGCATAGACAGGATAGAGGTCCGGCTGGGGATCATGCCGCTCGACCAGGCGTAGCAGTACTTCATTCAGATAGAAGCCGCCCGCCAGGGCAGGACCGGCCGGAAACAGCGGCCGCTCCGCAGGTTCGGCACCGGTCAGGGTGCGGAGCTCGCCCCGCCCCGTCCAGGACAGCAGCAGTGGCTGAAAGGGCTGTAGCAGCCCCTTGAGTGCGGAGCGGGGTCGACGGGCGCCCTTTGCCACCAGTCCCACCCGACCATACCGGCCGGTGAATACCTCGAGCAAAAGACTGGTGTCGCGATAGGGTTTGCGGTGGAGAACGAATCCAGGTTCGAGAGATATTCGTCTCTCAGTATTCATCCCGGTAGCCGAAATTACGCAGGGAGCGCTCGCTGTCGGACCAGCCTTCCTTGACCTTGACCCAAAGCTCCAGAAACACGTGCTGTCCGAACAGGCGCTCCATGTCCAATCGCGCCTGCCGACCGACTTCCTTCAGAACCCGGCCGCCCTTGCCAATAACGATACGCTTCTGGCTGTCGCGCTCCACCCAGATGAGCGCATTGATGCGCAGCCGCTCCTCTTCTTCCCGAAACTGCTCGATCTCCACGGTCAGCGCATAAGGGATCTCTTTACCGAGGTTCCGCATCAGTTTTTCCCGGACCAGTTCGGCGGCCAGGAACCGTTCGCTGCGATCGGTCACCTGATCCGCGGGAAAGAGCGCGGGCCCTTCCGGAATCCGTTTTTCCACGACCGCTTCCAGCGCGCCGATATTGTCTCCCTTCAGGGCCGAGACCGGCAGCACCTCGTCAAACGCATGGCGCTGCCCCAATTTCGCCAGATACGGCAGCAATTCATTCTTTTCGTTCAGCCGATCGACCTTGTTGACCACAGCCATCACCGGAGCCCGGGCATTTTTCAGCTGCAGGAGAACGTTTTCATCCTCATCGGTCCAGCGGCCTGCCTCGAGTACGAACAGGATCAGGTCCACATCGCTCAGCGATGAGCTGGCCGCCCGATTCATGTAGCGATTGACCGCCTTTTTTGCCTGCAGATGCAGGCCGGGTGTGTCCACATAGATCACCTGCAGGTCACCCTCGCTCTTGATGCCGAGGATCCGGTGCCGGGTCGTCTGTGGTTTATGGGAGGTGATACTGATCTTCTGGCCGAGGATGTGGTTCATCAACGTCGACTTGCCTACGTTGGGACGGCCAACGATCGCCACGAAGCCACTACGCGTCACTTCAACCATTTTCCAGTTGCTCCAGAGCGGCCTTTGCCGCCGCTTGTTCGGCCTTGCGCCGGCTGCCCCCGGTTCCTTTCACCAGCATATCCAGTCCGGAGATGCGGCAGCCGACCACAAATGTCTGTTCATGGGCATCACCCTCTACCGAGAGGACGGAATAGCCGGGAAGGGGTTCATGCCGTGACTGCAGAAGCTCCTGAAGGCGTGTTTTGGGATCCTTGAGCACCTCCGATGGGGAAACGTTCTGCAGTTCTTCTTCAAAAAGTGACAGGATACGTGTGCGGGCGGCCGCAATACCGGCATCGAGATAGACGGCACCAATCAGTGCCTCAAGACCATCGGCCAGAATGGATTCGCGTCGAAAACCGCCGCTTTTGAGTTCACCCGGACCGAGTCTCAGGTGCTCTCCCAAATCCAGCGTGATGGCCAGGCGAGCCAGCGTCTCTCCTTTGACCAGAGCCGCCCGTAGCCGGCTCAGCGTGCCCTCGTTCGCTTTGGAGAAGCGCTCGTAGAGTTCGGCAGAGATGACAAAGCTAAGAACCGCATCACCCAGAAACTCCAGACGTTCATTGTTTGCACTGCCTGCACTGCGATGGGTCAGTGCCGCCTCCAGCAGTCGCTGATCACCGAACGTATGCCCCAGGCGCCGACTCAGTCGTTCCAGGTCGCCCCTCAAGGTGCCCTCACCTCTACGCGATCATCGAATGAAACCACGAAATCGATGTTCGATATGAATGGTGTGCGGACCTCATAGGCGATACCGACCTTGTAAACGCCCCGGCCGCGCTCGATTTCGATATCGGTGCGTTTCACGCTTTCCACGTCGTTGATATTCAGGCGTTTCGTCAGTTTACTGCGAATCTCCGAGGGCCCCATCGGCTCCTTCTCTTTGGCCAGGCTCTCAAGAGAGGAAGTCACTGCCATATGCTCGATATAGACAGGAAAAAGCTTCAGGACCATCATTGTCAAAAAGGCGATAACACCCAGAATCACAATCCAGCTAATCAGGGTAATCCCCTGCTCGCGAGTGTGCTGTTTCATGTTAGATGGCACTTTCAGAGTCCTCCAAAAGCGTCAGGACAAGGCGCAGCGCGCAGGCAATGGTCATCCCTTGTCAAGCGCTGCAACGCCGTCATGGCGCTTTTGGGGGGCTCCCTCCGGGCGAGCCGCTGGCCGGCCATCTGCGGCGTTACGCTTGCTTGAAAGGGGCCCGCCATTCCTGCGCAAGCGCGCCTTGCATCTGGCCGTCCAGCGGCTCGCTGAAAGCGCCATTTAACATGAAACAGTACACTAACCCGCATCGCGCTGCTCCCAAACAATCAATCGATCCGCGTACCAATCCGATCCCAGGCGATAATACCGTCCGCTCCCGAATCCCAATTCATCCAGACAAAAAACGCCTTGCCGACCACATTACGGTTCGGAACCGTTCCCCAGAAACGGCTGTCCCGGCTGTTGTCGCGGTTATCGCCCATGACGAAGTATTCGTCGTCGGGGACGGTGAAAGAAAAATCCCGATCCTGACGGTCCGGCCACACCAGGATCCGGTGCTCGTTTCCCGGCAATGCCTCTAGCCGCTCGCTGGCACCCGTCATCACGGCACCACCGCCGTTGCCGCTGTAAGGCCCCAAGGGTGTCTGCTCGGCCAACTCGCCGTTGATGTAAAGGACTTTTTCGCGGTACACCACTTCGTCGCCCGGCACCCCGACCACCCGTTTGATGTAGTCGATCCGCGGATTTTCCGGGTAGCGGAAGACGATGATATCGCCCCGCTCCGGATCGCCTAAATCAATGACTTCACTGTGCAATACCGGCAACCGCAACCCATAACTGAATTTGTTCACCAGAATAAAGTCACCGACCTCCAGCGTCGGCATCATCGAACCGGAAGGGATGCGAAACGGCTCCACCACAAAAGAGCGCACCACCAGCACCAACAGGATGATGGGAAAAAAGGAGCGGGCATATTCGACCAGTACCGGCTCCCGCTGCACCTTCTCACGGGTATTGGCGTCAAGGGTCTGTCCGGAGGACTCCAGCGCCGCCACCCGTTCCCGCCGCTTGGGTGCCAGTAGCAGCGCATCCAGGGCCCAGAGAAGGCCGGTAACCAGCGTGGCAACCACCAGAATGGTGGGAAAATCGATGTTCATTTATCCTTTCCTACATGCAGCACGGCAAAGAAGGCTTCTTGAGGAATCTCTACCGAGCCGACCTGTTTCATCCGCTTTTTGCCCGCTTTCTGTTTTTCCAGAAGCTTGCGCTTACGTGAGACATCGCCGCCGTAGCACTTGGCCGTCACATTCTTGCGCAACGCCTTGACCGTGGTGCGGGCAATAATGTGATTACCGATAGCGGCCTGAATGGCTACATCAAACATCTGCCGCGGGATCAGCTCACGCATGGTCTCCGCTAAATCACGCCCGCGCCATTGGGCCTGGTCGCGATGCACGATGAGCGCCAGCGCATCCACCCGCTCGCCGTTGATGAGAACATCCAGTTTAACCAGTTCTGCCATCTGGAAGCGCTTGAACTGATACTCGAATGACGCGAATCCGCGGCTGGAGGATTTCAGCCGATCGAAGAAGTCGAGCACCACCTCGTTTAATGGCAATTCGTAGGTTAGCGATATCTGTTTGCCCACAAACTGCATATTCTTCTGGACACCGCGCTTCTCCACACAGAGATTGATAACCGCACCCACATGCTCCTGTGGCACCAGAATGTTGGCCTCGATTACCGGTTCACGGATCTCTTCGATAAGGTTGGATTCCGGTAGTTCCGCGGGATTATCCACGTAGATCGTCTCGCCGGACTTTTTGAGTACCTCATAGATCACCGTCGGCGCGGTGGTAATCAAGTCCAGATCATACTCGCGTTCGAGTCGCTCCTGGATAATCTCCATGTGCAGCATGCCGAGAAAACCGCAACGGAACCCGAATCCAAGGGCCTGCGAAGTTTCCGGCTCATAGAAAAGGGCCGAATCGTTGAGACGCAGCTTACCGAGGGCATCGCGTAGATCTTCATAACTATCCGCGTTGATCGGGAACAGGCCCGCAAACACCCGTGGCTTGACCTCCTGAAACCCGGGCAGTCGCCCCTCGGCCGGACGATCGGTCGAGGTAAGGGTGTCGCCCACCGGAGCCCCGTCGATCTCCTTGATGCCGGCCACCACAAAGCCGACCTCTCCCACACTGAGTTCACCGGTATCTTTCATCTTGGGCGTAAAGATGCCGACCCGGTCCACCTGATGGCTGCGACCGGTCGCCATAACGGTGATCTTCTGCTTCTTTTTCAGGCTGCCCTGGACCACGCGTACCAGCGATACGACCCCCAGGTAGTTGTCAAACCAGGAATCGATGATCAGTGCCTGCAACGGCGCATCGATCTCACCCCGGGGGGGCGGAACACGGACCACGAGCTGTTCAAGCAGTTCATCAATGCCTTGACCAGTCTTGGCACTGACCAATACCGCATCGTGCGCCTCGATGCCGATGATCTCCTCGATCTCGTCGACAACCCGAGTGGCATCTGCAGCCGGCAGATCGATCTTGTTGAGCACCGGAACCACCTCGAGTCCCTGTTCGATGGCGGTGTAGCAGTTGCCCACGGTCTGGGCCTCGACGCCCTGGGAGGCGTCCACCACCAGCAGTGCCCCCTCGCAGGCAGCCAGGGAGCGCGAGACTTCGTAGGAGAAATCCACATGGCCCGGGGTATCGATAAAATTGAGGAGGTATTCCTCGCCGTTTTTCGCCTTGTAAACGAGAGAAACGCTCTGGGCCTTGATGGTGATGCCCCGCTCCCGCTCCAGATCCATCGAGTCGAGGACCTGTTCGGCCATTTCCCGGCTGGTCAACCCCCCGCAAACCTGTATGAACCGGTCTGCGATCGTCGACTTGCCGTGATCGATATGGGCGATGATGGAGAAATTTCGAATATGTTGGAGGTCGGTCACAATCTCAGCTTCGCGGTCGAATCCGCTCATCATAAAACAAAAAAGCGCCCGTGGGCGCCCCAGTAAACTTGCTAACCCGGCCTTGCCGGAGGCTGACTCGGCCCGTCATCCCCTTCAAACGGGAAACGGTCACCACTGCCAGCCCTGAATTCTATCAGGGAATCAACAGGCTGCGAAGTAGCGGTGCAGTACGTCGGGATCAAGGAAGTAGTGACAGAGTTCACCGTCGGGCCCGGCGAGTACCGGCACCCGTTCTCCATAGCGGCTTACGAGTTCCGGCGAGACATCGATATCGACCGCCTCGATCCGGAACCCGTACCGCTGTTGCAACGGCGCCAGTTCATACACCATCGCCTCACACAGTGAGCAGCCGCTACGCAGATAGGCCGTCAGTGTGACGGTAGCGCCCACTACTTCTCCGGCACCCGCAGGGCCAGGAACAGCGCTCCGCCATTTCGCTGCACCAGAACCGGGACCGACTTTCCGGCAGGTATCCCCTCGACCAGACGCCTGAACTGTTCGGGATCGGTCACTTCATCCCCGCCAATTCGGACGATGACATCACCGCGAAGAATGCCCGCATCGCGGGCGGCGCCCGCCTGCACCGATTCCACCAGAACGCCCTGATCCTTCGACAGCGAGAGCCGCTCCCGCTGCTCCGGCGTCGGTTCCGTCACAATCAGACCCAGCTTGTCCGTTTGCGCATCTGCTCCGGGTGCCGCCGGCTTCAGATCCCCTTCGGCAGGGAGTTCCCCGATGGTGACCTTGAGCTTGCGTTCGCGGCCCTCACGCAGGACCTTCGCCGTCACCGTATCGCCGACCCGGGTACTCCCGACCAGCGGCGGCAGATCCGAAGACCGCTCCAACGGCTGTCCGTTAAACTCGAGAACGACGTCCCCGGGCTGGAAACCCGCCTTTTCTGCCGGTGAATCCTCCAGCACCTTGGCCACCAGTGCGCCCACCGGGCGTTCCATATCAAAGGATTCTGCCAGATCCCGCGTCACATCCTGGATGAGAACGCCCAGCCAGCCACGCGTCACCTGCCCGTGCTCCTTGAGCTGCTTCACCACGTTCATCGCCACTTCGATGGGGATAGCGAACGAGAGTCCCATGAAACCGCCGGTACGGCTGTAGATCTGCGAATTCACGCCCACCACCTTGCCGTCGACGTTGAACAGGGGACCGCCCGAGTTGCCTGGATTGATCGCCACATCCGTCTGAATGAACGGCACATAACTTTCCGATGGCAGGCTGCGGCCCATTGCGCTAACCACGCCGACAGAGACCGAATGGTCGAAGCCGAACGGCGAGCCGATGGCCATGACCCATTCCCCCACCTTCAATTCATCCGCCGAGCCAAACTCGACGACCGGCAGGTCTTCGGCATCCACCTTCAGCAAGGCGATGTCACTGCGCGGGTCGGAACCTACCACTTCAGCGACCAGCTCCCGGCGGTCACTGAGTCGGACGATGATCTCATCCGCACCTTCGACGACATGGTTGTTGGTGATGATGTGTCCATCGCTGTCGATGATAAAGCCCGACCCCAGGGAACGGGCTTCAAACTCCCGTTCGGGCTGACCTCGCTCCCCATCGAAAAAGTGCCTGAAGAGGTCGCTCCAGGGGCCCTCCGGCATGCCGGGAATATTATCCGGCATATCCATTCCCGGCAGTGCCGGCTGCTTGCCTTTCTGGGTGGTACTGATATTGACTACCGCAGGTCCATTATTCGCCGCCAACTCCGTGAAAACCGGCAATTCGGCGGCCACAGCGCACCCGGCGGTTAGCAAGAAGGCAAAAGCCGTAATCCAGGTTAGGAAACGCGCGGTCGATCGATTTCTCATCCTGACTCCGATTTACTATTTATCGTTTTACGAAATTGACGTGGGACAGGCCCGCTTTCGCGGTGACTCGTACCGCCACGGCCTGGTAACGACGCTGACCGGCGGCACGACGACTGAAGCCCCGCAGCCAGAGCAGTCCCCCCCCAAAACCGAGGAGGCCCAGGGTAATAGCCCAGGCGTTGGTATTATCTGCACCCCATTGGGGTGCCAGGGTTTCTCCAAACAGCGCTGCCGCCATCATGGCCAGTAACGGAACGATGTAGACAGCCAACGAGCCGCGCAGCAACGCATCCTCCTGCAACCCCAAAATGATGGTGTCGCCGACGTCCGCGCCGATGGTATTTTCCACCCGAACCCGCTGTCGCCTGGCGCCCAGCACCTGTGCCAACGTACCGGTACCGCAACCTTTCACCGAACAGCCGCCGCAGCTGCTGCGGCGCTCGGTTTCCACCCAGGCATGGGTACCTTCCAGTTCGGCGACTATCCCGGTCTCCTCGATCATTGCGATTCCTTCCGGATCGAGCGCACTCCGTCTGCGATGCGTTCTGCCGCTGCCGCGGGCACTTCGCCAACCACGGTAACACGATGATGATCCACCATCTCCATTCGTGCGTTCAATGGTCCTTGACGCATTTTCGCCGGGCTGTGATTTTCATCCGTCGGCTCGATGAAGATCGAAACCGAAGCCAGTCCGTCAGTAAGTACCAGATGCTCGGCAGAGGGGGCGTCCTGAGCGGCCGACCTTCGCCGGTGTACGACCTTCTCGAATCCGGGAGGGGCGTTCTCCACCTTCCAGGTACTGTTCTCGACCTGCTCGCCGGTTTTATCGAGTTCCTGCCAATTCGACGTCACCGCGGAGGTCTCCGACTCCAGCATCCGCAGCGGGATTCGCTCGTGGACCTTAACCGAGGTAAAGACCACCTCCTCAATGACGCTTTCCCTTTCATCCAGGAGTTCGGCGCGCAGCAGCAGTCCCGAGTCGCCTGCGATCCAATAATTGTGGCCGTAGCGGAACTGGTCTTTCGGGCGGATTTTCACCTTGCGAGTGCCCAGATTCGCGACGCGTCCCTCGCCATCGAAAGTGATTTCGTAGAAGCGCTGCAGCGCCTGGAATTGTGAGGGCAGTCTCAGCGGAAGTGTACCCCGCTCTCCGGCCGGATCGATAAACAGCGAGGATTGCCCGGGGAGCAGACACGCCACCCGATTGCCCTCCCGTATCACCTCCCGCAGCGGGCCGCTCAACGCGATAAGGCGCTCTTTTCCTTTTTCTCCGCTGTGGATAATCCGCAAGGTCTGTAACGGCTGGTCGCCCGAGCGGTAGACAAACACCCCTTCATAGTCCAACTCCTGCGCCGAGCGTGACATGCGCTCCAGCCAGGCGATGGGATCCTGGGATTCCACGGCCGAAAGGGGAGTAAAAAAGAGGAAAAGCAGAACTGCCATGAAGGTTTTGGATTTCGCCATTGCAGTTACCGGTGGCTGACGATACGAACGTAGGGAAGCATACCGTGCATGCCGGGCGAAGCCGAAAATTCGCTGTGTTCCACCCAATAGTCGTCAAGCCCGGCGTCGAGCGGGGCTGGTGGGACCTGTGCCCCGGCCGAGGCGTGGGCCACTTGCGTCTGCTCGCCTGCTTCGGGCGTTCGGTTCAGTGTCTGGACACCGAGGATAGCCGCTGCGGTCACCGACGCGGCGACGGCCATACCGGTCGCCTGTCGCCAGTAATTCCCAATGGGGCCAAAACCCGGGCGAGGACGGACATTAAGCGCCGACTCACGGGCAATCTGACTCCTGACCCGATCAGCCATTCCTCTCGGATACGGCGATGGAAGATGGCCTCTCAGCGTGTCGCTGATGAGATGATAGCGTTCCCAGGCTTCGAGTTGCTCGCGCTCGCGCAGCTCTTCGAGAGCGCGGCGTACCCCGAGTTTATCCAACTCACCATCGGCAAGCGCCGATATCCTTTCACTCGCACTCTCTTGCATCAGTAACCCCCAAAACCGGTAGACTCAGGCCGTACCGCTTTTATTACGGTTCAAGCAGCGGTCGCAACTTCCTGTCAATAGCTTCCCTGGCTCGAAAGATACGTGACCGAACAGTACCAATCGGACACGACATGGCCTGAGCGATCTCTTCATAACTCAACCCTTCCATTTCCCTCAGGGTAATGGCTGAGCGCAGATCTTCAGGTAATTCATCGATCGCTTCATACACTGTACGCTCCAATTCGTCCCTGAGGGCCAGTCTTTCCGGCGAATCGCTCTCTTTAAGATTGAAGTGACCTTCGAATTGTTCCGCTTCACTGGCATCAATATCCGTATCGGGTGGGCGACGCCCCTGGGCAACCAGATAGTTCTTCGCCGTATTGATCGCTATCCGGTAGAGCCAGGTATAAAAAGCGCTTTCACCCCGAAACTTGTCGAGCGCCCTGTAGGCCTTCACAAAGGTTTCCTGAGCCACGTCGAGAACTTCGCTCTGATCGCGAACATAGCGGGAAATGAGCTTGACGATCTTATACTGGTACTTGCGCACCAGCACATCAAACGCCTGCTTGTCTCCGCGCTGAACCCTCTCGACCAATTCCTGATCGACGCTCTGCCGACCCATCAGGGTAACCCCATTGTGTGCAGGCCATTCCCTGGCATATGTGTGTTGGGACAATCCATGCCGCTGTTCAGTTCCTGCCGATAAACGGTGCCGTCCCGGGATTTTATGGATAATGGCATTCTATTTCCCTGCAGCTCGAAGGTGCCGCGCCCCAAGTACCTGCAGCGGGCATGGACGGGGACTGATAGTTCGCCGCGCGGGTTTTCGGTATAGTCGCCAAACATGATAGAACAACTCGGTTGCCATCGACCACCAGCGCTGCCGTCCCTAACGATATAGGGGTGTCCGCACTTTTTTTCAATGCTACCAATAAATTAGCTCCCCTCAATGGAACCGTCACTCCAGTACAATACCGACGTTCTGATCATCGGCAGCGGTGCCGCCGGACTTACTTTGGCCCTGCAGGCGGCCGAGTTCGCCCGTGTCACGGTTCTGGCCAAAGGGGGGCAGGATGAGGGGGCCACGCTCTATGCCCAGGGCGGGGTAGCCGCCGTCCTCGAGGAAGGCGACAACATCGAGTCACACGTAGAGGACACCCTGAATGCCGGGGCGGGTCTGTGCGACCCGGATGTGGTTCGATTTACTGCCGAAAACGGGCCGAATGCCATCCAGTGGCTGATTGATCTCGGCGTACCGTTCACCGCCAAGAGTGGTGGTGGCTATCATCTGACCCGGGAGGGTGGCCACAGTCAGCGCCGTATCATCCATGCAGCCGACGCCACCGGTCAGGCCATCGAAGGTACCCTGCTTGCGAAGGCCCGCAATCACCCGAACATCGACCTCCACCCGCACCGCATCGCCATTGACCTGGTCACCGCCTCGAAACTGGGCCAGGAGTCCGACCGAGTGCTAGGAGCCTATGTCCTCAATCGCCAGCGCAACCGGGTCGAGGCCTACCGCGCCCGCTCGGTCGTGCTGGCGACGGGCGGGGCCAGCAAGGTCTACCTTTATACCTCCAACCCTGACCTCTCCACCGGCGACGGTATCGCTATGGCCTGGCGCGCAGGGTGTCGGGTCGTCAATATGGAATTCAACCAGTTCCATCCCACCTGCCTGTATCACCCCAAAGCCAAATCGTTCCTCATCACCGAGGCGGTACGGGGCGAAGGGGGCAAGCTGCGGCTTCCCGATGGTAGCCGCTTCATGGAAGAGTTCGATCCGCGTGGCGAACTGGCCCCCAGGGACATCGTGGCGCGGGCCATCGATCATGAAATGAAACGCCTGGGTGCCGGTTGTGTTTACCTGGATATCAGTCACAAGTCTGCGGACTTCATCATCGACCACTTCCCGACGGTGTACGCCCGCTGCAAGGATTTCGGTTTTGATCTGACCCGCGAGGCGATACCGGTGGTACCGGCAGCCCATTACACCTGCGGTGGCGTAAAGACGGACATTCGCGGCCGCACCGATGTCCCCGGACTCTATGCTGTCGGCGAGACAGCGTTTACCGGCCTCCATGGCGCCAACCGCATGGCCAGCAACTCCCTGTTGGAATGCCTGGTATTTGCCCGCTCTGCTGCCGAAGACCTGCGCGAGGTGCTGGCTACTGCCGACCTTGCCGAGCCGCTGCCTCCCTGGGACGAAAGCCGCGTCACCGACTCCGACGAAGAGGTGGTGGTTTCTCATAACTGGGAGGAGTTGCGCCGCTTCATGTGGGATTACGTCGGTATCGTGCGCACCGACAAACGACTGCAGCGCGCCAAGCGCCGAGCCGATCTGCTTTCCAGTGAAATCGACGAGTACTATGGCAATTTCCGGGTCAGCAACGATCTGCTCGAGCTGCGCAACCTGGTGCAGGTCGCAGACCTTATTATCCGTTCAGCGACGGCCCGCAAAGAGAGCCGCGGGCTTCACTATACGCTCGATTACCCGAATCTCGATGACAGCAAACCGCCAGAAAACACCATCCTTGTCCCCCCTCGTCCGCGAAGGCACTAACTAAAGTCATTTCAATCGGCGGCAATTCACAGTAGAATTTCGCGTGGTGGGAAACGCCCCGTTCAAACGGGGCGAATCTCTCCTCCATCCGTGGGTATTTTTGGCGTGCGCCCATCATTTTCGGGCGCACGGTTTTTCCCCGCCGCAATCATTTCATCCTGTCCCCGGTCCACTCCTTCGGGACTGCACGGCCAAAGCACACTACTTCAGCTTCTGGATACCCAGAGCTTTCAGGATGTACTTCTCGAACAGCGGATCGCTGGAGCCCTTCTTCATCCTGCTGATGAAGTACTTCTCGAACGCCACCTTTGCCATGTGGACCCACTTGCCCTTCTTCATCCAGGAGACGTTTCGCGGCGGGATCTGCGGCATGGCCACAAAAGCGACGCCGGTTTCCCCCAGATCCGCCAGGCAGATGGCGTTCCAGGTCGCCTTTTGGTCGGGCTCCTTGCCGGCCAGTTCATTCTGGATATTTTTCACGGTGGCTGTGACCATCGACTCGATCATGTAACCGGTCTTGGGCGTACCGGTCGCTACCGGGGTTACCTCCACCGGCGGAATCGCGATGCACACCCCCACCGCGTAGATGTTCTTCCACTTTGGATTTTGCTGGTAGTCGTTGACCTTGACCAAACCGCGCGGATTAACCAGGTCTTCGCCAACTGCTGCCACGGCATCAACGCCCTTGAAGGCCGGCAGCAGCATGGAATAGTTGAAAGGCAGCTCATGCTCCTTGACTACTGCACCATCCTGGTCATGTTCGGCAACATACATCATGCCCTCTTCGACCCTGGTGACCTTGGCGTTGCAGATCCACTTGATGTGGACATTACGCAATTCCGATTCGAGCATCCCCTTGGAGTCACCGACCCCACCGAGGCCCAGGTGCCCGATATAGGGCTCGGACGTGACGAACGTCATCGGCACCCGGTCCCGTATCCTGCGCCGGCGCAGCTCGGTATCCATGATGAAGGCGTATTCATAAGCGGGACCGAAGCAGGATGCTCCCTGCACGGCACCGACCACGATGGGGCCGGGCTCGTTGATGAATGCCTTCCACTTTTCATACGCTTTTTCGGCGTGGTCCACGGTACAGATGGACTGTGTGTATCCACCCTCCGGGCCTGCCCCCTCAACCTCGTCGAAGGCCAGTTTCGGACCCGTCGCGATAACCAGGTAGTCATACTGAACCGTCTCACCGTCGGTCAGCACCAGCCGGTTTTCGTCAGGTTTGATTTCGGTGCACTTTTGCGCGATGAACTTGATGCCCTTTTTCGACAGATAGGGCTCGAGCGGAAACGAAATGTCCTCACGGGTACGCCAACCGACCCCAACCCAGGGATTGGAAGGCACAAAACTGAAGTGATCCGAGAGGTTGACGACGGTGATATCGTGCTCCCTACCGAGGGTATCGCGCGCGTCATAGGCTGCGGGAAGACCACCAGTGCTGGCGCCGAGGATGACGATGTGTGCCATATTCAGGGACTCCTCCAAAAAGCTTCCGGGTTCGGCCACGGCAGTGGTGTATCACTGATTTCTTATCGAGCCGATAAGGCAAAACCCCAAATATCGAATGTAGCAATTCGAAAACCTTATTGCCACTCAACCGCTAGCGACGACAATGCGCGGGAGCAGTGTCGAAGAATCGGGCCATCAGGCCCACGGAGATGTGTCTACAGCTTAGCCGATATCAAGAACTTACCTTGTTCGCCAGCATCGGATCAGAATGAGCAGGCATTTGCTCCGCACGCTGGTGCCGCACTGATTTATTCCCATCCACGGCCTGCTACAATAAGCGTCTTTCTGGCAGCCTGTCAGGATCGAACCTCTTCGCCGGCCGCCCCTCAAACCCGTTAATGTACATGCCCTACGTATCACCTCTTGCCCCCGAGCCGGCCCGACGGCCCGGCGAACAGACCCGCTGGGGCCGTCTCTATGGCAGTGCCATGGGGTTGGTCGTCTCTGCCACTGCGCGCCAGCACGACGGCATTGTCCTCGTGGTCACCTCCGACATGGGTGCCGCTTCACGCCTCGAACACGAGCTGCGTTTCTACAACGGGCCCGACGACGATGTGCCGGTATTCACCTTTCCGGACTGGGAGACACTGCCCTACGACAAATTTTCGCCTCACCAGGATATTGTCTCCGAACGGCTGACGATTCTTCACCAGTTGCCGGAACTGGATCGAGGCGTACTGATCGTACCCATCTCCACGCTTATGCACCGACTACCGCCACGGGAATTCGTGCAGAGCCGTACTTTGGTCCTGGATGTGGGTGACACCATCAATATCGACTCGATGCGCAGACGTCTGGAGGAGAGCGGCTATCGCTGCGTCTCCCAGGCGATGGAGCATGGTGAATTTGCCGTCCGGGGGAGTCTGCTGGACCTCTATCCGATGGGGAGTCGGCTGCCTTACCGTATTGAGCTGTTCGACGATGAGGTCGAGACCATTCGCACGTACGATCCGGAGGATCAGCGCTCCATCGACAAGGTCGACCGGGTCCGTCTGTTGTCTGCTCGTGAATTTCCCCTGGACGAAACGGGGATTCGGCAATTTCGAGAGGCCTATCGGGCCGCTTTTGAAGGTGATCCGAAAAAGAGCGTGGTCTACCGTGATGTCAGCCAGGGGATCGCCCCGCCGGGCATCGAGTATTACCTTCCGCTATTTTTCGGGCACACGGAAAGTCTCTTCGATTATCTCCCCGGCAATGCCCTGCTACTGACCACCAAGGCGGTGGATGAGGGTATCGAGAGTTTCCGGCAGGAGACGCAGGACCGCTATGAACTGAGCCGCTACAACCTCGACTACCCACCCCTGGAGCCGAATCGGGTATTCCTCGAAGTCCCCGAAACCTTCGGCCAGCTCAAGCGCCTGCCCCGCACCCGACTGCAGCCGTTCGAGATCACGGAGGGCGAACGTGGTATCAATTACGCCACCGAGGCACCTCCGAGTCTCACCTTTGATATCCGCACCGAGCATCCGACCGATCGTCTGATGCAGTTCGTCAACGGATTCCCGGGGCGGGTGCTGTTCAGTGCCGAATCCCCGGGCCGTCGTGAAACCCTGCTGGAAATGCTGCGGGGCTGCGGACTGCATCCGGTAGCAGTCGAGAGCTGGCGCGAGTTCATGGAGGCCGACCAGCCAGTCGGCATGCTGGTCACACCGCTGGAAAATGGGCTGGTGGTGGACGATCCGGCCATCGCGGTCATTGCCGAGCCACAACTCTATGGCGAACACGTGGTGCAACGGCGTCGGCGTAACCGGAGCCGGGCCCGCGATGCCGATGCCGTGGTACGCCACCTGGCGGAACTCCAGGTCGGCGCACCGGTCGTGCATGAGGACCACGGCGTGGGTCGCTATACGGGACTGCAGACGCTCGACATCGGGGGCGTAGAAGCCGAATTCCTCACCCTGGAATACGCCGGCAACGACAAGCTTTATGTGCCTGTCTCCTCCCTTCACCTGATCAGCCGCTACACCGGTGTGTCGCCGGAGACGGCGCCCCTGCACAAACTGGGCAGCGGCCAGTGGGAAAAGGCCAGGCGCAGAGCCTCGGAGAAGGTTCGCGATGTGGCGGCGGAACTGCTGGATATCTATGCGCGCCGGGCGGCCCGACAGGGCGTCGCCTATCCGCTGGACCGAAGCCAGTACGGCGCTTTTGCCGCGAGTTTTCCGTTCGAGGAGACCCCCGATCAGCAGGATGCAATCGATGCAGTCATCGCGGACATGGTCTCCCCACAACCGATGGATCGCCTCATCTGCGGCGATGTCGGCTTCGGCAAGACGGAGGTGGCGATGCGAGCCGCCTTCACTGCCGTCATGGGAGGCAAGCAGGTGGCCGTCCTGGTGCCGACCACGCTACTGGCCGAGCAGCATTTCCAGAACTTTCGCGATCGCTTCGCCGACTGGCCGGTCCAGATTGAAACCCTGTCGCGCTTTCGCTCCAAAAAGGAGCAGGACCAGGCGATAGTCGGCCTCGAAAAGGGCCGGATCGATATTGTAATCGGCACCCACAAGCTCCTTCAGCCGACGATCCGCTACAAGGACCTGGGGCTGGTTATCATCGATGAGGAGCACCGGTTCGGCGTGCGTCAGAAGGACAAGTTCAAGGCCCTGCGCTCGGAAGTCGACGTACTGACGCTGACTGCGACTCCGATTCCTCGCACCCTCAACCTGGCCCTCGGCGGCATGCGCGAGCTCTCCGTCATTGCCAGCCCGCCCGCCCGGCGACTGGCCGTCAAGACCTTCGTTAATGACTGGAACACCGGCCTCATCAAGGAAGCCTGTCTACGCGAGATCCGCCGCGGCGGTCAGGTCTATTTCCTTCATAACGACGTCGACAGCATCGGTCGCATGGCTCGCGAACTACAGGAACTGGTGCCGGAGGCCACGGTCGAGGTGGCTCACGGCCAGATGCGGGAGCGGGAACTCGAACGGGTCATGTCGGATTTCTACCACCAGCGTTTCAACATCCTGGTGTGTACCACCATCATCGAGACCGGGATCGACATACCGACGGCCAATACCATCATCATCAACCGCGCCGATCGCTTCGGAGTGGCACAGCTCTACCAATTGCGCGGTCGGGTCGGTCGCTCTCACCACCGCGCCTATGCCTACCTGTTCATTCCCTCACGACAGGCCATTACGCCGGATGCGGCGAAACGACTGGAGGCGGTGGAGTCCATCGAGGAGCTGGGTACCGGATTTACGCTTGCTACCCATGACCTGGAGATCCGCGGCGCCGGCGAACTGTTGGGTGACGAGCAGAGCGGTCAGATGCAGGAAATCGGATTCACGCTCTACTCGGAACTGCTGGAACGGGCGGTGAAGGCCCTGAAGGAGGGCAAGGAACCGGATCTCGACAAGTCGCTGCACCAGGGTACCGAGATCGAGCTCGGCACCCCGGCTCTCATTCCGGATGACTACCTGCCCGATGTGCACAGTCGCCTGATGCTCTACAAGCGCATTGCCAGTGCGGCGGACAGTGATGAACTCCGGGAGCTTCAGGTCGAGATGATCGACCGCTTCGGCCTGCTGCCGGAACCGACAAAGACTTTGTTCCGAATTACAGAGCTGAAACTTAAGGCAAGCCCGCTCGGTATCATCAAGATCGAATTCGGCGAAGCCGGCGGACGGTTGATCTTCGCCGCGGAGCCGAATGTGGACCCGATGCGGATCATCACACTCGTGCAAAACGAGCCCGACACGTATCGCTTCGAGGGTGGCGAACGGCTGCGAATCATGCGTTCGATGCCCGACGTCGAGGACCGAGTCGAACAGCTCGAACGGCTACTCAAGCACCTCTCTGCATAGTGTACTGTTGCATGCTTGGCGGTGCTTTCAGCGAGTCGCTGGCCGGCCAGATGCAAGGCGCGTTTTGAAGGGAATGGCGCGCCCTTTCCAAGAAACGCAACGCTGCAGATGGCCGGCCAGCGGTTCGCCCGAAGGGAGCCCCCCCAAAAACGCCATGACGGCGTTGCGGACTCCATCCCTGGAGTCCGCCCTTCGGGCCAGCCTTCGGCTGTCCGAATCCGCTCCCGGCGGATTCGTGCAGCGCTTGACAAGGGAATAACCATTGCCTGCGTGCTGCGCCTTGTCCTGACGTTTTTGGCGGGCTCTGAAAGTATCGCCAAGCATGCAACAGTACACCAGAGGTATTCTCTTGCCCGGAGGGACAACACCCCGCAGCCTATTGCGTGACGGAGTTATCGCCCCTGCCGGTTCCAACAGGTGAAACCGGAGGATGGAATGCTAAACTACCGACCTTCCCCCGAAAACGAGTCGAATAATGCGTGGAATCCTGTTCATTTTGCTCGCCACCCTGATCGCCGCCCCGGTTGCCGCGGCTGATCGTGAGGAGGTGCGTTGGTACGATGTTGAGCTGATCATCTTCACCCCGGGTGAGGATCGCTTCCTGGATGCCGAGGCCTGGCCTGAAGCACCCCGATTGCCGGAGACCGAAGAGGCCCGCTTGCCGGGGGAACCAATAGGGGCGCAAGAAATCGAAGCGTTTCAGATCCTCACGCCCGACGAGCTACAACTGGCCGGTGCCTACCGCCGACTGCAGGACTCATCGCAATTTGAACCACTGGTTCATATCGGCTGGCGCCAACCCGGACTGAACAAAAACGAAGCCCTGCCGGTACGCATCACGCTGGATGCCAATGGCCAGCTTTTGACCGGTGAACGAACCCCATCCACAGCAGCACGCGGGGCACTGAGTCAGCAGGCCGACTTACCCCGTCTGGATGGGACAGTGACGGTTGTCCTGTCGCGCTACCTGCACTTGAACACCGATCTGGTCTACCGCATCGAAGCCGATAGTGCCATGCCGGGTGGCATGTTCGGAGAGCCGTCGACGCAGGATCCGGCCATCATCAATCTCAGCACACGGGGGCGGTCGGATGAAGTGAGAAGCCGAGAACAATCACTTGCGCCCGATACGGAGCCTTTCGCGAGAGGACCCCGCTACCTGGAGTTTGTGGTAAACGACTCCCGCCGGATGCGCAGCAGAGAGTTGCATTATGTCGACCACCCGGTTTTGGGGGTCATCGCGCTGATTACACCGTATGAGGCCCCTTGATGGGACTTGAAACAACGCGCTGGCGTCAACAGCGCGGCACCGCCGTCTCCAGCAGGCGGCGGACACTCTCCATGCCGCTCATCAAATGCTGCTCGATTGCGGCCATGGTGATTTCGCCCTCTCCCCGGCCTGCGGCCACATTGGCAACCACCGCAATCGAGGCGTAGCAAAGATCCAGTTCGCGGGCCAGCGCAGCTTCGGGCATTCCGGTCATGCCCACCATGTCGCAGCCATCCCGCTCCAGCCGGTCGATTTCCGCACGGGTCTCCAGACGCGGGCCCTGAGTGGCACCGTAAGTTCCTTCGCCTGCCGCATCGATTCCGACATCCTCGGCCACCTCCAGCAGGAGCTGCCGCAGTTCGCTACAGTACGGCTCTGTGAAATCGATATGGGTTACGTGCGTGAGCCCCTCTTCGAAATAGGTGTTCACCCGCGACCAGGTGTAGTCGATGATCTGATCCGGAAAGGCCAGCCGGCCAGGCGTCAAATCGGCACGGATCCCCCCGATGGCGTTTACCGCAATCACCTTTTCGGCCCCGTTCTCCCTAAGGGCCCAAAGGTTGGCCCGATAGTTGATTTTGTGGGGCGGGATGGTGTGACCCGAGCCGTGACGCGGCAAAAACATCACCTCGTTGCCTGCCAGCTCCCCATGCACCAGAGGTCCCGATGGTTCGCCATAGGGGGTATGACTGACCTCGCGCTTGACGATCTCCAGTCCTTTCAGGGATGTCAGACCGGTACCACCGATAATCGCCAGTTTTGCCACTTAAGCCTCCCGCTTCACTGCGAAAATTCCCGGAGCATTTCGCAAGTAACTCTTGTAATCCATGCCATAACCGAAAACATAGCGGTCTTCCACTTCGAGCCCAATGTAGTCGGCCTTCAGTCCATTCTTCCGCTCATGCCGTTTCTCGACCAGCACAGCACTATAGACCTCAGCCGCGCCCGCCCGCCGACATTCGTCGATTATGGCCGCCAGGGTAATCCCCTCATCAAGAATATCATCGACCACCAGCACGACACGTCCCGACAGGGGCGTGGCCGGACGTACGATCCAGTCCAGCTCTGCTCCGCTGGTATTGCCCTGGTAGCGGGTGGCATGGACATAGTCGATGTGCAGGGGGAAGTCGAGCCGCGGCAACAGATTACCGGTCGGTATCAGCGCACCGGTCAGTACACAGAGGATCAGTGGATTGCGGTCGTGCAGCCGCTCGGTGATTTCGCCCGCCATGCGATCCACGGCGGCTTCCACTTGCTCGAGAGTGTAGAGGCAATCGGCTTCACGGTATACGCGTTCCGCTTCTGCTGGAGTTACGGGCATGGGCAGCGATGAATCTCTGTCAGTGAATCAACACGAAAACGGCGAGTATATGCCGCGCCGCATTCAAAGACCAATGCCCCCCTCATACCCGCTCCAGAGTCGAACGCCCACCCACTTTCGCCTGAGCCCCCTCCTCGCCACGAAATGCCAGCCCTTCCGGCACATGGACGGTGGAAGTCGGGAAGGCGATCTGGGCGCCATGGGATTCGATGATGGTGACGATTTTGAGGAGTACGTCCTGTTTTACCTCATGGTACTTCGTCCATTGGGTCGTCTTGGTGAAGGTGTAAACGAAGAAGTCCAGAGAGGATGGAGCGAAACCATTGAAGTTGACGATGAGCGTCTGCCCGGTGTCGATCTCCGGATGCTCTTCGAGCATACGCCTGACATCCGCCACGATATCCGCCATCTTGCCGGCATCATCATAGCGAATGCCGACGGTCTCGAAGATACGGCGGTTGTGCATGCGCGAAGGGTTTTCCACGGCGATATTGGAAAACGTCGAATTGGGTACATACAGTGGGCGCTTGTCGAAGGTCCGGATCACCGTCAGGCGCCAGCCGATCGTCTCGACGGTGCCCTCGATATTCCGATCCGGAGAACGGACCCAGTCGCCGATCGCAAACGGCCGATCCAGATAGAGCATCAGGCCGCCAAAGAAATTGGCGAGCATATCCTTGGCAGCGAAACCGACGGCAATCCCGCCGACGCCACCGAACGCCAGTACCCCCGAGATGGAAAAGCCCAGGGTCTGCAGTGCCATGAGCACCCCGGTAATGACCACAGAAATACGCAGCAGCTTGCCGACGGCTTCAACCGTAGTCGGGTCGTATTCGTCGCCCTTCCAGCGCAGGATATTCGCCTCCACTCCCTGAATGAAACGAATCAGTGCCCAGGTGATGACCGATATCATTCCTACCGCCCGCAGCGGCGCCACCGCTTCGAAGATCGCCGCACCGGTATGTTGGCCGACGATGTCGGCCGCAAAGCTGATTCCCGCCAGCCAGATAAGGGCCGTCAGTGGCGGCCGAACCGCGAACAACAGAGCATCGTCCCAGAGCGAGGGCGTCCGCTCGACGCGCGGGCGAACACGCTCGATCAGCCGCTTTTGCACAAGGTCCGCTATCAGTGCGATAAACACCACCAGAAATACCTGGCCCGCCAAAAACAGCGTAATGTTGTCCTGTTGCAGCTCGCTCAATAGTTGTTCGACTTCCATCAGTTAGCTCGGATTATTCACCACAAAAAACGCAACACAACTGCCTGGAATGGTGTTTTGCGTTCGCCGTTACGTGCTATCAAGGATTTAGCTCGCCGGCACCAAAAATGTGAAGATAGGTTTACCCTGGTCAGATCCCCAGTTCCAGACTCGGATCGTCCTCCAGCGCATGCAGTGCCTCGGAGGCACGCCGCCAGTGCGGGTCGCGATGGAGTTCACTCAGATTCACCGGGTGCAACCCGTGCATCCGGGCCAGACGGGCGTGGAGAACCGGATTGGCATCCTCCCCGAGCGTCTCGATAATCCGGGACGCAGCCGGGGGATTATTACAGATAATCGCCATATCGCATCCTGCTGCCAGAGCTGCTTTGGCACGTTCCGGATAGTTTCCCGCCACACTGGCGCCTTCCATATCGAGATCGTCACTGAAGACTACCCCCTGGAACCCCAGCCGCTTCCGCAAGACCTCCTGAAGCCAGAAGGGTGAAAATCCCGCCGGTTCCGGCACCACCCGGGAATAAATGACATGGGCAGGCATTACGGCTGCCAGCCCCTGGCGGATAAGGCGCTCGAACGGCAGCACATCCTCGGCAAAGATGTCGGCAAAACGCCGCTCATCGACGGGTATCGCCTCATGAGAATCCTCGATAACGGCGCCATGCCCCGGAAAGTGCTTGGCGGTAGCCGCCATGCCCGCCTCCCGCATTCCCAGGATGTAGGCGCCAGCCAGTTCAGCCACGATTTCCGGGTCGCTGTGAAAGGCGCGATCCCCGATAACACCGCTGATCCCCCGTTCCAGATCGAGCACCGGCGCGAAACTGAAATCGATGCCGACGGCGCGCAACTCACGCGCCATCACCCAGCCTGCCGTCTGCGACAGGCGACGGGCACGGGAGGGATCACGCGCATGAATCTCCCCCAGCCGCCGAGCCTTGGGGAGTCTGGTGAAGCCGGAGCGAAAGCGCTGAACCCGTCCACCTTCGTGATCCACCGCGACCAGCAGTTGTGGCTCCCGCACTGCATGGATCTCGGCGACCAGGTCCCGAAGCTGATCGACGTCGTGATAGTTACGGCTGAACAGGATAACGCCGCCGACTGCGGGATGGCGCAGCATCTCGCGCTCATCGGGCTCGAGTGCCGTGCCCTTCACGTCGACCATAACGGGACCCAGAGACATCGTATTTCCCTTCATAAAGTGAATCGGGCCGATTCTAACCTACATTTCGCACCCGAGGGCGTGTCATCGGGTGCGAAATGGTTCTAAGCCATTGACAAAGAGATTGCCGCAACCCGAACGAGCGTTTTCCACCAAAACTACAGGAGATTTGTACACGAGCAGTCACTTGTTCCAAAAACCCCGTGCTCCCCGTGTACCCCGTGGTTTTCCGCACTACTCGGTGGTCTCAGTGGTCTAACCACTCCCGGATGATGACCGGGGTGCCAACCGCCACGCGCTCAAACAGCTCGACCAGTTCACGGTTGCGCATCTTCACGCAGCCATGAGACGAGGGGATCCCCATAGGGTCGTCATCCGGGCAGCCGTGGATATAGACATAGCGGCGCATGGTATCGACATCGCCGAGACGATTCCGGCCCGGCTCGGTCCCGGAGAGCCACAGGATCCGTGTCAGGATCCAGTCGCGTTCGGGGAATCGGCGGCGCAGTTCCGGGGAGTAGATCTCCCCGGTGGGTCGGCGCGCACGGAATACCGTGTTCTCGGGACATCCGGCCCCCACCTTGGCGCGAACGATATGCCGCCCCCGGGGGGTACATTCGCTGCCGTTGCGTTCGCCCGGGCCGTTTTTCGCCGTGGAAACCTTCACCTCCATCGCGATGCGGCTCTCCTCAAGCAGGCGCAGGCGCTGCTTGCCGATGCTGACCTCGATCTGACTATTGGTCACGGTCGGTCCAATCCTTATAAGGGTGTTTTACCAGGCAGACATTGTAATAACGCTTGTCATGCGAGACCTCTTCGCCGGCCCAGGGTGGCACCTCGAACGTCGCATCTTCGGACGCCAGTTCCACCTCGGCCACGACCAGTCCCTCGTTATCCCCCGCAAAGACATCCACCTCCCAGAGCACGCCGGCGAACGTAAGACGGTATCGGGTCTTCTCAATCAGCGGTTTTTCGCAAAGCTTCTCAAGCAACTCCTCTGCTTCATCCCGCGGTATCGCATACTCGTACTCACTGCGGGTAACCCCCAGCGTAGCGCTTTTGATATTGAGATTGGCCTTCTCACCCTCGATGCGAACACGTACGGAGGCCATTTCCGAGCCCACGAGGTAGCCCTGTCGAAAGCGGGTGCCCGCATCGGCCTGTTTGCGCCAACTGTCATCCCGAACCCGGAATTTACGTTCTATTTCGGTCCCCATGTCCCCTTTTCCCGCTTCAGACTTCGATAGTACGATCCTACGCGTGCGGTCTACGCTACGCACCCCCGGGAACCCGACGAATCGATACCTCACCGAGAGGGGCTTCGCAGCAGCGACTCGGCGCCTCTGCGGTGCAAATGGTTCGATACAACTAGAGAGGTTTACACTTGAACCAAACGATCGCGTAAGCGATTTCGTGGCCTGGTAAAACATACCAACGATCAAGCGACGGAGGAAAAGCATGCGAGCGATGCTCATGGCGGAACCCGGTAGTCCTGACGTGCTGCAACCGGCCGATGTATCGAAACCCGGGCCTCTTGGGGAACACGACATTCTCGTACGGGTGAAGGCCATCGGGGTGAATCCCATCGATACCAAATTGCGGGGGCGCGGCACCTTCTACCCGGAGAAGATGCCGGCCATCCTCGGTTGTGACGGCGCCGGTGTGGTGGAGGCCGCGGGGAGCGAAGTCACCCGCTTTCGGCTCGGGGACGAGGTCTATTTCTGCAACGGCGGCATCGGCGCCGCGCCGGGGACATACGCCGAATATACGGTCATGAACGAGCATGTAGCTGCGGCCAAACCCGCCTCCCTCGACTTCATGCAGGCCGCTGCCACCCCGCTGGTGCTGATCACGGCCTGGGAATCCCTCCATGATCGTGCCCAGATCATCGCCGGCCAGGATATCCTGATTCATGCCGGTGCGGGAGGGGTCGGCCATATGGCCATTCAACTCGCCAAGGCCGCCGGCTGCCGGGTGATCACCACCGTCGGCAGTGCCGAGAAGGCGGAGTTCGCCAGGCAGATGGGAGCCGACGAAACCGTTCTCTACAAGGAGCAGGATTTCGCCCGGGCGGTGCTCGACTGGAGTGACGGAGAGGGCGTCGATGTGGCCCTGGACACCGTGGGCGGGGCGATCTTCGAACAAACCTTCGGTGCCGTCCGCCCCTATGGCAAGGTCGTTACCCTGCTTCAACCGGGGCCGGATACCGACTGGAAACAGGCGAGACTGCATAACCTGCAAATCAGTCTGGAGCTGATGCTCTCGCCCATGTATATGGGATGGAAAGACGCCCTCCGGCACCAGGGCTGGATCCTCGAACAGTGCGCACAGCTGTTCGACCGGGGGGAACTTGCCGTGCACGTATCGCACAAGCTACCTCTGGAGCAGGCTCCGGAGGCCCACCGTCTCATC
This sequence comes from Thiohalomonas denitrificans, assembly GCF_900102855.1. Lineage (NCBI taxonomy): Bacteria > Pseudomonadati > Pseudomonadota > Gammaproteobacteria > Thiohalomonadales > Thiohalomonadaceae > Thiohalomonas > Thiohalomonas denitrificans. The sequence goes on from NZ_FMWD01000005.1 coordinate 178,034, forward strand.
GAAGCGGGCGGCATGATCGGCAAAGTGGTACTGACGGTGGATTAACCATGGGCAAGGGGCGCACGGGGGAGAAAAAGATCGGACAACCTGTTTTACCCCGTGGTCCCCGTGTCCCCCGTGGTTACCAGTTTTTCTGATCCGGGCCTGGACAGCAGGGGCTACGGCTCTCCTGGTTCGATTCTATAGCCGCTCCGCCAGAGTCTCTTCGGTCAGCGTCATTTCCCGGATGGTCCCTTCGGATCCGGCCTCATCCGGGACCCGCAGGCGGATATAGTTGTCGGTCAATCCGCTCTTTCCACGCTCAACCAGGACATCGAAATGCTGTCCCATCTGGCTCGCAATGAAATCGCGGCGTAGTTGCCTGCCCAGCTCGCGGATCTCCGCGGCTCGTTCCCGGCGAATATCGCCTTTTACCTGCGCCATCTCCGCCGCTGGTGTGCCCTCGCGGACCGAATAGGGGAACACGTGGAGTTTGGCAAAGCCGATCTGCTTTATAAACGCCAGGGTCTCCCGGTGTTCGGTGTCAGATTCCTCCGGAAAGCCGGCGATCACATCGGCGGCAAGCGCCACGTCAGGCCGCACCCTCCGCGCCTGCTCGGCAATGCGCCGTACCTCTTCCGTGCCATGGCCTCGCACCATGCGCTCCAGCACCGAGTCGGAACCACTCTGAAGTGAAAGGTGCAGATAGGCACACAGACGGGGATCGGAAAACAGATCAAAAAACCCCTCGTGGAGATACTGCGGTCCCAGCGAGGAGAGCCGGATACGCGGCATTTCGGTCTCGCTGAGGATCCGTTCGATAAGCAGATGCAGCCGGGCCTGCTCGGCGCGGTTGGAGTCCTCCGCCCCCCAGGCCGCCAGATTGATGCCGGTAAGCACGATCTCGCGAATACCCGCCTCCTCCGCCTCACGAACCTGGCGGATGACCTGTTCGGCAGGGACATTGGCATGAGGCCCGCGGGCAACCCGGGTAATGCAGAAGCTGCAGAGATTATCGCAGCCGGTCTGGATCGCCACCGGCAGCCGGGTCCGGGAACCGAGGGGAAACGGCAGCTCATCCAGTTGCACACCAAACCGCTCATAGAGGACGGTTTCATCGGTAAAAACCATCGTCTCCGGCGAGTGCTGCCGCCACCGGCCGGTGTCCACCCGGGGGCCACACCCCATGACGGCGACCTGCTCCACCATCCGGCCGGCGGCATTGACCTCCTTGCGGGACTTGCGATCCGCCTCGGCGGTCACCGTGCAGGTATTGACGAACACACACTCCGCCTCGGCCTCGCCGACCAACTCGTGACCGGCCGCCTGCAAGGCCGCCGCCACCCGCGCCGAGTCGAGGGCATTCATCTTGCAACCAAGGGTACGGATATAGAATTTCATGACAGTTCAAAGGCAAGCCACGGAGGGCACGGAGCTTACTTGTTCCAGGGCTCCGTCCCTCATCAGGCTATATCCCCAGTGTTCTCTGTGCCCTCTGTGGTCAACGCAAAAAACTAAGCCGCGGAAACTCCCGCCTCTTCGCCGCCGAACCACTCGAGGACCTGGGGCAGGAAACGGCCGAGTTCGAGAGTCATCAAGGCGAACTGGGCATCGAACGCGGCGGCTTCATCGGGGGCATTGGCGTCGTTGAGGGCTTCCAGAACCGTGTCCTCAAAGGCAAGGCGCTTGACCGCCAGCTCCTCATCCAGCACGCAACTGATGCGATCCTCGAATTGCAGGGCAAGCTTGGTGACCTGTTTCCCGGTCTCCAGGTGGGCGCCCACCTCTTCCGAGAGGAGATTGAGGCCCTTGACCCGGACCACCCCGCCCTGCTCGCCCGGCTCCTTGAGCTCGCATTGATCGCCCAACTCCACCCCGGTCGGCACCGGCTCGCCGGACACCCACGAAGTCATCACTACCGATGGCGAGGACTGCACCCGCGGAGGCACTGCCGGCAGCGAGCCCACCGATTTCCGCAGCAGTGAGACCACCTCTTCGGCCTTCTTGGCGCTGGCGGCATCCACCACCAGCCAGTTCTCTTTGGGTACGAGATAGGCAAAGACGTAGCTGGAGCGGGTAAAGGCCCTGGGAAGCAGGCTTTGGACCACCTCCTCTTTCAGGGACTGCCTCTCCTTGCGCCGCACCGGACGACCCTCGGCCTCCTCGATCTCGGCCGCCTTTTCGGCCACCTCTTCCGTCACCACGGAATTGGGCAGAATTCGCTCCTCCTTGCGGACACAGATCAGCACCGCACCGGCGGCCCCGTGAGCGAGATTTTCACTCCGCCGGCCCAGTGGCGGCACCCAACCCAATGTGGAGGTTTCGAGGCTTCCGCAGGAGCGGAAAGCGTCATCCTGCAGTCGCTCGGCAAGGTCCTCCGGCGAAAGGGTAAACGGCGCATTAAGACGATAGAGACGCAGATTCTTAAACCACATGACGGCCTCCGGAAAAAGGAGGCTCATTATCCACGATTCGCATCAGGGGTTCTATGCCCGCCATTGCGAGCCGTGGCCCCCTGCTGAACAGGCCCCCGGTTTGAACCACGGGGAACACGGGGTGCATGGGGGAGAAAAAAACGAACCACCTGTTTTACCCCGTGATCCCCGGGTACCCCGTGGTTACCCCCTTCGGTCCTCGGTGTTCTCAGTGGTTTTTCGCAGTCTATTCGTCTTCGAAGTCGGCCGGTCTGATACCCGGACCGGTGAGGGTAATGGGGCCAAAGGGGCCCGCTTCCAGGTGGTGACGGGTTCCCTCCTCGTCCAGCTCTCCGAACGAGTCGGCGGGGCCGAGTTCCATTTCGAAGGGCGTCCGATCGCCGCTGGAGAGGAAGACCAGGTGGGGTTCGGGCTTTTTCGGGTCCTCTTCCACCCCCACCGGCATGCCGTCCACGCGCAACTCCATTGCCACGCCATCCGGCAATTTACGGGCGCGCAACAGTTGATCCCCCTCCACCGGTTCCCACTCCTCTTGGCCGAGTGTCAGGAAACGGTACCCTTCCGGTGTGAGGAGCAGCCCCAACTGGCTTCCGTTGAGGATGGCCTCATCGCCCGTCAACTGCATCAGGGCGGCCAGCCTGCGTGCCTCGGTCTCGATGCGTTCCGATCGGCCGCCATCACCGATTGAAAGTGCGGCAAAACCGATGATGACCCCGATGATGACCATCACCACCATCAGTTCCAGCAGGGTGAAACCCCGGTTTCCGGAAAGACGGCCTGGAGCCGGACGGGTCATGGTGGTTCTAATCGAGGTTCCAGTTCCCGACGTCGGCATCCACACCTTCACCACCCTCGCGCTCGTCGGCACCCAGGGTGTAGATGTCGATATCACCATTGCGCCCCGGGCTGAGATAGCGGTAATCGTTGCCCCAAGGGTCCTTGGGAAGGCGATCCATGTAGCCGCCATTTTTCCAATTACGCGGTTCCGGAGAGCCGCCGGGTTTGCTGACCAGAGCATCGAGTCCCTGATCGGTACTCGGATAACGGAAGTTGTCCAGCTTATAGAGGTTCAGGGCGCTCTCCAGAGCCCGAATATCCTGTTTGGCCTTGGTGATTCGCGCGGCATCCGGACGATCCATCACCTTGGGCACGACAATGGCAGCGAGGATGCCGAGAATCACCACAACGACCATCACCTCGATGAGCGTGAAACCGCGCTGGATCGCTCGACCCAATCGACGCTGTTCAATCTTCATATTCTTTCCTTTCTCTAACCGAAACATTGATTAACCGCAAAGGGCGCAAAGAACAAAGGCTTGTAACCACAGAGGGCACTGAGTACCTTTATACAGAGGATGTCTCCGGGTGCTCTGTGATCCCGCTCTCGGTGGAGCTCAGTGGTTCGCTCAATAGCTACATTACCAGCTGGTTCAACTCCAGGATCGGGACCAGAATCGCCAGCACGATGATCAGTACCACGCCGCCCATCGCCAGCAGCAGGACCGGCTCGAACACCCCCATCAGGACGGCGACGAGCGTTTCAATCTCCCGCTCCTGATTATCCGCTGCCCGCTCGAGCATCTCCTCGAGACGGCCGCTGCTCTCGCCACTGGCGATCAGGTGCAGGGTCAGGGGCGGAAACAGCCCGCTGCTTTCCAGCGCCCGGCTGATACTACTGCCCTCGCGAACCCGCTCCGAGGCCTTGTCCACTGCCGCGCGCATGGGGATATTCGACAGCACCTGCGCAGAGATACGCATCCCCTCGAGTACCGGAACGCCGCTGGCAGCCAGGATACTGAAGGTGCGCGCAAAACGACCGGTGTTCAAGCCCCGCACCAGCCGGTGGGACAAAGGGGCTCGCAACAGCATTTGATGAACGCGGTAACGGAACCCGGGTCGTTTCAGCAGGCGCCAGAAGGCGAAGCCGATCATGCCTCCCGCCACAAGCAGCAGCACGCCGTTGTCGATCAGAAAGTCGCTGACGGCGATCAGGGCCGTGGTGAGCCAGGGAAGTTCACGTCCGACGTTTTCGAACACCTGCACCACCTGTGGCACGACGTAGGTCAATAAAAGACCTACCACCGCCAGCGCCACGAACGTCAGCAGCGTCGGGTAGAGCAGCGCCAGCGTCATCTTCTGGCGCATCTGCTGACGTTTTTCGGTGTAATCGGCCAACCGTTCCAGCACCACGTCCAGATGCCCCGACTGTTCACCGGCAGCCACCGTCGCGCGATAGAGTTCCGGAAAAACGGAGGGAAAATCGGCCAGCCCATCAGCCAGCGAGCGTCCCTCCAGGACCCGCGAACGAACCCCCATCATGAGGCTCTTCAAGCGCGGCTTTTCGGTCTGCTCTCCGACCGTGGTCAATGCCTCCTCGAGCGGAAGGCCCGAGCGTACCAGGGTAGCGAGTTGGCGGGTAACCACGGCGAGATCCGTGGCGCTGACGCCACCACGCAGAACCGGCCCACGTTTCTTGCCCTCCTGCCGAACCACCTCGTCCAGATTCAGCGGGATCATCCCCTGCTCGCGTAGCGCCTGGCGCACCTGACGGGCCGTATCGCCCTCCAGTACACCCTTGCGCTGGCGGCCGCCCGCATCCAGAGCGGTATATTCGTAGGCACCCATTAGATCAGTGGCGAGTGGCTAGTGGCGAGTGGCGAGGAAGTTCGCCGTACTGGTACGCCCGGCTCGTTCCCGAATCCCCGGCATAAAAAAAGACACCCAATAAACAAGAGGTTTTCTCTCGTATATCCAATATTGAACTCCACACTCTGCACACCCACTCCGCCCCTAAACCTATCCACTAGCCACTCGCCACTCGCCACTCGCCACTAGCCACTATCATGAGTCACCCGCAGCACCTCTTCGAGGGCGGTATCGCCGGCGAGGACCCGACGCATGCCGTCGTCGCGTATGGCTGGCGTATGTCGGCGGGCGCTGGACTCCAGCTCCTGCTCGCTCGCCCCATCGTGAACCATGGAACGCATGCTGTCGTCGAGAATCACCAGTTCATAGATGCCGGTCCGACCCCGATAGCCTGTCTCGTTGCACTCCGAACAGCCGACGGGCGAATAGAGGGTGGGTGACTCGTCCTCGTTGAATCCCAGCAGCCGGGCCTCGGCGGCATCGGCCTGATAGGGGCGTTTGCAGTGGGGACAGAGCGTGCGCACCAGCCGCTGGGAAAGTACCCCGAGCAGACTGGAAGAGAGCAGAAACGGCTCCACGCCCATGTCCCGCAATCGAGTCACGGCGCCCACGGCCGTATTCGTGTGCAAGGTGGAAAGCACCAGATGCCCGGTCAGGGAGGCCTGCACCGCAATCTGGACGGTATCCAGGTCGCGAATTTCACCCACCATCACCACGTCGGGGTCCTGCCGGAGAATGGCTCGCAGACCGCGTGCGAAGGTCATGTCGACCTTGCTGTTGACCTGGGTCTGACCAATCCCCTCGAGGTAATACTCGATGGGGTCCTCGACTGTCATGATATTACGGCTCTTGTCATTGAGCCGAGTGAGTGCCGCATAGAGGGTGGTGGTCTTGCCCGAACCGGTCGGCCCTGTCACCAGCAGAATGCCGTGAGGTTGATGGATGATGTGGTCAATTTCCTTCATCACTTCCGGATCCATACCCAAGTGGGTCAGATCCAGGCGCCCCGCCTGCTTGTCGAGCAGGCGCAAGACCACGCGCTCGCCATGGCCGGACGGCAGTGTCGATACGCGGACATCGACCGGTCGACCGGCGACACGCAGGGAGATGCGGCCATCCTGGGGGAGGCGTTTCTCCGCAATGTCCAGCTTGGCCATGACCTTGATGCGCGAGACCAGCAGGGGCGCCATCTTGCGCTGGGGCCGCAGCACCTCGCGCAGCACGCCATCGACCCGGAAGCGCACCGCCAGATGCTGTTCAAAAGGCTCGATGTGGATGTCCGAAGCACCTTCGCGAATGGCTTCTGTGAGCAGGGCGTTGATGAGGCGGATAATCGGGGCATCATCCTCACTCTCCATCAGGTCTTCCGGTTCCGGAAGGCTCTGTGCCAGATGCTCCAGGTCAAGTTCATCACCGAGTTCACCCATGGCCTGCATGGCGCCATGGGGACCATTCTCATAGGTCCGCTGGAGCAGCGACTCGAACGCTTCTGCCGGTACCTTTTCCCAGCTCAGGGGCCGACCAAGGAAACGCCGCACCTCGGCCATCGCCTGCAGGTCAAGCCCGGGCCGGTAGAGCACTTTCAGCCCGGCTTCGTCCTCATCGGCCACGACCACCCCGAACCGCTTGGCAAAGGCGAACGGAAGCCGCCCGGAACCGTGCTCTTCCGGTTCCGGCTCCTGGAGCTCCTGCATGACCTGTTCAGGTGTTGCCATCGATCTTCAAATTCTCATCGGGGGGCCGCAATTCAGAACGAGGGCCCTCTTTCCAGACTTCAAAGGGCGGCGGGAGTTCCATGAAATCTTCATACTCGGGCAGCAGCGGGGAAGCCTCGTCCGCCATCAGCGAAAGACCTGCCTCGCGAACATCCTGTTGCCTGTCCCGAATAAAGGTGTACTTGGCATTGGCAATGGCCGCGTTCTGCTCTTCGGTCCGTAGGATAACCGGGCGCAGGAAAATCATCAGATTACGTTTGACCTTTGTGGTGGATTCATACTTGAATAGCCATCCGAGCCCGGGAATATCCCCGAGCCCCGGCACCTTGTCCTTGCCGACATCCAACTGTTCATCCACCAGCCCTCCGAGGACCACCACCTGACCGTCATCGACCATGACGGTGGTTTTCAACGAGCGCTTGTCGGTGATCAGATCCGTCGCACCCGTAGCGGTGGAGACGCTGGAGACCTCCTGGGACAACTCCAGCCTCACCGCGTTACCTTCGTTGATCTGCGGCTTCACGCTCAGTGTCAGGCCCACATCCTCGCGTTCGATGGTCTGGAACGGATCGGTTGAATCACCGCCGGTCGAAGTATAGGAGCCGGTCACGAAGGGAACATTCTGACCCACCACGATCTCGGCCTCCTCGTTGTCGAGGGTGACGAGCGTCGGCGTGGAGAGGATGTTGGCGTTGGTATTGGAGGTGATCGCATGCAGCAAAGCGCCCCCGCGCGAGCCGTCCGAGGCCGTATCCCCTACAGCTGCCAGCAACCCCGGGGGGCTGGGAACGCCCCCGGCAGCCGCGGTCCCGGCGACACTGCTCAGGGAGGCATTCCCCGCGCTGGGGAAATTGACGAGTCCCACCGGGCCGTTATCCGGCGAACCGTCGTAGGCCCACTGAATGCCGAGCCGTTTCTGATCATCCGTACGGATCTCGGCGATGACCGCTTCCACGTAAACCTGCGCCCGCCGAATATCCAGGCGGGCAATGACCGATTTCAGTGAACGCATCACATCGGGTGTCGCATTAATCACGACGGCGTTGGTCTGTTCGTGGGCGCGGATGGTGACCTCCTGTTCCCCGGCGTTCTGGGCCTCTCCACCGGCTGGACCCAGAGTGGCACTAATACCTTCCAGAACGGTCGTCACCTCCGCTGCATTGGCATAACGCAGGTAGATCACCTCCGTATTTCCACCGGCATCCATAGGCGTATCCAGGTGGCTGATAATTGCCCGCAACTGCAACCGGTTGGCGGCGCCGGAGATGATGATGCTGTTGGTCCGTTCATCCGCCACGAAGCTCGTCGCGCCACCGGCCTGTTTGTCCGCCCCTTGCTGCAGTGAAGTCAGCACCCGTGCCACTTCACTTGCTGATGCATGCTCCAGACGAACCATCTCCAGTTCGCCATCGCTGGAGCGGTCCACCCGCTTGATGATCTCCACCAGACGCTGGAGGTTGGCCGCTCCGGCCGAGGCGACGAGCACATTGGCCGAGGGCATTGCCGCGAGATGCCCCTGCTGCGGCAGAAGCGGCCGCAAAATAGGCACCAGCTGGGCGGCTGCGACATTCTCCACCTTAATGACCCGGGTCACGTACTGATCGCCCATCCCGGGCTGCCCGGGTGTCACCGTGGGTATGGAATCCTGTTTGGCGTTCGCCTCGGGCACGATCTTGATAACACCGTCAGAGGGCACTGCCGCAAAGCCATGCACGTTGAGAATTGAGAGGAAGACCTCATAAATCTCGTCGGCACTCATAGGCTCGGAGGAAATTACAGTGATTTTCCCCTTCACCCGGGGGTCGACGATGAAATTCCTTCCGGTCATCTTCGACACCGTTTCGATGACCGAACCGATGTCCGCTTCCTTGAGATTAAGCGTGAGCTGTTCACCCCGCACAGGCAGGGCGACGATCAACATCAAAACCGCGATCAGGCCCCAGAAACCCTGGAAAGCCCTGTGGCGCCCCGACGCCGCGGCAACATTATTCGATAATCGCATTCTGTTTTCTTCTTTTCGGTTATCCATTCAGCCGATTCGTCACTCGACGCTCAGCACGATATGCTGCTGTCTGCCTCCCCGTTCCACTACCAGATTTAACTGGCTGGCGGAAGTCAGTTGCTTGAAGACCTCCTGAGTCCGGGCGGGATCATCAAGCCCCATCCCGTTGATCCCGGTGACGACATCGCCGGACCGCAATCCTGCCTTGCGAAACAGTTCCCGATCCTTTCCGGGGCTTACCCGATAGCCCTTCAGCCGTCCGTTTTCGCTGACCGGCCGCATTTTCACCAAATCGAATGCGGAAGTCGGGTTTGCCAGGATCTTTTCGCGATAACTACGCAACTCCGGCAATTGCCGGACCCCGGAAGCGGCCCCGCCAGTCCCGGACACTTCGTCCAGCGAGATTCCGGACTCGGATGCCTTCGGCAATTTCAAGGTCTCAAACCGCCCTCCCCGAGCAAGAATGACCCGATCGGCATGGACTTCTTTCAACTGTGCCCCGCCTGGCAACTGATCACCATTCAGGTAGAACCTTTCGTTCCCCTGTGAATCGGCAATAATTGCCGCCCCGTCCTCCGGCCGGTCGGCGGTAAACAGCCCCCTCAGGATCAGATTCAGACGGGTTTCCGGCGCATCGATGGGAACCGCCGCCACCGGTTGGTGCTGACTGGAAGGCTGGCCGAAAAGATGCAGGTCGGCAACATCCTCCAGACCGGATGCTGTGGAGGATGCCTCTGCGGACGCACCACTCCTGATCACCGAACTTTCCGGCAACACCGGATCGGGGATCAGGCGCCATGTGCCCTGCGCAAGGGCATAGGCCAACAGGATCACCAGTACGCCGGTAACCCAGGGAATTAACCGCTCCTGGGACGGTACTGTAACGGCAAACGACGCCACTGCTTGACACCCCGCTTGAAATACATTGACTGGACACACCCTGGTTGGATACCTCACGGACCGATTATATCCGTAGCGGGATTCCCCGCTTGCTGCAGTCGGGATGCCCATCACGTATTCGAACCTCTTTAAGAATTGTACGCAACCCGCTCAATGAATTCATGTAGCCGGTGATCTATGCTTTTCTGTACCGTCTACGGACGGAGTGTTTTAAGGACAGGGAACGTAACCAACCGGGACAGGGAAGCTCTATGGCAACGGCTAGCCGTGTATTGCTGGTGGAAGACCACGCGATTTTGCGTGAAGGATTGCGGGCACTGCTGGCTAACGAGCCCGACCTCAAGGTCATCGGCGAGGCGGCAAATGGCCGTGAAGCCTTGCTGCAAGCGACTGAAACCAAACCGAATCTGGTCCTGATGGATCTCTCCATGCCCGGCACCAACGGTACGGAGGCGATTCAGGACATCAAAAAGCGCCATCCCGTGGTCAAGGTCCTGGTACTCACCATCCACAAGACCGAGGAGTATATTCGGGCTTCGCTGCGCGCCGGGGCCGACGGCTATATCCTCAAGGACGATTCGCACATCGAACTGCTTGTGGCGATTCGCAGCATTTTGAATGGGAAAACCTACTTAAGCCCGGCTATCTGCCAGAATGTGGTCACCGAATATCTGGGCAATAACTCTCTGAACCGTACACCCGCTTCGTGGGAGACACTCACGCGACGCGAGCGCGAAGTCATCAAACTGATTGCTGAAGGCTCACGCAACCGCGAGATTGCGACTTACCTCTCGCTGAGTGAAAAAACCGTGGAGAAGCACCGTTCGAATCTAATGAAGAAGCTGAATGTGCACAGCGCCTCACAACTCACCGCCTACGCCATAAACAATGGGCTTGCCCATTGAAATGCCAAACCGCTGATTCAGGCCGGATGTATTCCGGATAACTCCCCGCCCCCGCCATAAAGGGCACGGTCACCGAGGCCATCCAGACGCGGCAGGTCCATCTCCGGTATCGGCCAGCTCGCTTCAATAGCGAGACCACGGGGTTTCCCCCTGGTAATCACCAGCCGACCACCCGACAACTCGGCGCGCTCGCGCATGTTTTTCAGACCAAATCCGACTCTGCCGGTCGTTTTCAAACCCACACCATCGTCACTGATGCGCAACAGCAACCGACCCTCTTCAAGGGAGAGCGATACCTCGGCACGTTTGGCCTTTGCATGTTTGGCGATGTTGTTGAGCGCTTCCTGGCAAATCCGGAAAATTGGTACCCGCAGGTCGGGGTCCATATCCTCTTCGTCCAGGCCAAACTGCAGGTGTACCCGCAAGGGTCGATAGATTTCCCGAAACTGCCGGCAGAACCACGCCAGCGTAGGCTGCAGTCCAAGGTCATCCAGCATGGCTGGACGCAGATCCATAGCCACACGCCGTACTTCGTCGATGGTGGACTGTACACTGTGCAGAGTCGTTATCAGCGTGTCGCGACCAACCTCGCCGTTCGATTTGGCGTGCTCCAGCAAAGCGCCTTCCAGCAGATATTTGACGGCCGTCAGGCTTTGGCCAATGCCGTCGTGAAGTTCCGCTGCAATGCGCTGACGCTCACTCTCCTGCGCTGACAAACGCTGCCGCGAATGATCCTGAAGCTCGCTAACGGGGGCATCAGCAGCGAAGGCTTTGGTCGATAAAGAGACCCCGGCCAGGTTTGCAAAGATCCGCAGGAGGGAAAGTTCCTGATCCGAAAACAGGTGGTCGGTATGGTAGGCCACCAACAGCACGCCCCAGCGACCCCCGCAGGGTATCGCAACCAGTGCACCGCTACGCATATGGCTGCCGAGGCAGCGCTCTTCGCTGTTCGTGCCGCCCCAGTACTCCCGACCGACCAGGGACACCTCCGGCCTCCCGCCGGAATCGGGGATCCGCCGTCGCAACCAATGCTCCTGGCACTGATCGACCGGCGCCCCGAGGGCCGCCCGGTGTTCCCGCCCGTTGGTATCGAAGATCAGGGCGACCAACTGATCGGCGGATAATACCCGGTTGATTCCGTCCAGCAGCCGCCTTAGCGTTTTTTCAGGCGAAGACGCGTTCTCGCTAGGGTTCAGCTGTTCGACAGCAGACAGCAGCACTTCTGTTTGCCTGGACATCAGATTCACGGCAACGGCCTCATTATCGGACTGGAATGAAGGTGTCGGATTACAGGCCTTGGGGATTAAACCCGCGGGTTTTTTCCCATTGACACTTTTGAATCTAGCCGCTGAGGGGGGTAATGCAAGGCGCCGCGAAAGGCTCGGGCCATCCATAAAAGAAACCAGCCGGGCGTTTTCTCCTACCCAAAAAAGGGGGGTGAAATAGGCAGGCGCCCGACCGGCAAAAAGGGGGATTCATTACGGTTACGCCTCACTCCCTGGCGTAAATAGTGTCAAATCGGTGGCGTTGACTCAGCGATCCTCCTGATCAGAAACACGGGACTTGCTCTGCGACGTCCCCTTTCTCCACTCGACAGCGAAGCCAAAATCGCCCCGCCGGGCCGCCTTCACGGCGGCCAGCAGGACATCACGGGTATCACGCCACTGCCCACCCGCCGATGCCGCACGGCTCCGTGCGTATTCGGCGGAAGTAATGGCGTGCAGACGGGTCCTTGCCGGGGCATTCGGCGCCTGCTGTGCCGCAGCCGGCCAGCAGAATCATTTTTGGAACACCCCTGGACCACATCCTCCATCCTCCGGGTACTTCTGGTCGTTTTCGTGGAATCCGGCGCGAAATACGGCTCTTCGCCGGCAAGAAGATTAAAGCCTAGACAAAGGGGGATTAAAATTGGGGGAACTACCGGGTATGGTTAGGGTTAACCCTTATCCAATACCGGGTAGCGGTGCGGGTGGAATCAGGACCCGAACAGCTGATTCGCCGCCGCTAGTGTACTGTTGCATGCTTGACGGTGCTTTCAGCGAGCCGCTGGCCGGCCAGACCGCTCCTGCGCATCCATGCGCGCGCGGCATTTGTGCATCCATGCACATCATGCAAGGCGCGTTTTGCAGGGAATGGCGCGCCCTTTGCAAGAAACGCAACGCCGCAGATGGCCGGCCAGCGGCTCGCCCGAAGGGAGCCCCCCCAAAAAAGCCATGACGGCGTTGCGGACTCCGTCCCTGGAGTCCGCCCTTCCGGCCAGCCTTCGGCTGTCCGAATCCGCTCCCGGCGGATTCGTGCAGCGCTTGACAAGGGAACGACCATTGCCTGCGCGCTGCGCCTTGTCCTGACGCTTTTGGAGGGCTCTGAAAGTATCGCCAAGCATGCAACAGTGCACTAGTCCCTGCCGGAGCAGAAGAGTACCAGCCGCACCAGCTCCGAGAGAGAGCCGGCCTGGAGCTTTTCCATGACACGAGCCCGGTGGGCCTCGACGGTCTTCAGACTGACCCCCAGGGTGGTGCTGATGACCTTGTTGGGCGCACCCTCCACCACCAGGTCCAGCACCTCCTTTTCACGGGGAGTCAACCGGTTTATACGGCCCAGCACGTCGGCCTTCGCAGCCGTTCTGCAGCGAGTCTCCCGATCTTCCTCGATGGCACGCTGTACCCGTTCAAGGATCACCTGATCATTGAACGGTTTTTCAATGAAGTCAAAGGCACCGGACTTGAGCGCCCGCACAGCCATCGGGACATCGGCATGCCCCGAGATGAAGATCACCGGCAGTTCCATCCCCCGCTCCCGGATCTGCTCCTGCAAGTCCAGTCCGCTCATGCCCGGCATGCGGATGTCGAGCACCAGGCAGCCCGGACGCGAAGGGGCGTAGTTGTCGAGAAAGGCACGGGCCGAAGGAAAGCTCTCCGCAGCCAGTCCAACGGAGCGCATCAGCCAGCTGAGGGAGTCGCGCACGGCTTCATCATCATCAACAATGAAAACGGTAGGCTGTTCGCTGTTCATTAACCTTCTCTGCGAGGATGCAACGGCAGTGAAAACTGGAATACGCTGCCCTCTTTCGATGAAGAGGAGACCGATAGCGTACCGCCGTGGGTTTCGATAATGCCACGGCTGATGGAAAGGCCCAGCCCCATTCCATCCGGCTTGCTGGTCACAAACGGCGCAAACAACGTGTCGACCAATTCCGTGTCGACGCCGGGACCGGTATCCTCCACCCGCACGATCACCCATCCCTTTTGAACACAGGTGGAGATCAATAAACGCCGCTCGTCGGCGACGGTTGTCTGCATGGCTTCGATGGCATTCCGGGCCAGATTAAGCACCACCTGTTCGATCTGTATTCCTCGTCCCTGGACCCGGGCTTCGGCAGGATCCAGGTCGAGTTGGAAAGCGACTCCCTCGCGCCGGGCATCGGGACCGATCAGCACCGCCAAGTCACTGATGCGCCGATTGAGGTCAATGACACTGAGTTCACTTTGATCCTTTCGGACAAAGGCACGTAGCTGGCGAATGATTTCGCCCGCCCGCTGTGCCTGCCCGGCAACCCGTTCCATGACCTCCGTAACCTGCTCCGGAGCAGCATTCCCCGTACGCAGCATGTTGATACAGCCGCGACTGTAATTGGTAACAGCCGCCAGTGGCTGATTGAGCTCGTGGGCGATCCCCGATGCCATTTCACCCATGGTCGAAAGCCGTCCCACATGCGCCAGTTCCATCTGGTGCCGGCGGAGGCGCTCCTGCGCTTCCTTGCGGGCAGTGGTATCACGAAACACCACGACCGCCCCCACGCAATCACCGCGTTCATTATGAACCGGAGTGCTGGTGTACTCGACCGGAAAGCTGGTTCCATCACGGCGCCAGAAAACGTCATCTTCCACATAGCGGGACACGTTATCCCGGGCCGTGGTATACACCGGACACTCCTCCGGGGGATGCGGTGAACCATCGGCCCTGGTGTGATGCAGAACTTCATGCTGATTCCTGCCGATGAGTTCGGCCGCGTTCCACCCGGTCACCTCCTCCATGGCGTGGTTCACGAAAGTCGAGTTGCCCTTCAGATCCACCCCATAAATACCGTCGGCAACCGAATTGAGAATCAGATTGTGCTGCTGTTCCAGGCAGCTGTTGGCGTTTTCCAGCCGGCGATTGAGCCTCCATACCCAGGTACTCATCAGCCCCATCACCAACAGCGCGCCAACACCCGCCAGCAGGTACTGACCATAATAATGGACAACCTCCCAGAAGCTCACCGGACGTTCCGGATAGGGCGGCAGATGAAGCTCCTGGAACAGCTCATGGACCGGCTGGTAATCGAGTGGGATAGTCCAACCCGAATAGCGCCCGGCAAGGGCCACCGGATGCTCCACCGGCATCTGCAGAAGAGCTACGGCCACCTGCTGGGCCAGGCTGTTTGGCGTGTGTTGGAGCTTGGAAAAGGGCCACTCCGGATAGAGCGGCGTACTATGAGCAAAGGGGAACTCGGGATCGCTCCTCTGATGGATAATCCGAATCCGGGAGGGATCGATGCTGCCCACCTGCGCCATTCTCTCCAGAATATCAGTGCGCACAGTGGCGGCGTCGACCTCTCCCGCAAGCACGGCCCGCACCACCCGGTCATGAGTGCCGGCAAAGCGCAACTCGGAGAAATCCCTGTATGGGTCAATGCCCTCCTTGGCCAACTCGCCCCAGGCCATCTGAAAGCCGCCCAGGGAGGTGTGATCCACAGCGGCGAAACGAACGCCTCGCAGATCGGACAAGGTTTGCAAATCGTCACGGTCGGCCCGGGTAAAGACTACACCCCCAAATATATTGTAACCGACGCCACCTCGCCGATTCTTGAGTGTAGCGATTCTCGAAACCCGGTACCGGACCTCGAGGTTGACGTAAATACCCGGATTGGTCAGGACAAAATCGATCTCCCCCCGCTCTACCTTGGGCAGGACTGCATCAAAATCCAGAGGCACAATCCTGAACTGTAATCCCGGCAACGCCCCGTTCAGGTAATCGGCGGTGGGTTCCCATGACCGGAGGGTTGCTTCATCGCCCCGATGGCTGAGCACACCGATGCGTACCTCGAGTTCAGCGACCGAGGGACCGGAAAACAGCAGTAGAAACAGCAATGAGAGGACGACGAACCGGGGCATGACGGCAGCGACTGAAAGAGATCACCCAGATTACCAGCTTTCTTTCCGCCCGTGGAGTCATCGGGCCTTGCCATGCGCCGCTTTCCAGTCAGAGAGCGCGGTAAACGCTTTTTATCTTCGGGTCTTCCTCGTTGGTGATAACGGTGAAACCGACCGAACGCACCAGTGCGAGCATTTCATGGTTGTCGGCGAGGACCTCGCCCTCCATCCTTTTGAGACCACGCTCTCGTGCGGCCTCCATCAGTTGCACCATCAACCGGTGCCCTATCCCGCGATGCTGCCACTCATCCGCTACTACAACGGCAAATTCGCAGCTGATGCCATCCGGGTTGATGATGTATCGGCATACACCCAGTTGGATCTCGCCTTTCTCCTCCTCGAGTACAGCAATCAGCGCCATCTCCCGGTCGTAGTCGATCTGGGTGAACCGGGCCAGCATCGCGGGGGTGAGTTCCTCAAGGGTCTGCATGAACCGGAAATACTTGGCACGCTCGGAGAGCCGGCGGACAAACGCCTGTTCAATCTCCGCATCCTCCGGCCGAATCGGCCGAATCACCACATCGAGACCATCAGGCGTCTGCCAGTGGATCATCAGATGCACCGGGTAGGGATAGATGGCCATATGTCCGTAAGGTCCCTGTCCCACGGTGGGATAATCCACCACGATCCGGGCATCAACGGCTACGGCGCCGTTTTCATCGACAATCAGCGGGTTGATGTCGAGCTCTCGAACCCAGGGCAACTCACAGGCCATTTCCGAGACACGCATGAGCACGCTTTCCAGCGCCTGCATGTCCGCAGGTGGCATGTGCCGAAAGGCTCCCAGGCTTTTGGAGACCCGGGTGCGGCGGATGAGGTCCGCGACCAGGAAATGGTTCAGGGGCGGCAGGGTGACCGCCCGATCGCCCATCACCTCGACAGCCGTCCCGCCCGACCCGAAGGTAATCACCGGTCCGAACAGCGGGTCGGTGATCAGGCCCACCAGCAGTTCACGGCCATTGGGCCGCAACTCCATAGGCTCAATGGTCACGCCATCGATGCGTGCTTCGGGGCGCCGACGGGTCACTTCATTGATCAATTCGTTGTAGGCGGAGCGAACCCCCTGTGCATTGCTGATCCCGAGCCGTACGCCTCCGGCATCGCTCTTGTGGGTGATATCCCGGGAATTGATTTTAAGCGCTACGGGAAAGCCCATGGACTCGGCCTGGATCAGAGCTTCACCCGGGGAGCGGACCACCACCGCCGGGCCCGTCCTGACTTGAAAGGCACCCAATATCGCCTTCGATTCCACCTCGCTCAGCACGTTGCGTCCGTCGGCCAGGGCGCTTTCGATGATCAGGCGCGCCCCCTCGACGTCCGGCTGTCGGCGTCGGCCCACCGGCCCCGGGGTCTGCAACAACAGGTGCTGGTTGCGGTAATAGGCGGTCAAATAGGAAAAGGCCTCGACCGCCGCTTCCGGGGTCTGGAAGCTGGGCAACCCTGAGCGGCGCATCCATTCACGGGATTCGGAAACCTGTATCTGACCCATCCAGCAGGTCAGTACCGGCTTTTTCGCCTTTTTTGCGACCTCGACGACGCCTTCGGCGACTTCCATGGGGCGGGTCATCGCCTGGGGCGTCAGGATCACCAGAACCCCGTCGACTCCCCGATCGGCGAGGCATACCTCAAGGGCCTTTACATAGCGATCCACCGAGGCATCCCCAATCACGTCGACCGGATTGCCGTGGGACCATGTCCCCGGCAAGGCCTGGTCGAGCACACCAAGACTGGCTTCCGAAAGCTCCGCCATGGGAATGCCGAGATCTTCCGCCCGGTCGGTGGCCATCACTCCGGGTCCTCCACCGTTGGTCACCACGGCCAGGCGCTCCCCCTCGGCACGGAATCGTGAGGTGAGTGTCTGCGCAGCTGCAAAGAGATGCCCGATACGCATTCCGCGAACCACACCGGCACGACGCAGGGCCGCATCAAATACATCATCGGAGCCCACCAGGGCTCCGGTGTGCGATTCGGCCGCCCTGGAGCCGGCCGCATGCCGTCCGACCTTGAGCGCGATGACCGGTTTGATCCGGGCCGCCGCACGCAGGCCGCTCACGAAAGAGCGGGAGTTATGAATCCCCTCGATATACAGCAGAATACTGTTGGTTTTGGGGTCGGCGACCAGGTAATCGAGTATCTCGCCGAAATCGAGATCGGCAGAGATCCCGGTGGAAATCACCGTCGAAAAGCCGACATCGTTGGCGGCAGCCCAGTCCAGAATGGCCGTGCACAATGCACCCGATTGCGAAACGAGCCCGAGACGACCCTCTTTTGCGCCGCCCTTGTTGAACGTGGCATTCACACCCAGTCCGGGCCGCATCACCCCCAGGCAGTTCGGTCCCAGAAAGCGGATGCCGTACCTTCTCGCATTCTCCAGCACCGCCTGCTCGAGCTTGCGCCCCTTCGATCCCACTTCCCGGAATCCCGCCGAAAGGATCACTGCTCTACGAATGCCGTGGGCGCCGCAAGCCTCGATGATGTTGGGCACGGTCGGTGCGGGCGTGGCGATCACCGCCAGATCAACCGGTTGGTGCACCTCATCGATCGAAGCGTACGCCTTCTGTCCTCTCACCTTTTCATGCTTGGGGTTGATTGGGAAAACAGGACCTTTAAACCCGCCTTCCAGCATGTTCTGGAACACCAAAGCGCCTACCGAATCCGGTCGGTCACTGGCTCCGAATATAGCCATCGATTCGGGCTCGAAAAGCTGTTTGAGATAGTGCTGCGCCATGCTAAAAAGTCCCTTTTTTCGGCCTTCGCCACAAATCCGACAGCGGATTTTCGCGTTTTCCGGTGCTAACAGGCTGAATGCTAATCAGCCTAGCAGCCTGTCGAACATAAATAATCCAGGGTCCATGCAGAAGATAGGGTGGCACTCAGAGCCCCGCTAAGTGGGCCAGGGCAAGGCGCGGTGGGTTACTCTTTCAATAATCCGAGACCCGGCAAACGCACGAGGATTACTCCCATGGCTACTGCCTATATCACTCACCCCGACTGCCTACTGCACAACATGGGCGATATCCATCCGGAAGCAGCCATTCGTCTGCAGGCGATTCAGGATCATCTGATTGCCACCGGACTGATGGAACTCCTGCATCCGGTCGATGCACCGAATGTCACCCGCGAACAGCTGGAGCGGGTCCATCTCCCCTCCTACATCGATGAACTGGAGGCCATTCACCCTGAGGGAGCTCTGGTGCAGCTCGATCCGGACACCGCCATGAACGAATACACACTGGCAGCGGCCCGGCGTGCGGCGGGTGCCGTGATCAAAGGGACCGAGATGGTGATTGCCGGCAAAGTGGAAAACGCCTTTTGCGCCGTCCGGCCGCCGGGCCACCACGCAGAACCGGGAAGGGCAATGGGATTCTGCTTTTTCAACAATGTGGCCGTAGGAGTAGCCCACGCACTGCAGGCGCTCGGACTGAAGCGGGTCGCTATCGTGGATTTCGATGTCCACCACGGTAACGGGACCGAAACGATATTCAGGGAAGACGAACGGGTCCTGATGGCATCATCGTTTCAGCATCCGTTTTACCCCTGGACGGCGATCGTCGAACGCCCCAACAGGATTCATGTCCCCCTTGCTGCGGGCAGTAACGGCGCTGCTTTTCGTGAAGCTATTGAAACCAGCTGGTTTCCGGCCCTTGAGGAGTTTGCACCGGAGATGATTTTCATCTCCGCCGGATTCGACGGCCATGCCCGGGAAGAGCTCGGCCAGCTGCGACTGACCGAGGCCGACTTTGGCTGGGTGACCGAGGGAATCGTGGAAGTGGCGCACCGTCATGCCGGTGGCCGGGTGGTTTCGGTGCTGGAAGGCGGCTATGTACCGGATGCACTGGCCCGAAGCGTAGGGCATCACCTCAGGGCCTTGATGGGACTGAACGACTGATCATCCACTACCCGCCCGGTGCCGGACAGCCCGGGCTGCGAAACTTATTGCCGCTCGAAAAAGCGCCTTAGCTCTTCGGCATCCTGGACATAGATGGTCTGTCCCTCCACCTTTATCAGTCCGTCACGGTTCAGACGACCGAAGATCCGCGACAAGGTCTCCGGCTGAATGGAGAGACGCGAGGCGAGCAGGTGTTTGGGTGAGCCAAGCAATATGCGGTCACCGTCGCGCGGCTGATCGAGAAGGTAACCGATGACCCGTGCCGTGGCATTGTGAAGCGTCAACCGATCGATTTCATTGATCTGGCTATGCAGACGCATGGAGAGCCCGGCCAGCAGCCGAAAGCAGCTATCCGGAGAGGTCCGCAATAGATTCAGAAAACGCCGGCTCTCGAACCCCACCACCTCGCTCCGCTCGATGGCTTCGGCATTGACGGGATACTCCTGCCGCTCCATGAAGGCAATCGCCTCACCGAATACCTGCCCGGCCCGAATCAGTTCAACAACCTTCTCCTCACCGTCCGCCGACAATCGCGTCAGCTTGATGAGTCCACTGCGCAGCCAGAAGAAGCGCTCCGAGGGATCCCCGTGCGAAAACAGTCTCTCCCCGTGCTGCAACTCCTGATATGCCGCATATTCCAGCAGGGTTTCGGTCTGTTCTTCGCTTAAACCGCTGAACAGATAAATACCCTTCAGTTCCTGGCTAATCCCGACAATATTATGCATCGCTTCTCCGGGTCTCCGGATTCATAACGTCGCCACATTAACCCGCCGGCCCCGCACCTGCAATCCGTGGAGTAAGATAATGGACGCTGAACAGGCGTTCACGGTCGGTCCAGACGCCGCCGGGGACAAAGCCGGCGTTCGCAGCGAGGCGATGAAATTCCTGAATCGTATACTTGTAGGAATTCTCGGTGTGAATGGTTTCACCCGGTAAAAAACGAAACCGAAGACCCGCGACCGAGACCTCTTGGGCGGCCTCACTGCGCAGGTGCATTTCAACACGCCCCTTGTCCGTGTCATAAAAAGCCTGGTGATGGAACCGGTTGACATGAAAATCGCCCTGCAGTTCACGGTTGAGTCGCGTAAGCAGATTCAGATTGAACTCCGCCGTAATTCCGCGGATATCGTTATAGGCAGCATCCAGCCGCTCGGGTTCCTTTTTCAGGTCGACGCCGATCAACAGTCCCCCGTCGGGCCCCACGAACCCGGCGGCATTGACGAGGAAGCGCTTCGCCTCGTGAGGTTCGAAATTACCAATGGTGGAACCCGGGAAGAAGACCACGCGCCGGCCCGGAGGGACAAAGCTCGAGAGCACCTCGAACTGGGAAAAATCAGCACATGCGGAGGCCACTTCCAGGCGCGGAAAACGGGTCGCCAGCCGCTGGGCAGCTTCCCGTACATGGTCACCGCAGATGTCGGTGGGCACGTAAGCCGCAGCCGGCAAGTGGCAAAGCAGAAGCTCCGCCTTGTGACAGCTCCCGGCGCCCGGCTCGATGAGCACACACTCTTCACCAATCAGGCCCGCAATACCCCTGGCATTGTCACGCAGTATTGCCGTTTCGGTGCGTGTCGGATAGTACTCCGGCAGCTCGCAGATGATGTCGAACAGGGCGGACCCGCGAGCATCATAAAGGAGTTTTGGCGACAACCGTTTCGGCCGCCGCGCCAGTCCGCCGACCACCTCTTCACGCAGATGCATGGGTTCCGGGCCGGCATCGAAAAAACGGGGGTAGGAAACTGCTGTATTCATGCATCCTCCGCCAAACGTATCCCGAGAAACTGCCAACGGTCATGGGGATAGAAGAAGTTTCGGTAGCTCGCCCTGAAATGATCCCGGGGCGTCACGCAGGAGCCGCCCCGCGCTACCATCTGATTGCACATGAACTTGCCGTTATATTCACCGAATGCGCCCTCGCCCCGCCGGTAGCCCGGATAAGGGCCATAGGGACTGCGGGTCCACTCCCATACATCGCCAAAGAGCTGTAACGGCTTTTTCCGGCCCTCCTCCGCCGGCTCCGGATGAAACCTGCCCCGTTCACGAAAATTTCCATCGACTCTCCGGCCACGGGCCGCATGTTCCCACTCCTGTTCACTCGGCAGCCGCTTACCGGCCCAGGTGGCATAGGCATCGGCTTCGAAATAACTGACGTGCGATACCGGTTCATCGGCATTCAGGGGCCGTAACCCGGCCAGGGTGTATTCGAACCACTGCCCGTCTATCTGCCGCCAGTGCAGCGGAGCGTCCCAGTCATGTGCCCGAAGCACACTCCAGCCATCGGAGAGCCACAGGGAAGGCTCGGAATAACCGCCCTCTTCGATAAAGGCCTGGAATTCTCCGTTAGTGACCGGCCGGGAGGCCAGCCGGAAGCCCTGCAGCAAGACCCGGTGGCGCGGTGTTTCGTTGTCAAAGGCAAAAACGTCACCGCTGTGCCCGATCAAGGGTTCCGCAGGTTCGAAGTGCAACCAGGAGAGGGCCGGAGCCTGCCGCCCGGAGGGCGCGGGCAGATCCTCCCGGTAGGCGGGATAGAGGGGATTGAGTGAAAGATTCTGCTTCAAATCGGTGAGCAGGAGCTCCTGGTGTTGCTGTTCATGGTTTATCCCCAGCTGCAGGCGCCAGGCGATTTCGGCCCAATCGGCGACTGTAGCAGTATTCACCAGCGAGACGATCGCCTCGTCGACACAGGCACGATAAGCGTAGACCTCCTCGACCGTCGGCCGGGACAATTCTCCCCGGCGAGAGCGCGGCCACTGGGCACCGACACTGTTGTAATAGGAATTGAACAGAAACTCGAAAAGCGGGTGGAATGGGCGGTAACGGGGCACGAACACCTTCAGCAGGAAGGTTTCGAAAAACCACGTCACATGGGCCAGATGCCACTTGGGCGGACTCGCCTCGGGGATGGTCTGCACCACATAATCTTCGATCGCCAGCGGGTCGCAGAGCTTTTCGCTGACGTCACGAGTCCCACGGTACTGGTCGATGAGCTGCTCCCTCTTGTCATCGGCCACGTGTAATCCCTCGGTTCGGGGCATTCTCGCTCCTTTCCTGTCGCGGGGCCATCGACATCAATAGCCCCTTGCCCGGGCGTACAGCCAACCCCCGGTCGGTAAACCGGTATGACCCGCAAGGATTGAAGGTTGCACTTACCAGGCCGTTTGAAAAAACGGATCAGCCGGAGCTCGGGCTCCACCTTGCTATGATGATAGTTAATCGTGACAGGGACGGGGAAGTGTACTGTTGCATGCTTGTCGGTGCTTTCAGCGAGCCGCTGGCCGGCCAGATGCAAAGCGCGTTTCGCAGGGAATGGCGTGCCCTTTGAAGTGCAGGGACGCACAAATGCCGCGGGCGCAGGGATGCGCAAGAGCGGTCCAAGAAACGCAACGCCGCAGATGGCCGGTCAGCGGCTCGCCCGAAGGGAGCCCCCCAAAAACGCCATGACGGCGTTGCGGACTCCATCCCTGGAGTCCGCCCTTCGGGCCAGCCTTCGGCTGTCCGAATCCGCTCCCGGCGGATTCGTGCAGCGCTTGACAAGGGAATAACCATTGCCTGCGCGCTGCGCCTTGTCCTGACGTTTTTGGGAGCTCTGAAAGCATCGTCAAGCATGCAACAGTACACTAGGAGGCACGGATGGCGGGGATAATCTCAGGGGGAAACGGCGACGGCGGCATCCAGCTCGGGCCGGCCTATCCACCGCTGGATATCATCGATCGGGGAGATGTATTGATCGTACGGGCCCTGGTCCCCGGATTTCCGAGAAAGTGCCTGGATATCTCTGTCGACGTGCAGCACCTGTTCCTGCGGGGACGCCGCCCGATGAAACAGGAGAGTGGCGCCTATCTCAGCCACGAAAGAGCACTCGGAAACTTTGAACGCACCGTGGCGCTACCCGTGCCGGTAGACGCCGACCACACCCACGCCCACCTGGAGAACGGCGTACTGGAACTGACCCTCCCCAAACTCGAACCCGCCCGCCCACTCCGGGTCGAGGTGCATTGAGACCACAGGTGCGAGATACAAGATACGAGGTGCGAGGTGCGAGGTGCGAGGTGCGAGTGCGCTTGGTGCTCCTCCTGATAAATCTGCCCCTGCTGCTCAGGCCCGAATCACTGAAGAACTGATAACCACGGAGACACGGGGACCACGGGGTAAAACAAGTTTTGGGGTTATTTTCTCCCCCGTGCGCCCCGCGTTCCCCGTGGTTAACCGCCGTTCGTGTCGATAGTTATGAAAGCCTCCAGCAGTGCAAGCAGGCGCGCTGCCTTGTCGAAGCTCTCCTGGTATTCCGCTTCGGGATCGGAATCCATCACGATGCCGCCGCCGGCGGCGAAGCGGATCTCTCCGTCGGAGTGCACCAGGGTGCGGATGGCAATATTGGTATCCATCGCACCGTCAAAACCGATGTAACCGATGCTTCCGCAGTAGAGGCCGCGTGGTTCGGGTTCCAGCTCTTCGATGATCTCCATCGCGCGTCGTTTGGGCGCTCCGGTGATGGAGCCTCCCGGGAAACACCCTTCCAGCAGATCGAGGGCGTCCTTCTCCGGGGCAAGTCGGCCGGTTACGCTGGAAACCAGATGGTGCACCGAAGCGAATGATTCGACTTTAAACAGTTCCGGAACGCGAATACTCCCCGTTGCACAGCTTTTGCCAAGGTCATTACGAAGCAGATCGACGATCATCACGTTCTCCGCGCGATCTTTCGGACTTTCCCCCAGCTCCGCCGCCAGTTGGCGGTCCCGTCCCGCTTCCTCGTGACGGGGCCGCGTACCCTTTATCGGACGCGTCTCCACACTTCCCGCCCGCACTTGGAGAAACCGCTCTGGTGAGGCACTCAGTACCTGCCCGGAGGGCGTGTTGAGATAGGCGGCAAATGGGGCAGAATTGATGTGCCGAAGCTGGCGATAGGCCGCCCAGAGATCACCGGAGACAGATGCGGAAAAGGTCTGGGCAAAGTTCACCTGGTAGCAGTCGCCCTCCACCAGGTAACGCTGAATGCGCGCCAGGCGTTCAAGATACGCTTCCCGTGTCAGATTGGATTCCGGTGTGCCGAGGGTCTGGAAGCGGCGCATCCGCGGGATAGCCGGCACCTCGAAGGTCTTCACCCACTCTGCCCAGGTGGCACGAGTATGTGGGTCGCGGCAGGAGGAGACCAGGCGCGTCTTTTGCTGCCGGTGATCGACCACAAGCGCCCAGTCGTAGAGACCAATCGCCATTTCGGGGAGGGCCGCGGCCGGGCGCTCCCGATCGGGCGAATCCTCCAGATAACAGGCCAGATCGTAGGCGAAGTAGCCCAGGGCGCCGCCGGCAAACGGAATCCCGTCAGGCAGCGGCCGCATCTGCGGGCCCAGATAGCGCCGCACCAGCGCCAACGGGTTTCCTTCGACCGTCTTTGACGCACCCTCGCGAGGCGTTATCGTGGTACTTCTCCCTTCTGTAGTCAGGGTCAGAAAGGGGTCGGCGACAAGGATATCGAAACGTCCACAGCCGGCACTGTCCAGCAGCATCGACCAGGCACGGTCTGCTACCGCCCCGAACAGTTCGCCACTGTCCGCCCGGTAAGGCAGCTCGCTACAAAGGTATGGGGCCGGGATGGCCAAAGGAGGGTATTGAAAACGGCACCCCGCTGCCGTGGCGCGGGGTGCCTGGCGGATTTAGTAACCGCCCTTGCGCCGACTCTCGGGGAGACCGCCAATCTTCGCGGCCTGCTTGGAGGGCTGCATGGGGAACAGGGTATAGATATCCTTGGAGGAAAGCTTCTCGCCCCATTTTTCCGACATGGCCTTGACGATGTTGCGATCGTTGGGCTGGTTGCCGCCATTATTGATGTACTCGTCGCGCAGATAATTGACGACATCCCAGGACTTTTCGGTCATCTCCACGCCTTCGGCAGCGGCGATGGCCTTGCCAACCTCTTCATTCCAGGCATTGATGTCGGTCAGGTAGCCGTTGGCGTCGGACTCAACCGTGGTACCGTTGACTTCATAAGGCATTTTTTTTTCTCCTAGCTGGTTCTGATTTGAAGGTCAATTTCGAAAAAGAATCGCAAAGGTGCAAAGCACGCCAAGATGCCAAAAACCGGTGAATTGCACAACTCAGCGACCAGCCACTGACTTGCCGGATCCGCCGACCTTTTCACCTTCTTTATGCTCCTGACCCATTGCGACCTGGCAAAAAGCTACTTTTTAGTAACGGTTTTATGGGGAATGAAAACCCCGAAGCCGCGCTTGCGGCCTGGACCGACACCCTGCTCCTGGAGCCGTACCGCATCCTCCCGGGACAAGTCCGCGACGAAAAGGCTGCGCGTAATCACCTCTCCATCGGTGGTCCGGAAAACGTGCATCTTACCGCAAAGTATCTTCTTGAAGCGCACGCCGATCGCTTTTAGCTCCTCGACACTGCGCTGCAGAAAGGCCTCTTCGTCCTCGGCCGGGTCGGAAACGACGTGGCGGGAATAGAGTGCCGAGTGGGTGCTCAACGGCCGCCGCGTGGGCTTGCCCAGGGTCATGTCGTAACCTGCCACCCTCAGGGTCTGGCCAGTGAGTGCCTCGGCCTCCTCCACCTGCTCTCTGGGCAGGCGCAGCGTCAGTTTGGTGCGCCGGGACAGGTACAGGAGTTCATCGCTGTCTTCGGGGCGCTCCCAGCCATTGCCCGATTCGGCACCGTGGATAAGGTGAAGCCCGGCAGCCTCCACCGCGTCGAACCAGGGAAGTGCCTCGCATATCGCCTGGTAGAGCGCATCGGCATGGTCCACGGGCAGCGCCCGGCAGCGCATGTCGAAAGCGACATCCAGCACATCTTCGGGAACGACAAACTCTTCCTGCTCTTCGTCTTCGCGCCAGTAAATACTCATGATTGCTCGGGTATCTTCGCCCTTAGTGTGTCACGATCAAACCACCAGCTCTCCTCGACGATAACATCAAGAATCTTCGCCAGCCTCGGCAAAAACTTGGCCGGATCATTGAGCTCCAGGCGCTCGATCCAGAATTCGAAGACCTCTTGTTCATCCACCTGGCCATGGCGCCGCGCGACATCGCCGAGCAGTTGCATGGTGAAGAACTGGAGATCATCCCGCTGCTGACCTTCGGCCCGGAGGTCGGTGATATATCGGGCAGCGGCCGCCGCCACGGCGGCGCCATCGGAATTATCCGGGGTCTCCTCCACCATGTACTGCAGCATCGCCACCGACAACTCCGGATCAATGGGGAACGTCACGCCCAGCCAGATCCCGTGAGCCAGGGCCTTGACGGAATCGGGCCGGTCGGCCTGAAACAGCACATCGGTGGCCTCTACCGCACGCAGCCAGTTTTCACTCGCAATCGCTTCATCGAAGATCGGTTTGGCGACCTCCCACGCCTCCTCGCGGCGCTCCAGGTCCAGAAGCACATAAGCGGAATCCAGAAGCAACTTCATCCGGGAATCCGCTGCGGCGTCCATGGGCAGGCTCTCCAGATCCTCGCGCACTGACTGCAGCTGCAGCTCCAGCCGCTGGCTCGATGCCACCGCATCGGTCGAGCACTCTGCCTCGCCGAGGTTCGCCTCTGTTCTCAAGTATTTCACGCCAAATCGCTCCTATTTCGACTGTTTTGTGCGCAAAGTCTACGCCAAGGCGGGTAGAAAAAAGCGGGCCAGACCCATACCGCTATCGGCTGCGACCCGATGTCCCCGTGGCTTATACGGAGCTCTCGGCTTACAGGTCAGCCGTTCAGGCTTTTCTCTACGCTCCGACGTCTTGCGGTTCGCGGTCGCTGTTACGTAAACACCGCCTCCAGACGGTCTTCCCAGTTTTCCGGGGTATCCGGAAACGGCGGTTTGACATCGATGCGGAAGAACATTTCCGTCTTGGCGCGCTCCTCGACCGTCTCCAGCAGCTGATCGAAGGATTCGATCTGCGGATTCTGTATCAGTATCTCGCTCAGGTAGAGCATCACAGTTCACCTTGTTTAGGTAGTGTCCGGACATCAGTAGTTCCCGGCGAAGAAGAACGAATCGCTTCGTCCCTGCCGGCGCATCGCAGTCCCCGTAGCTGTCAGCTGTTCATCCGGGCAGACGCCTGAGGACAGGAGATGTCGTCACAAGGGGACTTTTTCAACCCTTCCAGACAATCTCGCACCCGCCCGCTAAAGAATATTGAACCGGGAACAATACCTGCTGACAAGTGCCTAAAAAAAGCGGAAACTACTGAAGGTATCCCTCGGGATGGACTTAAGCTACTAACATTCCACATGATTTTGCGAATGCATATAGTTGATTTAATTAGCTATTCAGAAAATTCATAGATAATGAAACGGCAACAGCGTTATTTTTTATATATCCCATTTAGGATAGCTTATATCGCCCCCTCACCCCCCCATCGTGAGGATATTGCACTTCATTAGGAACCTCTAAACTTTGGCCTCAATTGATAGTAGGACTTCCTGCATCAATAACGTCTTTAGGAATATGCAGGGTTTCGTGAGCAGTACCTGCAGCCTGGACCTGGCCTAGCCGAAAGCGACTCAGGCGAATCCGGGAGGCCAGAAACCCAAGTTGAAGACTGTACGGGAGAAGAAACCGATGGCGAAAAAATTGCAAGATACACCGATGCTCGACCAGCTGGAAAGCGGTCCATGGCCGAGCTTCATCACCGGACTGAAACGTCTGGCGAATGACGGTAAGGAATACTCCGATATGGTCGTCGACCTGCTCGGACAGCTGGAAACCTCCTACCAGACCAAAAAAGGTTACTGGAAGGGCGGTACCGTCGGTGTAATCGGTTATGGCGGCGGCGTTATCCCCCGCTTCACCGAATTGCTGGACGAAAGCAAAAAACCGATGTTCCCGGCCGCGGCCGAGTTCCATACCCTGCGTATCATGCCGCCCCCGGGCATGCACTATGATACCGCCACGATTCGCAAGTTCTGCGACATCTGGGAGCAGTACGGCTCCGGCCTTATCGCCTTCCACGGCCAGTCCGGCGACATCATGTTCCAGGGCTGCACCACCGATAACGTCCAGCCCGCCTTCGACGCACTCAACGAAATGGGCTTCGATCTGGGCGGTGCCGGTCCGGCTGTCCGTACCGGTATGTCCTGCGTCGGCGCCGCACGTTGCGAGCACTCCTGCACTGATGAAGGCCGTGCCATGCGCATGCTGGTCAACGCCTTCCTGGACGACATGCATCGTCCAGCTCTGCCCTACAAGTTCAAGTTCAAGGTCTCCGGTTGCGGTAACGACTGCATGAACTCCATTCAGCGTGCCGACATGTCCATGATCGGTACCTGGCGCGATGACATGAAAGTCGACCAGGGCGAGTTCAAGAACTATGTCGAGACCAAGGGTCGCAAGTGGATCGTCGACAACGTCATCACCCGTTGCCCCACCCAGGCGCTGTCCCTGAACGAAGACGACACCCTCGATGTCAAGAACTCGGACTGCGTTCGTTGCATGCACTGCATCAACGTCCTCACCAAGGCGCTCTCTCCCGGTGACGACAAAGGCATCAGCATCCTGGTCGGCGGCAAGCGTACCCTGAAGATCGGTGATCTGATGGGCACCGTTATCGTGCCGTTCATGAAGCTCGATACCGACGAAGATTACGAGAAGCTGGAAGAACTGGCCGGAGAGATGATCGACTTCTTCGCCGAAAACGCTCTGGAGCACGAGCGTACCGGTGAAATGATTGAGCGTATCGGCCTGATCAACTTCCTCGAAGGCATCGGTCTCGATGTCGATCCGAACATGGTTACCCAGCCGCGTTCGAACCCGTACATCCGCATGGATGGCTGGGACGAGGAAGCCAAAAAATGGTTCGAGCGTAAGGCCGGCTGAGCGCAAACGCCTCGACTTGAATGGATAGCGGAACGGTCCTCCGGACCTTCCGCCCAGAGACAAAGAACTGATCACTGGAGGTAAAGATGAACGCACCTCGCATGCCCATTGAGAGTGGTGTACCGGATCCGTTTCCGTACATGCACCCGACCCTGAAGGCCAACTACGGCCAGTGGGCCTGGCACGACCGCCCGCGTCCGGGTGTTCTGCACCACGTCGCCAAAGGCGGCGACCAGGTCTGGACCGTTCGCGCTGGTACCCAGCGTCAGATGGATGTTCATACCATCCGTAAGCTGATGGACATCGCCGACGAGTTCGCCGACGGCTACGTCCGCTTCACCATTCGCTCCAACATCGAATATATGGTGTCTGACGAGTCCAGGGTGAACCCCCTGATCGAGAAGCTGGAGTCTGAAGGCTTCCCCATCGGTGGCACCGGCAACTCCATTTCGATGATTTCCCACACCCAGGGCTTCCTGCACTGCGACATCCCGGGCACCGACGCCTCGGGTGCTGTCAAGGCCCTGATGGATGAACTTCATCACGATTTCACCCACGAGGAAATGCCGAACCGCGTGCGCATGACCACCTCCTGCTGCCAGATCAACTGCGGCGGCCAGGGTGACATCGCCATCAACATCCAGCACACCAAGCCGCCCAAGATCAACCATGACCTGGTGGCCAACGTGTGTGAGCGCCCATCGGTTGTGGCTCGTTGCCCGGTTGCGGCTATTCGCCCGGCCATGGTCAACGGCAAGCCGTCTCTCGAGGTCGACGAGAAGAAGTGTGTCGCCTGCGGCGCCTGCTTCCCGCCCTGCCCGCCGATGCAGATCAACGATCCGGAGCACTCCAAGCTGGCCATCTGGGTCGGTGGCAAGAACTCCAACGCCCGTAGCAAGCCGACCTTCCACAAGCTGGTCGCTGCCGGCCTGCCGAACAATCCGCCGCGCTGGCCTGAAGTTGCCGAGGTCGTGAAGAACATCCTCAAGGCTTACAAGGAAGACGCGAAAGATTACGAGCGCATGGGCGAGTGGGCAGAGCGTATCGGTTGGCCCCGTTTCTTCGAGAAGACCGGCCTGCCGTTCACCAAGTACCACATCGACAACTGGCGCGGTGGTCGCGTTAACCTGAACGCGTCTGCTCACATCCGCTTCTAAGAACGGTTCAAAGCAAAAAGAAAGGGTTGAGCTAATGAAGTTCACGGTACAAGTCAACGAAGGACCCTATCAGCACCAGGCGTCCGACAGCGCGTACCTGTTCACAAAGGCTGCTCTGGAGAAGGGACACGAGATCTATCGTGTCTTCTTCTACCACGACGGCGTGAACAACGGCACTCGTCTGACAACGCCTCCGCAGGATGATCGGAACATCGTCAATCGTTGGAGTGAACTTGCCGAACAGCACAACCTCGATCTGGTTATCTGCGTTGCCGCGGCCCAGCGCCGCGGCATCGCCGACGCCGACGAGGCGAAACGCAACGGCAAAGACGCTGACAACATCGCCCCGGGCTTCCGCATTTCGGGCCTGGGCCAGCTCATCGAAGGCGGCATCCAGTCCGATCGGCTGGTCGTGTTTGGTGACTAACGATTGGGGGTGAGACGATGAGTGAAGAAATGATGGGGGGAGAGGTAAAGAAGTTCCTGTACATGAACCGCAAGGCTCCGTACGGAACGGTTTACGCCCTCGAATCCCTGGAAGTGGTTCTGATCGGTGCCGCTTTCGAGCAGGACGTCACCCTGGTATTCCTGGATGACGGTGTTTACCAGCTCACCAAAGGTCAGGACAACAGCGATTCGGAAATGAAGAACTTCTCTCCGACCTATCGCGCTCTGGAGATGTACGACGTGGAAAAGCTCTATGTCGGCAAAGAATCTCTGGAAATGCGTGGTCTGACCGAAGAAGACCTGTTGGTGGATGTCGAGGTGAAAACCGCCGACGAGATCCGCGACCTGATGGAAGAGATGGACGTCGTCCTTAGCTTCTAACCGGGGGAAGAGAAATGTTACATACCGTCAACAAGTCGCCGTTCGAGAAGAACAGTCTGGACACCTGCCTGGCTCACGCCAAAGAAGGTAGCGCCATTCTGCTGATCGAGGACGGCGTGTACGGCGCCACGAAAGGCACTGCCGTATCCGAAAAAGTGCAGGAAGCAATGAGCAAGTTCACCGTTTATGCCCTTGAGCCCGACGTCAAACTGCGTGGCGTTGCCAACAAGGTGATGGACGGCGTGAAATTGGTGGATTACGCGGGTTTTGTCGACCTTGCCGTCGAGAACGACAAGGTACAGGCCTGGCTGTAATTTGGTGTAAACCCACTACGAATCAATCTCAAAGGAGATAGTGTCATGGCTACGATGGACGTTGCAGGTAATAGCGTTGAAGTTGACGAGGAAGGCTACCTCACCAACATCAATGACTGGGATAAGGATGTGGCTATTGAGTTGGCCAAGTCCGAGAACCTTGAAATGACCGAATCTCACTGGGAAGTTATCGAATTCCTGCGTGAGTACTACCAAGAGTACCAGATTGCTCCGGCAGTCCGCGTACTGACCAAAGCCATTGGCAAAAAGCTTGGGCCAGAGAAAGGCAACAGCAAGTATCTCTACGAACTGTTCCCGTACGGCCCGGCCAAGCAGGCCTGCAAGATCGCTGGTCTGCCGAAGCCGACCGGCTGCATTTAAGTCAGGATCGGGGAGGCCCCTGGAGGCCTCCCCACCCCTACTGTCCGTAGTTCGGAGGGTCGATTGATGGCAGGGCTTTTTTATGCCGCACTGTTTTATTTCGCGACGGCGTTTTTCGTTGGCGGTCTCGCCTACAAAATCTACAAATATGCGAAAACGCCGGCGCCCCTGAAGATTCCGACCACACCCGCCCCGACAACCAAGAGCGGCGTGGTGGCACGCATGGCTCGCGAGGTCGTCTTCTTCGAAAGCCTGTTCAAGGGCAACAAATGGATCTGGCTGTTCGGCTGGATGTTCCATGTAGGGCTGGCATTGGTGCTGCTGCGCCATCTGCGCTACTTCATGGATCCTATCCCGGGCGTAATCGTCTTTATTCAGCCGTTCGGCATGTATGCGGGTTTCGCCATGGCGATTGGGCTGCTCGGCCTGTGGGGCCGCCGCCTGGTTGTTGACCGCATTCGCTATATTACAAACCCTTCGGACCACCTGATGCTTGCACTGCTGGTGGCCATTGGTGGAAGTGGTCTGATGATGAAGTTCGTGGCTCATACCGACATTATCGCCGTCAAGACCTTCTTCCTGGGACTGATGAGCTTCAGTCTGCAGCCGTTGCCGACAGACCCGCTTCTGTTGATCCATCTGGCCCTGGTCGCCGTACTGATGATCATCTTCCCGATCAGCAAGCTACTGCACGCGCCGGGCGTATTCTTTAGCCCGACCCGTAATCAGGTCGATAACCCGCGCGAGCGTCGGCACGTGGCCCCCTGGGCTGCTGAGCTGGACAAGTCGTAATCGGACGAAAGAACGAGGAGAATCTGCGTGGCCGCTGATTTCCAGACACCGGAATTTAGGGAATACCCCGCTGTTCCCAACAAGCTGGTTCCCGACGCAACGGCGCACCTGAAGCCGTTCGTCGCCAAGCCGGATCACAACGAGAAGCTCGGCTTCCCGGGCGAACTGGTGGACGACTGGCACGATAAGGCCATCGAGAAGATGGGCGACCTGCTGGGCAAGTACCGCGGCCTGCAGGTTTTCCTGGATGCCTGCGTCAAATGTGGTTCGTGTACCGACAAATGCCATTACTACCAGGGTACGTCGGACCCGAAAAACATGCCCGTAGCGCGCCAGGATCTGCTGCGTAGCGTCTATCGTCGCCACTTCACCTTTGCCGGGAAGTACTTCCCCAAACTGGTGGGTGCCCGGGAACTGGACAGAGAGGTGCTGGACGAGTGGTACAGCTACTTCCACCAGTGCTCGCAATGCCGTCGCTGCTCGGTGTTCTGTCCTTATGGTATCGACACCGCCGAGATCTCCATGGCCGCCCGCGAGATCCTGGATACCATCGGCTACGGCCAGAAGTACTGCAACGAGATTCTCGGCAAGGTACAGACGGTCGGTAACAATCTCGGTCTCCCTGGTCCGGCCCTCAAGGCCACCATGGCAGAATTCGAAGAGGAGATGGAAGACGATACCGGTCTGCCGATCAAGTTGCCGATTGACGTCGAAGGCGCCGACGTGCTGCTCATCACGCCCTCTGCGGACTTCTTTGCCGAGCCTCACATCGATGGTCTGATGGGGTACGCCAAGGTCTTCCACGAGGCGGGGATCAGCTGGACGCTCTCCTCGTATGCAGCCGAAGCAGCCAATTTCTCCATGTTTATCGGCTCCTACTCCAACATGAAGGTGGTGGCCGAGCGTATCCGCAAAGCGGCACTGGATCTCGGGGTCAAACGCATCATGGTCGGCGAGTGCGGCCACGCCTGGCGTGTCGCCTACAGCTTCTGGAATACCGTTGCCGGCGTCGGCTCGGGTGCCGCGGAAGATGACGAATACGGCCAGAAACTGCAGAAGCAGCTGGATCACCGCTATCCGATCCCTCAGCACATCTGTGAGTTCACCTACGGCCTCCTGCAGGAAGGGAAACTGCGACTTGATCCGGCCGCCAACGACCACAGGACCGTTACCTTCCACGACTCCTGTAACGTGGCGCGTGCGTCGAGGATGGGTGACAAGCCCGGAGGCCAGTTCGATATTCCGCGCGCCCTGCTCAAGGCGGCGTGCAACAACTACGTCGACATGGATCCCGATACCATTCGTGAGGTGACCTACTGCTGCGGTGGCGGCGGCGGTCTGCTGACCGATGACCTCATGGAGATCCGCGTCAAGGGTGCCCTCCCCCGTATGGAGGCACTCAAGGATGTGATGCAAAACCAGGGTGTGACCAACATGGCGGCCATCTGCGCCATCTGTAAGGCCCAGTTTGCCAAGGTCATGCCCTATTTCGACATCCCGATGGATACCATTCTCTCCACACATCAAATCGTGGGTGATGCACTGGTTATGTCGGGTTCGACGCAGGAAACGGCACTCGATGGCGGAGACGACTCTTCGGAAAAAGCCGAAGGGACCGTCGAGGCTACCCAGTAACGAACAACCAAAACGACGGGCTTCGCGCCAGGTATTCACCTGCGAAGCTAGGTTAATGGCATAGGAGACTAGACATGGCGACTTCTAGTGACGATATGAAAAAAGATTTTACCTACCGCCGCTACCAGGACGGTGACGACAAACATGGGCCGTTGAACCAGGAGATCTTCCAAGCAAGCTGGACTCACAAGTGCCCGACCTACGTTCACCGGACCCCGCCGTGCCAGGGCAGTTGCCCCTCCGGCCACGACGTTCGCGGCTGGCTGGATATCGTCCGCGGCATCGAGAAGCCTGCCGGCGAAATGACGATGCCGGAGTATGCATTCCGTCGTAACACCGATGCCAACCCGTTTCCCTCCATCATGGGTCGTGTCTGCCCCGCCCCCTGTGAGGATGGCTGCAACCGCAACATGGTTGAAGATCACGTCGGTATCAATTCGGTCGAACAGTACATTGGCGATACGGCGCTGAGAGAAGGGTACAAATTCGAAGTCGGGGAAGACACCGGCAAGAAGATCGCCGTCATCGGCGGCGGCCCGGCCGGACTCGCCGCGGCCTACCAGCTGCGTCGCAAGGGTCACGCCGTGACCATCTTCGAAGCCTATGACCTGCTCGGCGGCATGATGCGCTACGGCATCCCCGGCTACCGTACTCCGCGTGATGTCCTTGATGGTGAAATCAACCGTATCGTCGAGATGGGTGTCGAAGTGAAGACCGGCACCAAAATCGGTGTGGACGTCAAGCTGGATGATGTCGAGAAAGAGTACGATGCCGTTCTGTTCGCCATGGGCGCCCAGTCGGGCCGTCCGCTGCCGATCCCCGGTGCCGATGCCGTCAACTGCATCAGCGGCGTCGCCTTCCTGGCTGCCTTCAACGAAGACCGCCTGAAGGCTGTATCCGGCCGGGTCGTGGTCATTGGTGGTGGTGATACCTCCATCGACGTGGCATCTGTCGCCCGCCGTCTGGGTCATATCTCGGTCGAGAACGAAAAAGATCGCCCGGAGCACGTCATCATCAACCAGACCGCTCACGATGCGGCCATGGTGGCGAACCGCACCGGTGCGGATGTCATGCTGATCTCCCGCTCTCCGGTCGAGAAAATGCCGGCTGCCGAGCATGAAATCGAGGATGCCACCCGCGAAGGTGTCAGCATTCGCGGTCAATTGAACCCGGCCGAAGTCATCAAGGGTGAGGACGGCCGCGCCAAGGCGCTGCGGGTCCAGAAACTGGAAGCCGATGGGAAAACCCCCATTGAAGGTGAATTCGAGGACATCGAAGCCGAACTCATCGTCGCTGCCATTGGTCAGACCGGTGACTGGGAAGGCATGGAAGGCCTCGCCAACGATCACGGCCTGATGGACGCGGACAAGCACTTCCAGGTTCCGAACAAGCCGGGCTACTTCGTTTGCGGCGATATCGTGCGTCCGCACCTGCTGACCACTGCCATCGGCCAGGCCTCCATCGCCTGCGAGAGCATCGATCACTATCTGAAACATGAGCAGCTGGTGAAACGTCCGAGGGTGGACGTGCATCACTTCGATCTCATGAACAAGCTGATGGAAACGGGTCTGCAGCCGGAGCACTTCCAGGCCGAGCCGAAAACCGACCTCACCACCAAGGATATTGATGTCGGCCTGCGCGGTACCTCCGAAGCCGGATACGCGGTACATAACTACGAAGACCGCTCGCAGAACGAAATCATCCCGGCCGATGAGCTCTTCCTGGGACACTTCGACTATACGCCGCGGCACAAGCGCAAGAGCATCGAGGTTACCTCCGAGGAGGTTCTCGGTCACTTCGAAGAGCGTCTCCAGCCGTTGGCCGAAGAGGAAGCGATCGACGAAGCCAAGCGCTGCATGAGCTGCGGCATGTGCTTCGAGTGCGATAACTGTGTGGTGTTCTGTCCGCAGGAAGCCGTCAAGAAGGTGCCGGCCAACCAGCGCACCATGGGTCGCTACGTCTATACCGACTACGACAAGTGCATCGGTTGCCATATCTGCGCCGACGTCTGCCCGACCGGCTACATCGATATGGGCATGGGTGAATAAGAGGGTCATCATGCGTATCAGCAAGCTTCTGCAGATGGTGCCCGCCGTGCTGGCGCTGACCTTGTCAGCGTCCGCCCTGGCGGGTGATGGGGCCGGGCCGAAGGTGCCGAAGGCGGTCAAGGGCGAGGAGTGCGTTGAGCCCACGTCCGACATGCGCCGTAACCATATGGACTATCTCGACCACCACCGCGATGAGGCTCTGCGAGAAGGGATTCGCACCAAGCAGTACAGCCTCAAACAGTGCCTGGAGTGTCATGTAGCGCCCGAGGATAGCCCTCAGGCGCCACAGGATAGCGGCGAGCACTTCTGCATGGCCTGCCACGAATACACCGGCGTGACCATTGATTGTTTCCAATGCCACGCGACCCAGCCCAAGGAAACGACCAGTTTTCATCCACTTGTCACCCCGGGCATGAAGGCGATCAAGGGCGTAGCGGAAAGCTCCGGCGAGCTGCTCAACAAGTTCGCCGAAAGCCACGCCAAGAAGAGGACAGGTGCAATTCAATGAGCGAAGACACGAATCTCGAACGCCGTGAATTCCTCGGTAACGGCGCAAAGCTGGCTGCCGGCCTGACGATCGCACCCGGTGTGGTCGTGTATGGCCTCTCCGAGGCGTCGGTCCCCGACCGCCCCGCCGACCAGCCCGCGAACAGCGCCCGCCGCTGGGGCATGCTGGTGGACAGCAATAAGTGTGCAACGGGATGTGACGCGTGCGTCACCGCCTGTGGCAAGGAAAACGGATGGGACGAGGGTGAGCCCAATTCGAGCCCCGAGCAGAAGGCGCAGTGGATCCGAAAGGTCGAACTGCGCCACAAGGGGACGGGCAAGACCCATTCCCTGCCGATGATGTGCCAGCACTGTGAAAATCCGCCATGTGTCGATGTTTGTCCGACCAACGCTTCCATGAAGCGCGCAGACGGTATCGTCCTGGTGGACCGTCACCGCTGTATCGGCTGCCGCTATTGCATGATGGCGTGCCCCTATAAGGCACGCTCCTTCATACATGAAACACTGACGGATCAGGAGCCCCATATGCCGCGCGGCAAGGGCACTGTCGAGAGCTGTACCATGTGTGCGCACCGGGTCGACGAAGGTCGCGAGCCGGCCTGTGTGGAGGAGTGTCCGGAGCAGGCCATCCTGTTTGGCGACCTGAACGACCCCGACAGCGCCATCGCGCAGGCTCTGACCCGGTACGATTCCACCGCAGTTCGCGAGGATCTGGGTCTGAATCCCGGCGTTCGCTACCGCGGTATCTGATCGGACGAACGACAAAGCCACAGAGGGCGCAGAGAGCACATGACCCGTCGTGTTCTCTGTGGTGACCACCGAATCAAAATCGGATGACAGGCATGAAGAAAACGCTCTACACGCAGATTGAGGGAGGAAAGGGCTTTTGGGCCCTGCTCGCCGGCTTTGGTGTGGTAATCCTGGCCGGTCTCGCCTCCATGTATTACATGGAGCACAACGGCCACTGGGTCACCGGGATGAACAACAGCGTGGTCTGGGGTACCCCGCACGTCTTTGCCATCTTCCTGATCGTCGCCGCCTCCGGGGCCCTGAACGTGGCCTCCATCGGCTCCGTCTTCGGTAAGAAGATGTACAAGCCGTTGGCCCCGCTGTCCGGCATTCTCGCCGTTGCGCTGCTGGTAGGCGGCCTGGCGGTGCTGGTCCTCGATCTGGGCCGGCCCGATCGGCTGATCGTGGCGATGACCAACTACAACTTCAAGTCGATCTTCGCCTGGAATATCATCCTCTACACCGGGTTCATGGCCATCGTTGCCGTCTACCTGTGGATGATGCTGGAGAAGCGCTTCAACAAGTACAGCAAATCCGTGGGGACATTCGCTTTTGTCTGGCGCCTGCTCCTCACCACCGGTACCGGCTCCATCTTCGGTTTCCTGGTGGCGCGTGAGGCCTATGATGCGGCCCTGATGGCGCCGATGTTCGTGGTAATGTCGTTCTCGTTCGGTCTGGCCATCTTCATGCTGGTGCTGTTCACCTCCTACCGCATGACCGGTCGCCCGCTGGGCGACTATGTGGTGAATCGCCTCAAAAACCTGCTGGGTGTGTTCGTTGCAGGTGTTCTCTACTTTGTGCTGGTCTATCACCTCGCCAACTTGTATGCCACCGAGCATCATGGCGTCGAAAGCTTCATCCTGACCAGCGGCGGTATCTACACCATGCTGTTCTGGGTTGGCCAGATCCTGCTGGGTTCCCTGGTGCCCCTGGCGATTCTCTACGGTCCCACGGGTAACTCTCGCGGCTGGATCTCCATCGCCTCGGTACTGGTCATCCTCGGCGGACTCTCGCAGCTGTATGTGCTCCTCATCGGCGGTCAGGCCTACCCGATGAAGACGTTCCCGGGGTATGAGGGGTCGAGCTCATTCGGGGACGGCATGATCGCCAGCTACAGCCCGACTTTGCCTGAAGTCCTGTTGGGTATCGCCGGCTTCGCGATCGCCCTGGTAGCTGTCACTATCGCAGTACGGCACCTGCGCGCCCTCCCCGCCAGCCTGGCGGATGGTGAAACGGATCCGCACGCAGCCTGATCAAAACGATCCCGGCACAACACCGATGTTCCCGCAAGGGACATCGGTGTTCGTGTATCTAAGCTGCGAGTTTCGAGATGAAAGATGCGAGAAATACCATCGCCCTGCAACCTATCCGTTTCCCGCCGACCACGTAACACGAATACGACTCCGCTTCGGTAGCAGGAACTACGGTCTGATGGCCCTGCGGACAACCGCGAAAGCGCCGACGAGATGGCTGGGAGATAGGAACAACCAGAGAGTCGCTGGTAACGGGTCGCTAATTACTAGCCACTCGCAACTAGCCACTCGTACACTAGCCACTCGCAACTAGCGACTAGCGACTCGCAATTAGCCACTGGTAACTCGTCATGGCTCATCTACTGATTGGCGCTCCATCCAAGTCTTCCGGGAAGACGACCCTGACCCTCGGGCTGTGTGCCGCCCTCGCCCGCCGCGGCTTGGTGGTACAACCTTTCAAGAAGGGACCCGACTACATCGATCCGATGTGGCTGGGCCGGGCGGCTGGCCGCCCCTGTTACACCCTCGATTTCAACACCATGGACCGGAAGGAAATCCTCGGTACGTTCCGGAGCTATTCGGAACCTGCGACCATCAGCCTGGTCGAGGGTAATATGGGGCTCTATGACAGTCTCGATGTGGCGGGGGCCCATAGCAATGCCGCATTGGCGGCTCTGCTTGGGGCACCGGTGCTGCTGGTGGTCAATGTCAAAGGCGCCACTCGCAGCATCGTCCCGCTAATTCGCGGTTTCCTGGAATTCGAGCCCAAGGTGCACTTCGCCGGCATCCTGTTGAACAATGTGGCCGGCGACCGGCACGAGAAACGGTTACGTGAGGTGATTGGGCACTATCTGGATATCCCGGTCGTTGGAGCGGTTCATCGGGACCCGGCTCTGGCCATTGACGAGCGCCACCTGGGCCTGGTACCCAGCAACGAGGCATCCACTGCCGACCGCATTTTGGCCCGTATTGCCGATCGGGTGGAGCAGCAGGTCGATCTGGGGCTACTCCTCGCCTTGGCCGAACAGGGCACATTGCCGCCCGGTCCCGTTTTGCCCCGTCCCGGTATCCCGAAACCCGATGTGCGTATCGGCGTCGCCAAGGATGGTGCCTTCGGATTCTATTATCCCCGGGACCTGGAACGCTTGCGGGAAGCGGGAGCGGCACTTGTGCCGTTCAGCCCAGTTCGGGACAGTGTCTTGCCGCAGGTGGACGGGCTTTTTATCGGCGG
Organism: Thiohalomonas denitrificans; assembly: GCF_900102855.1. Lineage (NCBI taxonomy): Bacteria > Pseudomonadati > Pseudomonadota > Gammaproteobacteria > Thiohalomonadales > Thiohalomonadaceae > Thiohalomonas > Thiohalomonas denitrificans. Next base: position 218,439 of record NZ_FMWD01000005.1, read on the forward strand.
GGGCTTTCCGGAAACCCACCTCGCCGAACTCTCCGCCAATCAATCGATGCGGGATGCCATAAGAGATGCCATCGAGGCGGATATGCCGGTCTACGCCGAATGCGGGGGACTCATGTATCTCTGTCGCTCCATCCGCTGGCGAGGCGAGGCAGCCGAAATGGCGGGGGTAATGCCGGCGGATGCGGTGATGCATGAAAAGCCGGTCGGGCGGGGCTATGTGCGTCTGCAGACGACCGGTCGGGAGCGATGGCCCAATGCTCCCGCAGCGTTGCACGCCCATGAGTTTCACTACTCGTCACTTGAGAATCTCGCTCCAGGCCTTACCTATGCTTATGAAGTAACCCGCGGAGCAGGCATCGACGGGCACCACGATGGATTTGTTTATCGCAACCTGCTGGCCAACTATGTTCACCTGCAGGATGTCGAAGAGCATCACTGGACCCGCCGCTTCGTCGATTTCATCCGGGGGGTGAAGACAAAACGGGAAACCACAGAGAACACAGAGTGATTGACAGGGTGCAAGACAAAACGTACGAGGTTGAGACGTGGACGTCCGGCAGGCATTTGAATCTCGCCCCTCGAATCTCGTATCCGAAGTCTCCTCTGTGCTCGCCGTGGTTCAAGCAGAGATTTAATTAACAGGAGGAACCGAATGATAAAACTGACTGCCGCGGCTGCCGAACAGGTCCGCAACTCGGCGGAACAGGTGGATGCCAAGACACTGTCCCTGCGTATCGCCGCCAGGAAAAAACCGGATGGCAGCATGGATTACGGTATCGGCTTTGACGAATCCAACGATGAGGACATGGTCTTCAACTGCGAAGGTATCGAAGTAGTGATGGCCCCGGAGTACGGTCCCCTGTTGTCGGGCGCCACCATTGATTTCGTCGAGATCGAGCCGGGCGAGCATCGCCTCATCGTCATGAACCCCAATGACGCGAGCTTTGTACCGCCCAAGGAAGTGTAAGTGGCACACCGAGGGTGACAGGAGAGCACCCTCGTGCATCGATCCAGGTCTTATCCCGAAACAGTCTCCGGGGATGGGGGCTCTGTGGTAATATGAGCTGGTTATTCGGCGCAACTTACACAGACCAACCCTGTCCATATTATAACGATGACACAGGCGCGAGATATCGGCGATGCCGGCCGCTTTGACCCCGTTGCCGCCCACGACAAGGCGGCGGCTCAGCGACGGGAGGGATTCCGTTTGCTGAAATACAAGCGGTTTGTGCTGCCGCTGGCCGGTATCGGGCTGCTTATACCGCTGATGGGGATAACCGGCGTCCTGCTCGCCCATTATCCCGCTTACACCGATACCCTGTTCACCGCACTACTCCTCTTCACCGCTAGCGGGCTGGGGCTTGTCTACTTCCTCTTCAAAGCCCTCTACGGGCATGTGCTGACACCCGTCTGGCGTCTCAAGGATTGGGTGGCACGCATACGTAGCGGTGATCACGAAGCCCGTCTGACGGAACACGGCAATGATGAGTTCGACGGCCTCTCGCACGATCTCAATGCGATTGGTCAGTTTCTGGAGACACTCTCGCACAACCTGGACGAAGAGGTTCGCCGCCAAACAGAACGCATCGCCCAGAAAACCAACTCGCTACAGGTTCTCTATGACGTGGCGGCCAGCCTCAACGCCTCCCGGGACCTGAAGGATCTCCTGACCCGTTTTCTGTACACCATGCGGGACATCGTAAATGCCCACGCTGGTACCGTACGCCTGCTGACGGACAACAATCAGATGGAGCTGGTCGCGTCCATCGGCCTCGATGACGAAATAGTGGAACGCGAACGCATGGTCCCGGTTCAACGCTGCCTGTGCGGGAGCGCCCTGTCCGAGGGTGAAGTCCTGTTTCAGCAGGACTTGAAACCGTGTACCCAGTTCGTCGGGCGCCCCATGCTGGAAGACACGTCCCTGGAAATGATTGCCGTTCCGCTACAGTACCGGGGTAAAAATCTCGGCGTCTATAACCTGTTCGTCAACCGCGCCGAATTCGAGGCCCGCGACGAGGTCAAGGCGCTGTTCACCAGCATCGGCAGGCACCTGGGCATGGCCATCGAAAAGGCTCACCTCGACAATGAAGCCAAGCGACTGTCGATCATGCAGGAGCGAAATGCCCTAGCCCATGAGCTGCACGACTCCCTGGCCCAGACGCTGGCCTCCCTGCGCTTCCAGACCTCGATGCTGGATGAGACCGTCGACCAGCAGAGCATGGAAGACATCCACTCGGAAATCCAGCAAATCAAGGGCGGCCTGGATGAAGCGTACACGGAGCTTCGGGAGCTGTTGGCACACTTCCGCGCCCCCATGAATGCCCGCGGCCTGTTGCCGGCTCTGGAAGACCTGATCGGCACCTTCCGCAAGCAGACCGGCATGCATATCCTGCTGCAAAAGGAGTGGGAGTCCACCCGTCTTCCCGGCAATATGGAGATGCAGGTGCTGCGAATCGTCCAGGAGGCACTCGCCAACATTCGCAAGCACAGTCGCGCCCATACAGTGCGGGTAATGCTCAAGTGTAATAACGAAGGCCAGTACCACGTACTGGTAGAAGATGACGGCGTGGGCATGAGTCGCCCCGCCTTCACCGGACACCCGGGCGAACACATCGGACTGTCGATCATGCAGGAGCGGGCCCGCTACCTGGGTGGTGAATTGCGTATCGAATCCGAAGAGAGTGAAGGCACACGAGTACAGCTCAGCTTCCGTCATCCGGATCCGAATACTGACCGTCACAATCAGCGATTTGCCCTGATTTAGTGATCGAAAAATTCCAAAGAACGCACAAAAGAACAAATACAGCTCGAAGAAGTTGGATTGGCAACAACTGTCGCGGCCCGACGCAAGTGCATAGCCAAAAATCAACGACCTGGAACACGGGAACCGTATTTCGAACGCTACGGCGACACGTTTTCCGGACAAGTCGTCCCCAGGAGACTGTCCTTTAACTGGATTGAGAGACCCCATGCGTGTCTTGTTGATTGACGACCACACCCTTTTCCGTAGCGGTCTTGAAACGCTACTCGAACGTCATGGCATCGATGTAGCCGCCGCGGTGGGTGACGGGCGCGAAGGTCTGGAAAAGGCAAAGGAATTGCAGCCCGAGATCATTCTTCTGGACATGCGCATGCCCGACATGAACGGACTCGAGGTGCTGAACGCCCTGCGCCGCGAAGGACTGACCATGCCCATCGTCATGCTGACCACCTCCAACGAAGAGGAGGACCTGGTAGAGTGCCTGCGCAATGGCGCCCAGGGTTATCTGCTGAAAGATATGGAGCCGACAGAGCTGGTCGAAGCCCTCCGCGAAATCGTCGGTGGCAAGACCATCGTCGCCCCCGAACTGGCGGGCGTACTTGCCCGGGTCGTTCAGGGCGACGGCGGCCTGACTGTGGAAGCCCCGAAGACGGAAGCCAATCCCTTCGACGAACTCACTCCGCGGGAGAAAGAGATCCTCTGTTTGCTCGCCGAAGGTCAGAGCAACAAAGTCATCGCCCGCAACCTGGGTATCTCCGACGGCACCGTCAAGCTTCACGTCAAGGCCATCTTGCGCAAGCTGGACGTCCATTCCCGAGTCGAAGCAGCTGTGATGGCCGTAGAGCAGAGTCTCTGCCCAAAGGAGTAACCGATTCGCGCCGAGCTTGTACGGAAGCGACTGGCAGATTAAGGGATGGAGACGCATGCAGGGCTGCATGCGATAGATGACCTCAAGCACAAACCGTGCGGACCCGTAACCGGCCCCGCACGGCGTGCCCTCGTTCAAATCGGGTCAAACCGTTACTCGGGAACCTGCCCTGCCCTTGCGGCGGGTCCTTTCACCGCTACGGTCGGCGCCACGGCTCTGGCGCTTCTTTCCGTTTGCCTGCGAGCGTTCCTGACCGGCAGACCGGCCCGCACCTCCCTTTCCACGACGGCCGTTTTCAATCGGCTCGGGCTTGATGCTCGGGTCCGGCTCGTAACCTTCGATGACCACCTTGGGGATGTCGCGTTTCAACAGACGCTCGATGCCCTGCAGCAGCTTCTCCTCGTCGACACACACCAGAGAGGCGGCCTCCCCTTCCCTGCCGGCACGGCCGGTACGGCCGATCCGGTGCACGTAATCTTCCGAGACATTCGGCAACTCGAAGTTGACTACGTGCGGCAGCTGGTCGATGTCCAGACCGCGTGCCGCGATATCGGTAGCCACGAGTACCCTGACCGCACCCTTCTTGAAGTCCGCCAGGGCCCTGGTACGTGCTCCCTGGCTCTTGTTGCCGTGGATTGCGGCCGCACTGATTCCATCCTTCTCCAGCTGACCGGCCAACCGGTTGGCACCATGCTTGGTACGGGTGAAGACCAGCACCTGGCGCCAATCCCGGGAGCCAATCAGGAAAGAGAGCAATTCCCGCTTGCGGTGGCGATCCACCGGATGCACGACCTGCTCCACCTGTTCGGAGGCGGTGTTGCGCCCGCCGGCCTCGATGAGTTTCGGCTGACTAAGGATGCCGTTTGCCAGCCTTTTGATCTCGTCGGAGAAGGTGGCGGAAAACATCAGATTCTGCCGCTGCGTCGGGAGCAACTTCAGCACTCGGCGAATATCGTGGATGAACCCCATGTCGAGCATCCGATCGGCCTCGTCCAGGACCAGCACCTCCAGTGCGGAGAGATCCACCGTGCCCTGTCCCACATGGTCGAGCAGGCGTCCCGGGGTGGCAATCAGGATATCGACACCGCGCCGCAGTTTCTGAATCTGCGGATTGATGCTGACGCCGCCGAAGACCGCCGCGCTCTTCAGGGACAGATGTTTCCCATAGGTCTCGACACTCTCACTCACCTGAGCCGCCAGTTCGCGGGTCGGCGTCAGGATCAGAGCACGTACGGCCCGTTTCTTTTTTCCGTGGGAAGTGGAAAGCCGCTGTAGCAGCGGCAGGGTGAAACCGGCTGTTTTGCCGGTACCGGTCTGCGCACCGGCCATAATATCGTGGCCTTCCAGAATGATCGGGATGGCCTGGCGCTGCACGGGAGTGGGTTCACTGTAGCCCTGATCGGCCACGGCACTAAGCAATTCGGCCGAAAGGCCGAGCGAATCAAATGACATATTGGAATGAAAACTCTTGGGTTGGGCCAACCGCGTGACAAGAGCCGACAGGCTCCTCACCGGCCCGGTCCAGGCAAATCGAATGGGGTGTGCTTCGAGGTTTAATCGGGGGATCGACCGCGAGCGTCGCAACGCTGACCGGATGTGCGGCGACTACGGGGCACTATACAGTAATGACAGAGAAAGTATACCTACGGGGCTGAAGATCGAATTCGGCGGCAGCCAGGAAAAACCGTGAAAAAACCGCGAAAACCCTGCTTCAGGTGTAATTTTTCATGTTCTTCCGGCCGCCCCCCGGACGTTTGCGCTGGGTGATAACGCCCTTGACTTGATCCAGGCTCTCCAGCTGATGAGCCGGGTAGGCGTGGTTTTCCGCTTCCAGATAAAGCCGGTCGTCGGCGACCATACGCAGCTTGCGGAAGATATACTCTTCATTGTGCAGGGCGACCACATAGGAGCCGTCTTTGACCAGATTGTGTGGCTCGATCACCACCACGTCACCCTCCTGGAACTCGGGTGCCATCGAGTCACCGAGGACCATCAACACGTACGGTTCCTTGCCTTCGCAAGGAGTGCTGAACGCCTCGAGACGCTCATCAATCTCGGGCTCGTCTACCGACTTGATGGGAATGAATTTCTCGACTGCCATATCTCACTCCGTTTTGCCAGGCTGGCCTTTTCAGCTAGCCGAGTGGACTCATGGACTTCTCTTTGAGCTCACCGGTCAAAGCACGTAAAATCCGCCGTTTCCGAAAGACCCTTAAGGCCTACGGACATGAAAACCTTTACCGACCTGATTGCAGAGCACGTTTCCGAAGTCGAGGAATTGTTTCCCTGGGACCTCGTCGACCGCCTGGAGGAAAAACCCGACCTCCTGGTGTTGGACGTGCGTGAACCCTACGAGTTCGACGCCATGCATATCAGCGGCTCTATCAATGCGCCTCGGGGTATTCTCGAAGCCTCCTGTGAGTGGGACTACGAGGAGACCATCCCGGAGCTGGTTCAGGCCCGGGACCGCGAGGTGGTCGTGGTCTGCCGATCCGGCAACCGCAGCGTACTGGCCGCCTATACCATGCAGCGCATGGGCTACAAGAACGTGTATTCCCTGAAGACCGGTGTTCGCGGCTGGAACGACTACGAACAGCCGCTGGAGGACAAAGACGGCAACCCGGTGGATATCGACGACGCCGACGAATACTTCACACCAAAGGTCAAACCGGAACAGCAGCGGCCCAAGTCCTGAACGGCTTTTTGCCACAGAGGACACAGAGGGCACAGAGCAAGAACAGATTTTTAAGTAGTTCTCGGTGAGCTCGGTGGTCTCTGTGGCTTAAGCCGTTTTCGCTTTATTCAGCAGTAACGCCTTTCTGAGCTGTTTCACCACGGCGTCTCATCTCTTCCGATCGGAACCAACCCAGCTTTTCGTGCAGCTTCACCACATTGCCGACGATGATCAGCGTCGGTGGCTTGATGTCGCTATTCTGGATGACGTCGGGCATGGTATTCAGTGTACCGGTAAAGACCCGCTGTCTGGGGGTGGTCGCCTGCTGGACCAGTGCGATCGGCGTCTCCCCGTCCATACCGTTTTCCATGAGCTTGCTGCAGATCACCGGCAGCCCCTTCAACCCCATGTAAAAAACCACGGTCTGGTTGGGCTGTGCCAGTGCCGACCAGTTGAGATTCATGGAGCCGTCTTTCAGATGTCCGGTGACGAATACCGCTGCCTGTGAGTAATCGCGGTGCGTAAGCGGAATGCCGGCGTAGGCAGACGTTCCCAGGGCCGCAGTAATACCCGGAACCACCTGGAAATTGACCCCCTCAGCCGTAAGCGTCTCGATCTCCTCGCCGCCCCGGCCGAACACAAACGGGTCGCCGCCTTTCAAGCGACAGACGCGCTTGCCCTGCTTGGCGAGGTCCACCAGCAGTTGGTTGATCTGATCCTGCGGCACGGAGTGATTATCCCGCTCCTTGCCTACGTAGATGCGTTCAGCGTCCCGACGCGAGAGGTCCAACACCTCCTTGGAGATCAGGCGATCGTGAACGATTACATCCGCCTGCTGCATCAGCCGCAGCGCGCGAAACGTCAACAGGTCCGGGTCACCGGGACCACCACCGATCAGATAGACTTCACCTACCTCCCGGTCCTCGCCCTCGACAATCGCCTGCTCCAGCGCCTGTTCCGCCTCCTGATCCTTGCCGGCAAAAACGAGTTCGGCGACCCGTCCCTCGAGGATGCCTTCCCAGAAATTGCGACGCGCATTGACGGTCGAAAAACGTGCCTTGACCGGATCGCGGAAGCGCTCAAGCATGCCCGCCAGCCGGCCATAGGCGATGGGAATGGCCGACTCCAGCTTGGCCCGCAGCATGCGCGCCAACACCGGCGATGCGCCTCCGGTGGAAACGGCGATCTGTACCGGCGAGCGATCGATAATCGAGGGCATCACAAAGCTGCACAGCTCCGGATTGTCCACCACGTTCACCGGAATACTCCGCGTCTGGGCGCATTCCGAGACCTCGCGGTTGACCGCCTGGTCATCCGTCGCCGCGATCACCAGCATGATACCGTCCAGATCGGACTCCTCGAAACGGCCCGGCCGGTAGTCGATACGACCCTCTTCCACCTGGTCGTTCAAGGTATCGGTCAGTTCGGGGGCCACCACCGTGACCTTGGCGCCCGCCTCCAGCAACACGCCGGCTTTGCGCGCTGCCACTTCACCGCCGCCGACCACCAGGGCCCGGCGGTCGCGGATATTCATGAAAACCGGTAGCAGATCCATATCAAATATTCAAAAAGGCTAATATGCGGAACAGTTTAGCGACTGACCGGGGATAACCCAGCCCCCCTTTGGAGATAGGCGCCCGACGTACAAAGGCCGCGCCGACCGGACGACGGGCTAAAGCCCGATCTACACCATCGGACCACCAGATCCTCCTGTAGGTCGGGCTTTAGCCCGTCATTGGAGTTCAATGGGTGAAGCCCAACCTATCCAAAACACCCGGAAATAAGAGCCATTGTCCGCCCATTTGGCTGCCAATGGAACCTTCGGAACGCCTTCTCCGGGTCCTGGCGCTGCCGTCGGGGCCGGCGATGCGTGCCTTGCCAGAGAGGACCATCAGGTCCACGGGGAAGTCGGAGTAGTATTTTATCGGCGTGGCGGTGCTGGCCACGATGGCGGCGGTGGTGGCGCTGTAGATCCCCAGACCGTTACAGAAGTCGTACCCCGGGCGCCACAGGGTGTAGGGCAGGTTCCCCGAGCCGTGGGGGTTGAAGCGCCGGTACTGCAGGGTGAGATAGACGGGGGGTGGAGTAGGAGAAGGTGAAGCCGGGGACAGGCCGACGCGTGACCCTACTCAGGTGCGAGCGCTCAACTGAGCGCCTGCGCCATCCTAAGTAACGCCTTCCCCGGTGCGTCCTCCAGTACGTCCCGCAACTGTTCCCGTAGCGGTTCATCCAAGAGGTCCGGTCTTCCCACGCCGTCTTCCTCGGCCTCATCGTCGTCCATGGCCCAGAGAATCTCATTCGCTCCATCGGACCACCGTTCGAACACACCTTCTCCCTCATAGGACCAGTACACCAGCACTTGGTCAGCCCCAAGTCCCGCGGCACCCTCCATCATGGGCGCGATGTCGTCATGCAGATCCTCCTCCTCGTGAGGGTCGCCAAACTCCACCAACACGGCGTTATCCAGCCGTGTCAGCTCCCACGGATAGGCAAGGAATTCGAAATGCTCCACCCACCGGACTTCATCGGGCTCAACCTCATCAGGGAAGCTCGGTCGAGTGTCCTCCTCAAGAAAAAACAGGAAGCGCTCCAGTGATGAGGTGTTGGAAAAACGGGCGTAAAGAACAAAGGGGGTGGCATGTGCCATGATGTTATTCTCTTGCTCAGTCAGTGCACCCAGTCTCCCGGGCCAGGGCGTCGCCTTCCTCGTGGCCGCGGTCGATAACCTCGACCACTTCCGGCGGCAGTTCGGCACGGACCTCCGCCAACACGGCTTCCACTTCACGGGCAACGGCCACCTGCTCGGGGAGACTTTGGGACGCGCATTGCAGGCGGTAACGGGACCACTTTGCGGGTTTCGTCAATGGAAGAACATACCCTCGGAAACGTTCATCCTCTTTTGCCGCGTCGCGGAAATGTGTTTGTGTTGGAGCCAAGGTATCACCCCACTCTCTGACCATATACTGCACCATGTGATGCGGGTTTGGCGTGTCGCGGGCGAGGAAGTCGACGATCGAAGCGTCGATTTTTCCGTAAGAACTTGCCGCACGTGCAAGGTACATGGGCTCGCCCAGTTCAGGAAAATCTTCCCGCCGAAACCTTGTCGGGCCGAAGAACCGGTAGAGGCGCTCGTCCAGCCCATCGAACAGGGAACCCTCGTCAGGATAGCCCCGCAGCACCTGAAGGCGGAGACTGCGGCGGGCTTCTTCCCAAAAAAAATCAAAGTCACTACCCGCTTGGTAGGACGCTTTAATCGCGTCCCATGCACGTTCACTGGTGTCAGCACTCAGCCAACATTCGTATAGCATACCCTCCATCAGGGTTTCTTCCGCCATGATGGGGCGAGTATCCGCATAGTTTTCAATGTCGGAAAGCTCCTCTTCCCACTCTGCCGGCGCCGCCCCCGTCAAATAGTAGCTTTTAAGCAGTGTCAGCTCGTCCTTGCCGGTGATGAGCAGGTTCTTCCGAAGCCGCTTCTGCACCCCCTTCCAGCCTCGCTTTCGCTCAGCCATCCACGTCTTGTCCTCAACCCGCCATGCACTGAAATCACGTTCACTCATGCCTGCCCTCATTACCCCTGGTCAAACACCACATCGTTACGGATGAACTCGTCAATCTGCGATTCATCAAGCTGCTCAGTAAGAATGCTTTTTCCAGTCCCTAACAGCCACTCCCGTGGGTTCCGGGGACAGTATACCTATCTCCCTTTGCGGCTCTCGGACCCGGTGATTTAGCGGCCAGCGACCTGCCAGTGATGACCTCTAGATGCCTGGCGAACGCCTTATTGCCGAGCGGCCTTCCCGTTCTCGTGTGCCGTTCGATGATTTCTCCATCGTCCCTATGTGAGTCGGCCAATCGGATATTCTATCCAGCATCGGCTTTACTCTCACCAAAGAGTCGTCTTTGCCCAGCAGGTGCGCCAAGGCGCTCGACCACTTCCAGTCGGCCGGGTGTTCGCATAGCTTTTCCTTCACGGGGTTGAGTTCGATATAGCGAACAGTGGATAACAGATACGATTCGTCCATAACGAACGAATAAAAGCGCTCTTGCCACAGATTCCGCGCCAGCTACTGCGAAAGTTGATACGGCGGGGTGTAGCGGCGGTGTGTCTCCCCAATCGCTGCACACAATCCATCCTCGTGCTTCGGCACCAGTACAGGGCTGGACATGGTCCGGCATCAGGCAGTAGGCCCAGACTTCCGTTTCAGCTCAGCGCTAAACTCAGCCATGAGTCCGATGTAGTAGCGATAATCGTCCTCACGGAAAAACGTCTTCTGGCGGCGATTACCGCGTTGGGTGACATGGTGGGGGGCATCCGGGACTGAGACGCAGCCTATCCAGGCCATAATTCATCTCCTTGTCGGCTCGGTTCAACATGCCACGGCGGGAGGTTGTATGGATATAGATATACTGTCCCCGGAACTCGGACGGGTTTCGCTAATCGCTTACAGTGAGCCAGCCCCCTGAGATCCGGGAGTTAACATTATGGCTCCCTAACTTGATTATCATTTCCCAAATCACCAAACAGACTCTGACCTAACGCAAATTCCAGATTTCGGTCATTCTCTACACTGTTGAGATAATACGTAAACTCAACACGGGAAACGCCTCCTCGAACGCTCCGAAGCGAAAAGCGCACATCTCCATACATTTTTCCATACAAGGCATTTCCCACGTTACCATCTTCATCTTGAGTGGTCCGGATCCGAAAAAAGTACTTTTTAATCCGACTCGGCTTTACAGCCCTTTTTAGCCCGAACCCCTGCTTCCACAGCTTTTCTTTTATATCGTAACCCAGCACTGGCGCTTCATAGGGCACCTTGAAGAGGCTGTCTGGATAAATGTACTTTATCGTTTTCGCTCCATCATCTTCGTTGGAAAAACGTACTCTAAGTTCCCCATAAGCGTCATCAATGTTTCGAAAGGCCCCTTCGTAACGAAACAGAAAATCGCCAATAACACCATTTCCATAAGGAGACACCCAATCGGCCTTTTGCAAATCAAAACCAATCCACTTCTCGGCGACGGGGATTTCGCCCGAATACTTGATGGCGTACAACGGTATTGGATTGCGCTTTTCACGGAGCATTATGGTCACTTCTCGGTCACGAAACACCTCTTTACCATTGACCGCCTCCCATGGCATCACCTTTTTCCCGCCGGGGTAATAACCCGGCTTTGACACCGAAAAAGGTACCGCATACACCGACCGGCCTGATACGGTAGCGACGCCTTCCTCATCGGTAATTTCCACATCCGAGTCAAAGTCGATTGCACCGTAATATGTTGCCCCAACCCTTGCATCGGATACCGGCACCCCGGACTCATCCACAACTTTCACTTTAATGTTCGTCAAAGGTGGGGAAAACGCAAAGGATGATGAAACCACCAGCAACAGCAGCAACGCGAACCACCTCATCGGTCCAGCCTCCCAACGGCAATCATCTTTTTCCACATCGGATTGGTATAATTCAAAGCCACCACACGAAAGTCACTGTGCCACCAAGGCCTTATGCCGTTAGCTTCTGCTGGACGTTCCGTTGTCCAGCGATCGTTTTTCATATCCATCATGTCAAAGTTATTTCCGAGAACCTCTACCTCCTCCACCGGATTTGCCGCCGCCGCAAACGACCTTGCAGGAACCGCCTCCGCCAGCATCTTGAACTGCACCTTTTCGTCTTTCGCGAACTCGTCCGCCCCGGCATCTCCATTTGGAGCGAGCAGGACATCACCATCAAAGTCCTCGACGAGCGAATCCTCCTGCTCAAACCGTTTGAAAAACGGCTCCATGCGCAGGTCAGACTCGGTCAGTTCAATCGCCTTTTGCGGACCGAGCGGCAACCAGTACGGGGGGTCTACCAAGGTCTCGCCATGGGCCTGATTGTATCCCCAGCCGCCGTGCTGGCTACCCATCGAAGTAAAGATGAACAGTGAAGAACTCCCCTTGGCAATCTCCTGCGCCACCCAGCTGTGCCGACCTTTTTGGTTGTTAAAAGTGAACACTTTAATAATCACATCCCAGATGCTGCTGCTGACGGTTTCATTGGGGTTGGGGTTTTCGACCACATCTTCGCCGCTGGAGTAGAAGTTGTAGGTCTTGGTGCCCAACACACTCCGGAACCGGTCGGCCCAGGTCAATGATTTGCGCGAATCGGTAAACAGGTTATGCCAGCCGTCCGCAAAGAGCTTGTCCGAACCGTCCAGCTCCCGATAGGACTTCCAGGAATCTTCTGTCATGCGACCAAGCATCTCCACTCCGTCCCACCCATGGGACTGATCGCTGGCGTAGGCCTCAATCGGAACGGCGGCATTGATCATGTAGTAACGGGTCGCGGGAAAGTCCGCATTGGCGATGGCGCTAGAGGCGACCATGTTCCCGAGGCTATGGATGCATGTGCTTCTATTTTCTGGCAGCTAGCTTCGATTTAAGGCGTAACTGTTCGCTCTGTCGGCAAGATTGGGTAAAACGCACCGGTAGCGGAAACCATCAAGGCTCCCTTACCTGCTGCTCATGCTCCAAGTTTTCGAATAGATTTCTGCCGACGGCAAACTCCAAGTTCCGATCATTAGGCGTTGGATTGAAGTAATAGTCGAACGCCACACCAGCAGCGCCTCCTTTTTTCGTTTTAAAGAAGAAACGTATGTCACCGTATATTTTCGTATAATTAGCACTGACAAGCTCGCCGGCATCATTGGTGCGTGAGCGCACTCTCAAGAAATAGTGCTTTCGTCGGGACGGTTTGTGCTCTTCGTCTACGTCTTCAGACATAGCCAATGCCCACCACTTCTCGGCATCCGAATAACCCCTCTGAGGGGCCAAGTGCGAGAGCCTCATCCGGCTTGCTGCATATACCTGCTCTGACACGTCAATCAATCCGTCACCTTGACTGGAAAAACGCAGCTTCAAGGTTCCTTTCGCATCCCAAAAGCTCCGCATGTATCCTTCATACATCAATTCAAAATCAGTTATTACACCCTTCCCATAGGGAGAGACCCAATCAGCCTTCTCCAAATCAAATCCAATCCACTCCTCGGCGATGGGGATTTCGCCTGAATACTTGATCGCGTACAGAGGTATCAGGTTGCGCTTTTTACGCAGAACTACGGCAACTTTTTTTGGTCCCGCTTCTGTTTCGTCCGCCGGCGGCATTATTTTTTTTCCTCCGGGGTAATACCCCAGCTTCGATACCGAAAACGGCACCGCATAGACGGTTCGCCCCGAAACGACAGCTATTCCTTTTTCGTCAGTCAATTCAACATCGGTATAGTGATCTGTGGCACCGTAATAGACAGCCCCCACCCTGGCATCCGGCACAGGCGCTCCCGATTCGTCTGTCACCGTGACCTCAATCCTCACCACCGGAGCTGTAAATGCCCAAACCGGTTCAAGAAAAAGCAGCAGAAATAACGCAAACCATCTCATTCGCCAAGCCCTCCAAGGGCGATCATCTTCTCCCACATCGGGCTCGTATAGGTTAAAGCCACAGCCCGGAAGTCACTGTGCCACCAAGCACGGATCCCATTGGATTCCACCGGGCGCTCAGTCGTCCAGCGCCCTTGGTTTTTGAAGCCCATCATGTCGAAATTATTCTCCCCGAAGGTATCCAAGGGCTCCAAGGGATTAGCCGCCGCCGCAAACGATCTCGCCGGAATGGCTTCTGCCAAGAGCTTGAACTGTGTGTGCAGCTTGGCCGCTTCAGTATCGGCCGCGCTGTCCTGGTCCGAAGCAAAGAGGACATCGCCGGTGTAACTGAAAACCGCATCGTCCGGCTCGAACCGGCTGAAAAACGGCTCAAGGCGGAAGGTCTCTTTGTCGAGCGAAAGCACTCCACTCTGCCCGTCATAGGCTCCGTTGTAGCCCCAGCCGCCGTGCTGATGCCCCATCAAGGGAGCGATAAGCAGCGAATCACTGCCTTTGGCGATTTCCTGCGCCACCCACGTGTGCCGACCTTTTTGGTTGTCAAAAGTGAACACTTTAATAATCACATCCCAGACGTTGCTGTTGACGTTTTCACTGGGGTTGGGGTTTTCGACCACGTCCTCGCCGCTGGAGTAGAAGTTGTAGGTCTCCGTCCCCAATGCACCTCGGAAGCGATTACCCCAGGTGAGGGCCTGCCGGGCATCGGTAAACAACGTGTGCCACTTGTCAGCGAAGAGCTTATCTGAGCCATCCAAGCCGCGGTACGGCTACCAGCTATCTTCGGTCATCAACCCAACCATTTCGTTACCGTCCCGTCCATTGGCTTGCGAATGGGCGTAGGCCTCAATCGGAACGGCGGCATTGATCATGTAGTAACGGGTCGCGGGAAAGTCCGCTTTGGCGATGGCACTGGAGGCGACCATGTTCCCGAGGCTATGGGCGGCAACGGTCACATCGCCGGAGACAAAGCTCAGCCGCTCGCGCAGCTTGTGCCCGGTGATGAAGGCGTATGGCTGCCACTCCAGTGCATCTCACGGCTCGAACTCCTCCGTGACCGCCAGGATGTCGTAGTCCGAGGCGTGACCCAAGCACCGGTCGGGCTTCAGGGCCGCCGCCTCCTTCCAGTCCCCACGGGCATAGGAACCGAAAAGGATGACGAACTGCACCGCTGGGCAGCCCTCGCGGATGAGAGTGACGAGGCGCTGCAGGTCTTCCTGTTTACGGATGGACAGGTGGGAAAGGGGGCTTCATGTGCTTCTATTTTTGGGCAATCAGGGCCTTTGTAGCGTACAACTTGCCTTCTCGGCAAGATGAAAAACATCGGTTGCGAAAGCCGTTAAGGCTCTCTTACCTGCTGTTCATGCTTGAGGTCTTTGAAAAGATTTTCCCCGACGGCGAATTCTAAGTTTCGGTCATTGGGGGTCGGATTCAGATAATACATAAATTTAATGCTCGATACCCCGCCACGGAGACTCCTCAGGGAGTACTGAATGTCGCCATATAGCTTGCCATAGAGAGCACTTTCGATTTCTCCTTCTTCCGAGGAGATCGTTCGGATACGAAGGAAGTAGGTTTTCGCTTCGTTGGGGACTAATCGCCGGTCCATGTCATAGCCAATCGCCTGGAACCACTTCATCGCTTTCGACGAATATCCGCTGACAGGCGCCTCATAAGGTGTTTTGAAACTGCTATTCGAGTACAAACGAGTGATCTGTTGCATCCCGTCATCTTCATTGGGATATCGCAACTTTAGTTCTCCATGTGCATCATTGATGCCTGCAAACTCACCCTCATAACGAAACAGAAAATCCGACGAGACACCCTTTCCATGGGGGGAAACCCAGTCAGCCTTTTGCAGATCAAACCCCACCCACTCCTCGGCCACGGGAATCTCTCCCGAATACTTGATGGCGTACAGCGGTATTGGATTGCGCTTTTCACGGAGCATTATGGTCACTTCTCGGTCACGAAAAACCTCTTTACCATTGACTACTTCCCGCGTATTCACTTCCACCCTGCTTCGGTAATACCCAATCTTGCCTGCCTTCACCCGTACCGGAAAAAACGACCGCCCAAGTAGTTTGACATAGCCTTTTTCATCCGTGACTTGTCGCTCGACATGGCCATCCCCGGAAACCACGCCCAAAAAGTCACCCCGTACTGAGACACCCTCTACCGGAACTCCATCTTCGTCGACCACCGTAACGTCCAACTCTACTTGCGGCGTCAATACAGCACTTGCTGGCGATGCAACCAGCACCAAAACCATCAACAATCCACGCATGTATTCAATCCCCCAACCGTGATCATCTTAACCCACGTGGCCTGCGTATAGGTCAACGCCACCGCACGGAAGGCGCTGTGCCACCAATCTTCGCCACCAGGTTCATCTAATCGTTCGCTCGCGGCTCAAGGCGGAAGGTCTCCCGGTAGAGCCAAGCCACCCCACTCCGCCCGTCATAGGCTTCGTTAGAGCCCCAGCCGCCGTGCGGATGCCCCATCAAGGAAGCGATAAGCAGCGAATCGCTGCCTTTGGGGATTTCCTTAGAGACGCTTGGTCAAAGCACCCGGCACAGATCGGTCAGCGGTAGGCACGCTTCCAGAAGGGGGCGCTTCTGAAATGCTTATAAGAGAACATTTCTGAATTGGGCTGACAGGATCGGGAGCAAGGCTCTCCACGTACGTATAAGCCCAACAGAGTCCACCAAAGCCGCGGTAGCCATCAGGGACAACTGTTAACGATTCGGTTCAATATGGCTGGCGCCGCCCATGTAGGGCTGGAGGGCAGCGGGGATGGCTACGCGACCGCCTTCATCCTGGTAGTTCTCCATAACGGCTACCAGGGCGCGGCCGACGGCGAGGCCGGAACCGTTCACGGTGTGCACCAGCTGCGGCTTTTTCTCCCCGGGATTGCGCCAGCGGGCCTGCATGCGGCGGGCCTGGAAGTCGAGGAAGTTGGAGCAGGAGGAGATCTCGCGATATTTGCCCTGGCCCGGCAGCCAGACCTCCAGGTCATAAGTCTTGGCCGCGGAGAAGCCGATATCGCCGGCGCAGAGGTTCATCATGCGATACGGCAGCTCGAGGCGCTTGAGGACCTCTTCGGCATGGCTGGTCAGTTCCTCCAGGGTCTCGAACGAACGATCGGGACGGACAATCTGAACCAGTTCGACCTTTTCAAACTGATGCTGACGGATCATGCCGCGAGTATCCTTGCCGTAGGAGCCCGCCTCCGAGCGGAAACAGGGGGTATGGCAGGCGAACTTGAGCGGCAATTCGTCGGCGGCCAGGATCTGGTCCCGGACCATGTTGGTGACTGGAACCTCAGCGGTCGGAATCAGGTAATAGCCGAAATCACCCTCCAGTTTGAACAGCTCCTCTTCAAACTTGGGCAGCTGGCCGGTACCGCGCAGGCTGTCGGCATTGACCATGTAGGGGACGTAGGTCTCGCGATAACCGTGCTCGCCCGTCTGCAGGTCGAGCATGAACTGAATCAGCGCCCGATGCAGGCGAGCCAGGGGTCCGGTCATCACCGTAAAGCGGGAACCGGTCAGCTTGGCGGCGGTGTCGGAGTCCATCTGGCCCAGGGCATGACCCACATCCACATGGTCCTTTGGCTCAAATCCGAACTCGCGCGGCTGCCCCCAGCGGCGGACCTCGACGTTGTCCTCTTCACTGCGCCCCTCGGGCACCGACTCGTCGGGCAGGTTCGGCACTCCCATGAGGATGCCGTCGAGCTCCTGCTGTATCTCCGAAAGACGCGACTCGGCCGATTTCAGCTTGTCGCCCAGATCGGCTACCGCATCCAGCAGCGGCTGAATATCCTTTCCTTCGGCCTTCGCCTGACCAATGGCTTTGGAGCTCTGGTTGCGCTCGTTCTGGAGTTCCTGGGTCCTTGTCTGGATCGCCTTGCGCTCCGTCTCCAGACCAGCGATGGCATCGGTATCCAGTTCGAAGCCCCGGCCCTTCAACTTCCGGGCGACTTCTTCCAGTTCACTACGCAACAGTCTCGGATCCAGCATTTCTTACCTTTTCTGTTTTGGTTTAACCACGGGGAATTACTGATAACCACAGAGGACACAGAGGTTGAAATGGTCTTTGTAGTCCTCCGTGATCTCTGTGCCCTCTGTGGTGAAAGAATGTTTTTAAACCCCCGTGCACCCCATGGTTTTTATTCGTTGACCCGGGCGTTCCAGGTGAGCATGTGGCCGGGTTTGATGGTGTCGCCCAGGTGGTCGATGATGGCCTCCATCTTCTCGGGCGTATCGAAAAACTCCACCACTACCGGCAAGTCCAGAGAGAGGTCGACCCATTTACTGGTATGGATTTTTCCGGATTCACCGTATCCGGCAATGCCCCGAAAAATGGTGACGCCGCGAACCTGTTCCCAATCGTGCAGCCGTTTGAGCAATACCTCGGCCTGCTTGTTGCCCTCGCTGAGATAGATCCGTGCGATGGTCACTTCGGTACCCTTCATAGCCACTGCCTCCCTGCCAATACCCCTGCCCAGGCGGCTGCGACGCAGAGTACCGCACTGAATGCCACGTTGCCGAATGCCTTGAGCGGCTCACCGCCTTCAAGCAGGTGGATGGTCTCGATGGAAAAGGTGGAGAAGGTGGTGAAGGCCCCCAGAATCCCGACCATGAGGAAGGCTCGCCACTCCGGCGCCAGCACCGAGCGCTCCACCAGCCAGATAAAGCACCATCCCATGGCCAGGGAACCGATGATATTGACGGCCAGCGTGCCCCACGGGAAACCGCGCCCAACGGCATTATAGACCCATCCGGATACCCAGAACCGCAGCAGTGCCCCGATAGCACCGCCGCCGGCGATGGCAAGCGCCTGCAACATCGTTCAGCCCACCTGACGACAAAGCAGTCATTCTAACCGATAGGAGATACGAGATAGAAGGCGAGGGGCGATGCTAACCGCGGGGGGCTACGGGGCACACGGAGTCAAAGAATTTTAACCACAGAGGTCACAGAGGACTACTATTTTTACCTCTGTGGTATCAGTAATTTCCCCGTGTTCTCCCGTGCACCCCGTGGTTAGAGATTCGGGTGCTTGTGGGTGGGATCTTCGTAGATGTGGTGGTGGTCCAGCACATGCACGGTGGAGGCCTGGGGTCCCTCTTCGCCCTTTTCTTCGGCAAACCATACCTCGGACCCCACCTTCAGATGCTCGAAGGCATCATCCACGACCGAATTGCGATGGAAATAGATCAGCCTTCCATCAGCCGCGTCGATAGTGCCGTGATCGTCAAACAGTTCCGTCACACGACCGTGGGGTGGCGGCTCATGCAGCTTGACGTCATTGCGTAACCGGCCCACGTAGCCATCCAGTTGCTTGTAGATGGCGTCGAAGGCGTCCCGAATCACCGCATTCATATCGGTATGACGGTGATGCTCGTCCGGGCTGCGGCTCGCGACCAGCTCCCCATCGGGGACTGTCACATCGACCCGCACGTGATACAACTTGCCCTTGTGCTTGTGGCGATGGGGTGCCTCCACCATCACCCGGCAACTCATCACCCGATCAAAGTAGCGGTCCAGCTTGGACGCCTTTTGCCGTATGCGCTGCTCGATGGCCGGAGACGGTTCCATATCGCGAAACGTGATTTCCAACGGCAATTGCATGACGCCTCCTCCCTGAATGGGGCTGTCGGAGTTTCCTCCAATTATAGGGCACTTCCATTGATCCAACGCGGATTCTGTTAATCCAAAAGAAGAACCCATGGCAATGGTCCCTTCCTCCACTGCCATCAATGCGATTCCGCTCCAGATCCAGAGCCAGGGTAAACGGCTCCTATCCCTTTTGGACTATTGCACTAATTCCCGAGCAATCTAGTCTACTTTACTAGAGTCATTTTAAGAGTGGGTCTACCTACTGCTGCCGCGGGGAGGAGACCCGGACGGCTTGGGAAAACACGTTTACCGTTATGGGAGATGGATATGGCTAAGAAGATGCACGAAACACCCATGCTTGATCAGCTGGAAAGTGGCCCCTGGCCCAGCTTCGTAACCAGCCTGAAGCGACTGGCCGACGACAACAACATGATGGTCGACCTGCTCGGACAGCTGGAGACCTCCTACGAAACCAAGAAAGGCTACTGGAAAGGCGGAACGGTCGGGGTACTCGGCTACGGCGGCGGTATCATTCCGCGTTTTACCGAACTCAAAAACGATGCAGGAACTCCGCTCTACCCCGACGCGGCAGAATTCCATACGCTGCGTGTACAACCACCTGCCGGCATGCACTACGACACCCAGACCATCCGCAAGATGTGCGATATCTGGGAGCAGTACGGATCCGGCTTGATCGCCTTCCACGGACAGTCCGGGGATATCATGTTCCAGGGCTGCACCACGGAAAACGTTCAGCCCGCCTTCGATGAGCTGAATGAGATGGGCTTCGACCTCGGTGGTGCCGGTCCCGCCGTGCGTACCGGTATGTCTTGCGTCGGTTCCGCCCGTTGTGAACACTCGTGTGCCGACGAGCAGCGTATCCACCGCATGCTGGTCAATGCCTTCCTGGACGACATGCACCGCCCCGCTCTGCCCTACAAGTTCAAGTTCAAGGTTTCGGGCTGCGGTAACGACTGCATGAATTCCATCCAGCGAGCCGATATGGCCATTATCGGTACCTGGCGCGACGACATGAAGGTCGACCAGGGTGAGTTCAAGAACTATGTCGAAGCCAAGGGCCACAAGTGGCTCGTCGACAATGTCATCTCCCGCTGCCCTACCCAGGCCTTGTCCATTAACGACGACGACACCCTGGAGGTCAAGAATCAGGATTGCGTACGCTGCATGCACTGCATCAACGTCCTCACCAAGGCGCTCTCTCCCGGCGACGACAAAGGCGTTTCGGTGCTTATCGGCGGTAAGCGTACACTGAAAATCGGCGACCTGATGGGAACCGTCGTTATCCCGTTCATGAAACTCGACAGCGATGAGCAGTATGAAAAGCTGGAGGAGATTGCCGGCGATATCATCGACTTCTTCGCGGAGAACGCCCTGGAGCACGAGCGTACCGGCGAGATGATCGAGCGTATCGGCCTGGTCAACTTCCTCGAGGGCATCGGCCTCGATCTGGATCCCAATATGATCCAGCGGCCGCGTGAAAATCCCTACATCCGCATGGATGGATGGGACGAAGAGGCCGCCAAGTGGTTCGAACGGAAAGCCGCACAGGCGAGCTAGAACAACTGACCACCACGCTTCACAAGGGCGCCTCCGGGCGCCCTTTCTGTTGAGGGCCGTCTCTTCAATCCAAACCTTCGGGCTCGCGGCCGCTTTGTCTGCTGGAGCTACAGCTCGCTCATGGCAACCACAGCCACTCGTTGCGCCTTGTCAGCGCATAAAACGGTTCGCGAACAGAACCGTGCTGGCTTACCAGCAGTGCCCTAGTGGGGTTTTCCATGCCGGGAGGTGAATTCACGATGCCAGCCACTTAGTGCCTTGGCGGGCATCGGCCTGGCGAAGTAGTACCCCTGCACGTCCTCGCACTCCAGTCCGCGCAGCAGCGAGAACTCCGAGCCGGTCTCCACCCCCTCGGCAATAACCCGGAGACCGAGGTTCTTTCCCAAACCTATGATGGCCTCGGTGATGGTAAGGTCGGCGGGGTTCAGCTCCATGGAACGCACGAACGACTGGTCCACCTTCAGCCGGTCGATAGGAAAACGGCGCAGATAACTCAGGCTGGAGTATCCGGTTCCGAAATCATCGATCGACAGCCCCAGCCCCATCGCTTTCAAGCGTTCCAGGGTACGGATCGTCGTCTCCACGTCGCGCATCAACATTCCTTCAGTGACTTCCACCTCGATGCAGGCCGGATCGGCACCCGTCTCCCGCAGGATACGGGCAAACAGATCCGGAAAATCAGGTCGATGAAACTGGACGGCCGAGACATTGATGGCCATGGTAATGTGCACACCATCATCGGCCCAGACACGCTGCTGCCGACACGCCTCGCGCAGAACCCACTCCCCGATGGCCACCATGGTGCCACTCTCTTCGGCGACTGAAATGAAATCGGACGGCATGACAATCCCTTCCTTGCGGCGCCAGCGCAGCAAGGCCTCCACGCCGACCAACTGCTGGGTCACGGTATTCACCTGTGGCTGGTAGTAGAGGGTCAGTTCATCCCGCTCAACCGCGGTTCGCAAGTTGTTTTCCAGGACCAACCGATCCCTGGCCCGTGCATTCAACTCGGGGATAAAGAACTGCATATTGTTACGGCCCTGCGCCTTGGCATGATAAAGCGCTGCACCCGAATTACGGATAAGCACCTCCACGTCATTGCCATCGTCCGGATAGACACTGACGCCAATACTGGTGGTCATCCGCACATCCGTGCCGTCAATTCCGAAAGGAGTGGAAAGGGTATCCCTGACGCAGTTGGCGAAGTTCACGGCATCAGTGGGTTCCTTTATCCGAGAGAGCGTGACGATGAATTCATCGCCGCCACCGCGGGCGACGATATCGTCGGAGGCGGTGCAGCCGGGCAACTTTTCACCAAGCTCCCGCAAGATTTGATCGCCGGCACCGTGGCCCAACGATTCATTGATGGTTTTGAAGTGATCCACTCCCACCGTCAATACCGCCATTCGATACCCCTCCCGGCTTGCGTGGGCGATGGCCTGCTCAAGCCATTCCCGTAGCAGGCGACGGTTGGGAAGGCCCGTCAGCAGATCATGGCGGGCGAGAAAATCGATGCGCGCCTCGGCCTCCTTTCGTTCGCTGATATCGGAGAACATGGCCACATAGTTGATCACTTTCCCCTGCTCATCGTGGACGGCGCTGATTGCCATCCACTCGGGATAGATCTCACCATCTTTGCGACGGTCGTAGATTTCACCCTGCCAATGGCCCACCTCGTCGATGGTTTCCCAAATGGCCTGGAAAAACGCGTGGTCGTGGCGACCGGAAGAGAGGAAATGGGGATCGTGCCCAATCGCTTCAGCCGGCGAATAGCCGGTTACACGGCTGAAGGCATCATTCACCAGGACGATTCGCCGCTCGGCATCGGTAATGAATATCCCCTCACTACTCGACTCGAACACCTTGGCCCACAGCCGCAACCGCTCTTCGACCTGCTTGCGTTCCGTGATATCAATAAGCGTACCGGCCATTCGCAGTGGCCGCCCATCCCGCCCCCTGCGCACGACCAGGCCACGGGCCAGCACCCATGCCACCCGTCCCGATTTGGTCTGTATCCGGTGCTCCGAGCGGTACTGCGGCACCTCGCCCTTGAGGTGCGCTTCCAGTGCCGCCTTCACCTGCGGAAGATCTTCGGGATGGATAAGCTGCTCCCAACTTCCCAGGTCTTTGTTCAGCTCATCCGGTGCATAACCAAACAGCTCGGTGAAGCGCTCACTGAAGTAGCTCTGGCCAGTTTCGAAATCGATATCCCAGAAACCGTCCCGGGAACCTTCCAGTGCCAGTCGCAACCGCTCCTCACTGCTGCGGAGTGCCCGCATTGCCTCGATCTGTTCGGTCACATCGTCATAAACCACTACCACCTCGTTTGTGGGCAGACGGTAGAGCCAGATTTCGCGCCAGCCCCGGGTGTCGTCGTCCCGGTAAAATTGGGGCTCAAGATGTAGTGGCTCTCCGCTCTGCCACACCCTGCGCAAAGCGGAAGGTATTCCTATCGCATCGGCCCCGGGAAACGCGTCCGCCAGTGAACGATCAATCACATCAACCCGGTTGGCTCCCTCGATGCGCTCCAGAGCCTTGTTGACATCGGAGAAGACGAAATCGTCACGCTCCGGCCGGTACTGGAAAACGGCCACTCCGCTGTTCATGTTGTTGAAAAGTTGCCGGTAGCGATATTCACTCTCGCGCAGCGCTGCCTCGGCCTGACGGCGGTTCGCCTCAAGCTGAAAGCTGTCGAATGCAAACGAGATGTCGAGCGCCATTTCGTTGAGCAACTCCAGCAGCTCCGCATCGAAAAAGCCGCTCTCCCGCGCACAAACGGCGAGCACACCCACCGGCTGGCCACCTTGGCGCAAGGGCAACGCGGCCCCCGAACGCAGCCCCCCCGCCGCCACTAATACCTGTCCGTCCACGGCAGCCGGCTCTGCTCCGAAGTCGTTACTGAACTGCAGCGCATCCTCACGCATTGCACCCAGGATCAGTCTGGGAATGCCCGTTACCTCCGCCTCCAGTGAAAGAACCAGATCACTACAGGGTGCAATGTCCCCATAAGAAGCGGCCGTGTAGAGCCGCTCATCCTCCCGCATGCCAATCCAGGCAACGCGAAAGCCGCCGTAGTCGACAGCAATACGACAGATGTCCGCCAGCAGGTACTCCCGGTCCCGCTCCCGCACAATCGCCTGATTGGTTTCACTGAGTGCCGCATAGAGATTGGTCAGGTGACGGATCCGCGCCTCTGCCGTTTTACGTTCGGTAATGTCGCGAACAATCGCCTGCAGGTAGACGGCCTCTTCCACCTGAATGGCGCGAGCACTAACTTCCACCGGGAATTCACTGCCGTCGGCTCTCCAGTGAACGTTTTCATACCGCTCCGCCTCACCGGGCGTCGGGGGTTCGCCGCTCACCCGGTTGAGCGGGGTTACACCCTGGTGACACAGGTCCCCCCAGTGCCGACCAAGCAACCCGTCACGCCCGTACCCGTAGGTCTCCACAGCCCGATCATTGGCTTCCACGATACGGCCGCGGTTGTCGGTGAGCAGTATGATGTCGTTGGCGTATTTGGTGAGGTAATCAAAGTGCCGGGCCAGCGCCCTTTCTCGCAGTGCCGTCCAGTAGCGAAACGCACGGAAGTCGGCCTGCTGCTTTCGCCACCAGGACGCGGCAGCGACCGTCATACCCAGCAGTATCAGAAGAAAGATGCCCGTCAGGTGAAAGGCCAGTTCATCTATGGGTGCAAACACTTCCTTTTGATCGATCTTGGCCACAAGGGCCCACGGGCTGAATCGGACCGGACGGGTTGCGGCAAGGACCGGCTCACCTCGATAGTCCACACCACTGAAAAACCCCTCCTCCAGAATGGCTTGTGCCCCTACTATTCCCGGAGTATCCCGGGGCAAGGCCAGCGGCGCCTCCGCCTCCAGTAGCTGGCTGATAAAAACCACCTGCCCATTATCGGCGCTCACCAGCAGCAGCTCTGCAGTAGGGCTTGCAGTGGGCCAGGCGGTCAGGAGAGGATAAAAATGTACGTAGGGTACGATGTGCACGATCAATACACCGGCAACGGCATTCCCCTTGAGGAGCGGAATGGAAAGCGTGAACCGAACCGGCTGGTCGCCCCCATCCGTGCGCCTGTAGTTGCTGAAATAGACCTGCCTGCTCTCCACCGTCCGATCCACGTCTTCTGAAAACCGGCCCCCGCGCACCTCTCCCGCCTCCACCACTACCGTCCCGTCGGCAGCCACTATCTGCACGGTCTCATAACGGTCCTGCTCGGCGAGGGCCTGGAGGGATTCGGTCAGGTTCCCCTCCTGCTGCAGCGAAATGTCTTCTCCGTCCAGCAACTGCAGTGCCGTCCGGCGAAAGGACTCCCGCTCGAGCAGTAGTTGCATGTCACTGACCCGATCTTCCTGCCAGATGGTAACCTGCTGCGACTTGTTACTGACGACGGCATCCAGCTCCGCCCAGGTCTGCTCCAAGGCTTCAGTGTGCTGCTGGTTCCAGATCCCATACGCCGCCAACGCCAGCAGGATTACGGCTCCGACGAACGCGAGAATGAACCGCGGACGAAAGCGTTGCAGATCGGGGGGGCGACCAGGAAAATCATCCCTCTCCGATTCAATATGAGTGGAATCCGGTAGTTGGGGCTCCTGTCCCCGCATTCTGCTTTGTCCCCTCCTACGAATAAAGTCTGTCCGGGCGTGCCCTTACTGCCGGCAACCCGGGTTTGGTCTCCGTATAACTTTAGACTTATCCGTGCCGGTCAGACTTCGGCCAAACCGGTCGATATCCACGTGGGGCCGAACCGAGCACTGCTAAACTCGGGAGATGAAAGGATTTCGTCTTCGCTACTCGGGATCCGGCGATGAGTGACACCCGCCCCCTGGCGCACTCTCTGGAGCCCTTCAATGAACACCTCGAGTCGATCTTCGAGGCGTTTTATGAACGCCTGATGTCGGACCGTCACTTCTCGGTCTTTTTTCGTAACGACAACGAAGTCCGAAGCCTGGTGGTCCGCCAGAGGGAACATCTGCGCGCGGCCCTGTACGAAGACGAAGCACACCTGAAGACCCGCTACCGGGAATTGGGGCACCTCCATCATCGTATCTTCGTTCCCTATCCCGACTTCTCCGTCGGCATCGATTTTCTGGCCGAACAATTTTACGCAGTGGTCTCCAGGATGCCCGACAACACCAACTGTTCGGCCGAACAGGTGTTCCAGTTTTTCCACAAGGTCAAGAACTACACCGCCAGGGGATATCTGGACTGTATGCTGGAAGAGGACAAGGCCAATCTGGAAGTCTTTATCGAGCATATGCAGGAGTCGCGGGAGAGTCTTTCGGGACTACTCATGAAGCGTCTCTCCTGGTTGAACCGGATGTTGCGGGCCATCGAAAGGGAAGACGAGGATATCCTGCCGGATCTGGAGATGGACAATTCGGAGTTCATCGAATGGATCCTGAGCGACGATGCTGCACGCTACATTGTCCGTGACGAGGATCGGATCAAACTGTTCGATCTGAATCGACGCATCTTTACCGACGCACGAAACATCTTCTATTTCATCAAGACGGGGCACTATACCGAGGTGCTGGTGATGTTCACCACCATCAGCAAACACCTGTTGACCCTGACCCATCTGGTGACTGTATTCATTGCCAATTACAAGATGCGGCACATGGTCCGTGACCCGCTGACCGGCCTGCTCAATCGCCAGACCATGAAAGACAATATCCGGCAGAAGCTTCGACTCTCCGTATTGAGTCAACGGCCGATCTCCGTGATCCTGACGGACCTGGATGATTTCAAGCAGGTCAACGACCAATTCGGTCACGTCGCCGGAGACTGTATTCTGAGGCGCAGCGCCGAGATCCTGCAGCGGTTCATACGCACCAGTGATTCCGCCTACCGGTTTGGTGGCGAAGAGTTTCTGTTGCTGCTGGAGGACACTGACGAAAAGGGCGCCCGGGTGGTAGCCGAGAGCATCCGTGAGGCCGTCGCCGATACACTCTTCCAGTGCGAGGAGCATCAACTGCGCATCACCATGAGCCTGGGAGTCGCCACCAACCAGGGCAGCCGCCAGTATTCCCCCGTCAATCTCATCAGCATTGCCGACGCCGGGCTCTACCGGGCAAAACGAGGTGGCAAGAACCGGGTCGGCTCGTGATCCCCACAACGCCCGGCGCGGCCGAGCAATCCCTGTCGCCGACGCAGAAGTGTGACACGTTGGCCCTGCTCCAGGCTTTATCTGGCTTGACCTGAAAGGGCACGTGAGGATAATAAAGCCAATAGTCGCAGATAGGGAACTGCCTGGATGTACCGGTGTAAAAGCAATAACAGGGTAAACGGCGGCAAAAATCGGCAACTGGCACGGCATGCGGTTTCATCGGCCACTTTGAAAAAACCTCGTGAAAACACCTCAGGGGCCGCGGTACGCCCCCTCCCTTCCCCGGGTTGCCGGAGATCGACCCGAATCTCCGGATTCAGTTTCCCTGCCCTCGCCGGATCCCGTCTCACCGCCACGACCAGGCGCCTGAGAAAAACCTAGGGAACTCTCTCGTTCGAAGTCGAGTAATCGCTCTCTCACCTGCCCTACTCTCAACCCGGCAGTAATGATATCCGCATGTCGCCACCGCCATTGAAAACCAGCCGATCCCATGTTGTCCGCTACGCGGCGATTCTGGCGTTGGCCTGGACGGTCACAATTATCGTGCTGGTGTTGTGGGATTCGCACCAGGACAGGCGTATCACTGAGGATTTGGCCTTCAGCGAAGGAAATATCCACTTCGACAAGGATCAGGCATTCCGCCAATGGGTCAACTCCCATGGCCGAATCTACGTACCAGTCACCGAAGAGAACCCACCCAATCCCTACCTGGCCCATGTCCCCGAACAGATCATCAAGTCTCCGTCCGGGCAGGTCTTTACACTGCTAAACCCCGCCAGCACCATCCGCCAGATCGAAACTCGCTTTAGCAAGCTCTATGGCGTGGCCGGCCGGATTACCGGTTTACAGCCCCTGCGCCCCGAAAACGCGCCGGACCCGTGGGAACGCAACGCTCTGGCACAATTGCGTGAAGGTGCTGAACAAATCCACGAATTTACACAGTTCAACGGACAGCCGTTTCTACGCCTGATGCGGCCGATGGTGATTCAGGAGGAGTGCCTGCTGTGCCATGGTCAGCAAGGCTTCGAGGTAGGCGAGATCAACGGCGGCGTCAGCATCAGTGTCCCCATGGAGGGTTATCTGGCTCGGGAGCAGAAGGAACAGTTCGAGCGAAATGTCAGTTTCACGTTCCTGTGGCTGCTCGGACTCATCGGTATCGGTGTAGGAGGACGGCGCCTGCAGGTTCATGACCACGGGCGTGTCAGCGCTCTCGAACAGGTGCGCCAGGGAGAAGCGCGTAAACGCGCTATCCTCGATTCCGCCCTTGACTGCATCATCACCATTGATGGTGACGATCGGGTACTGGAGTTCAATCCCGCTGCCGAACGGGTGTTCGGATACAGCCGTAACCAGATCATCGGCCGGGAGTTAGCAGAAATGCTGATCCCACCCCATTTGCGCGAATACCACCGCCAGGGACTACGGCGCTACCTGGCAAATGGCGAGGCAAAGGTCATGGGACGACGTATAGAGACCACCGCGTTGCGTGCCGATGGTGAAACATTTCCCGTGGAGTTGGCCATCACCCATGTGGAGCGTACCGAACGACCGCTGTTTACCGCCTACATTCGCGACATCAGTGACCAAGTGGAGGCTGAACATGCACTTCGGGAAAGCGAAGAGCGGTACGCCTTGGCAGCCCGGGGCGCGAATGACGGGCTCTGGGATTGGAATCTTGTCACAGATCGGGTCTACTACTCCGAGCGCTATCAGGACCTGCTCGGGCTGAAGCAGCAGGAACACACGGCATCACCCGAGCACTGGCTGGAACGAATCCACCCGCAGGATCGCCTTGAGGTGACCGCCGACCTCGAGGCTCACCTGGCCGATGCCAGTGCCCACTTCGCCAGTGAACACCGGGTGTGGCACGAGGATGGAGCCTATCGCTGGGTACTCGCCCGTGGACTGGCAGTCCGGGATGAAACGGGCAAACCCTACCGTCTTGCCGGTTCATTGTCGGATGTCACCGAACGTCGAGTGGCCGAAGAGCAGCTGCGTCACGATGCATTCCATGATGCCCTCACCGGACTCTCCAACCGCGCTCTGTTCCTGGACCACCTCGATATCGCCGTGCGCCGGGCGCAACGGGTGTCCCACTATCGCTTCGCCGTTCTGTTCCTCGACCTGGACCGCTTCAAGCTCATCAATGACGGGCTTGGACACCTGGCCGGTGACGAACTGCTGGTGACCACCGGCCGGCGGCTGGCTGAATGCGTTCGCCCCGACGATACCGTGGCCCGGCTCGGTGGTGACGAATTTGCCGTACTGGTCGAGGATATCGAGGAGCTG
Source organism: Thiohalomonas denitrificans (assembly GCF_900102855.1). Classification (NCBI taxonomy): domain Bacteria; kingdom Pseudomonadati; phylum Pseudomonadota; class Gammaproteobacteria; order Thiohalomonadales; family Thiohalomonadaceae; genus Thiohalomonas; species Thiohalomonas denitrificans. Next base: position 247,771 of record NZ_FMWD01000005.1, read on the forward strand.
GAAACCGCAGAGGAGCTCGCTCGACAGATCATCGATATGCTTTCACGGCCGGTTTCCGTGGGTGCACAGAGAGTGACGACAACCTGCTCGATTGGCATCGCCTGGAGCCGTAACAGCACCGGCTACAGCCGCGGTGAGGAATTGTTGCGCGACGCCGACACTGCCATGTACCAGGCCAAGCTGCAGGGTAAAGCCCGTTACGCCGTATTCGAAACAGGAATGCACCTGAAGGTGCTGAGTCAGCTGCAGCTGGAAAACGATCTGCGGGGGGCGCTTGATCGTGGAGAGTTACACCTCGCCTATCAGCCGATCATCAATCTCAACAACGGGCGCGTATACGGCTTCGAGGCCCTGTTGCGGTGGATGCATCCTGAGCGTGGCCAACTCTCCCCGCTGGATTTCATCCCCGTCGCGGAGGAATCCGGACTGATCGTTCCCATCGGACGCTGGGTGCTCAAGGAGGCGTGTCGGCAACTGCAGAAATGGCAGGCGCAGTTCGACCCATGGCTGAGCATGAGCATCAATGTCTCCCCCATGCAGTTTACGGAGGCATCACTATCAGAAACCGTTGCCAAACTGCTCCAGCAGCTGCAGCTGAGCCCGGAAACCGTCAAACTGGAATTGACCGAAAGTACCTTGCTGGACAACGAGGATGTCAGCAGCCGCCTGCATGCGCTGCGCGATCTCGGGGTTGGATTGTGCATCGACGACTTCGGGACCGGCTACTCTGCGATGAGTTATCTGCACCGGTTCCCCGTCACGGTGCTCAAAGTGGACCGCGCCTTTGTCAGCCGACTGGTTAGCGGCGGCAAGGAGACCGTCGCCACGATCGTCGCCCTGGCCGACAGTCTGGGGCTGGAGGTGATCGCCGAAGGAGTGGAGACCGGGATCCAGGCAGACCTGCTGCGTACTGTCGGCTGTCGACTGGTTCAGGGCCACTACTTTTCACGTGCACTCTCCGCAGGCGAGATTGGCTCCTTTCTGGAAGAAAGCTTGTGGTGCGCCGGCAGCCGGTAATCGTCACTTTCCTTGCGGCTCCATCTGCAGACCTGCAGTTCCCACCCCCTGGCCGTGCAGCACTATAGAGTCACGCCCCATCGAATCCGAACAACGATGTTTTTGTTCGCCAGCGGGTTAACGCAAAAACAACAAGTTAGGAGCAATTATCCATTTCTAACGGCGATCAGGAGGAAAAATTCGCTGAGTTCGACAATACTTCTGCGTTAGGAACCGTTACGGACAACAACGGCAGGATGCTTATGACTAACCGGAACTGGACCGAAGCACAACTGAAAGCCGATTTGGAAGAACTTCATCAACTGTTCGACCGGGCGACCAGGGAATCCCGTGGGAGCCCCGATGATATCCTTGCCCAACGGTTGTTCCAACAGCTGATTCGGCGCAGACGGATGCAAATCGGGACCATTCGCCAACGTTCGGCCTGTGTGGGATGTGACATCGGGGGCCCCACCTCCGCCGCCTCTGAGCCCGGAGAGGCCTGTCGCCGAGCCTAGTGGTCCATGCGGAAAATAGTGTGGCACTCAGAGCCCCACTAATGCACCAAGGCAAGGCGCGCTGCGCAGGGAATGGCGCACCGGGGCCGGATGCCTGTAGGTCGGCCTTTAGGCCGTAATCGGGTTCCGACGTGCTAAAGCCCGACCTACATCGCCGACGACAGGACCAGCGCGCCCTTTGATGTGCAGGGATGCACGAATACCGCGAGCGCAAGGATGCGCAGGAGCGGCCCAATCAGCGCACAAATCCGCCGGGAGCGGATTTGGACAACCGTAGGCTGGGCCCGAAGGTTGGCCCCCATGGACGGGGGCCGCAACGCAGCATTGGCCCATTAGAGGGGCTGACTTCGGGCCGGCTCACAAGCCCCCTCGGCTGCGTTGCAGTCGCTTGAATTGGCTACGGCTCCTTCGCCTTGCCGAGGGCGCTTGTGAGACCGGCTGAGCGTTGCACTATTTTCCGCATGGACCACCAGGAGCCTGTCCGAGAACAGACTGACCTACTGCGGTCAAACTCTTTCCTGCTGGCGGAGCGGACAACCGGTTCCGGGGCTGGCGCCCTGACCGGACGCACGAAAACGATACTGTTCTAAACTGCCGGTAACGGAAAAGACACGGAGGTCTGACCCATGAAACTCTGGCTGATCGTCGGGGCATTGACCGCCCTGTCGGGCGGGGTACACGCAGCAGCTCCCGATTCCGCTCCAGCTCCAGGCCGCGACCTGCACGCCATGGCACCTGCGCAGCTCATCAAACGCGATGTCTACACACGATTCGATGAAGACCTCGGCAAGGTGAAAAAGATCGTCGTTGACGAGCAGAGCCGCCGACCCTATGTGGTGGTGAAAGTTGCCGGCTTTCTGGGTCTGGGTGTCCTGCACATTGCCGTACCGACCTCCGATATCCAGCTCCAGGACGAGGGCCTGATCATCTCCAGCGAGGTAAAAAAAGAGAAGGTCGACCGCGAATACCCCTACCTGGAAGAGCATTTCGCAGAAATCCCGACCCGCCGTCCGATAGCCGAACTCAGCCGTGAACCCAAAGCGGAGCCCCATGGTCCCATAGTGACACGGGTCCAGCATTGACCTGTCCATCCGTCGGCAACAGGACCGCCTGCAACGAAGTCCCTTTCACCATCAAATCCGGGACGTGCTGGCGTACCTGTTGCAGATGCGCCAGTGCGTCCCCGGAAGGTACGCTCCGCTACCAGACGCCTCGGCCAATCAGATCGCGTTGAGGTTATAGACCGGTTTTGTTGTAGAACCCGGCACTGCAACGCCCCGGCGGGTGAACTGGCGGCGGCTCTGTGTTAATTTCCCCCGCTCTTTAGGCTCCGTACTATCCATCCAGGTAACACGTTCCCTTGCTGATGACCCTCAAGCTATCCGACAGCGACCGCCTTTTGGCCGGTTTCAATCCAGATTATGTTCACCGAGGGCACCGCTACGTCCGTGATCGACGGGTTTTGGAGACCGCGACCGAGGAACGGGACAGTTCGCTGGTCGTCACAGGGCGGGTTCGCGGAAGTGGTCAGCACCTCTACAGTGTCCATGTGCATATCGATGAAGGCTTTGTGAATGGTACCTGTACCTGTCCGGTTGCGTGGAATTGCAAACACGTAGTCGCAGTACTGATTGCGGCAGCAAGGCAGGAGACCACCCTGAATCCACCTGCCCGCGCGGACCGCTACGCACTGCCTGATGCGGACGAAGAGGAGAGCTACCCGCCCGAGATCGACAACCGGCTTCTTTATCTACTCCAGCTCGGAAGCGCGACCAATACCCTGATCATGCGGCCGTTTCGATCACGCCTCACCAGAAGCGGCGCATACGGCACCCTCTCCCCGTTCCGTCCAAGCCGTGTATGGGAACCGTTTCCGCCCCGTTATCTGCTGAAGTCGGATATCGCCATCTTGCGGAATCTCATTCCTGCCCACAACGTCTCGGAGTTTCCCGAGGGGGTTCCGATCCCGCCGGATGCGGTGCCCCTTGTAGAGCGCATGATCGCTTCCGGCCGCTGCCACTGGGCACATGTCGCCAATCCCGCTTTGCGGCCCGGCAATCAATGCCGTGCCGAGGCCAGCTGGGAGTTAATGCCGGACGGCCGCCAGCGGCTGATACTGAGCGCAGGTGACACACCGCTGGTGGCACCGGCGCTAAATCCCCCCCGGTACATCGACACGGTTGACCACGTCTCCGGCCCACTGACCAGCGACCTGCCCGAACTGCTGCTGGCCGAACTGGTGAAACGCCCATTTATCACCGCCAACGAAGTCGACGATGTCCTCGATGACTGGGAACGGCGCTTCGCTGATATTGCTTTCGCCCGGCCCCGGCGCCTCTCCGTGCACCGGCTGCCGCCCACGCAGCCTACCCCGGTTCTGCACCTCTACAATGCCGAGGTAACGGACTACCAAGGGACCCACAGACTGCCCGCTGCGCGTCTCAGCTTTGATTACGACGGCCATCTGCTATCGTGGCCCGGCGAAGACATCGAACAGGTGGTGTCGGGTGAAAAAATCGTACGGCTCGATCGGGACCAGGAGTTTGAAGAGGACGCCGCGCTGCGCCTGCGCGACCGCGGACTCCATCCGCTGTTCGCATTTGAGGGGTTAAGCGCCGCTCCCGATGACAGCAGCGCCTGGGTACCGTCGAACAGCGCTGGGGAACTGGAATCCTGGCTCGCGCTGCAAACGGACTTGCCGACGCTGCAGGCCGAAGGATGGCGCATCAGCATCGGTGACGACTTCAATTATCGGGCGGTGACACCCGACGCATGGTACGGCGATATCGAGGCCGACTCAGGCCGTCAGTGGTTCGATCTGGAACTCGGCATCGAGATCGAGGGCGAACGCATTTCGCTGCTGCCGATGCTGCTGGAGTGGATCGAACAGATCCCTGCCGGCGCCCTCTCAGGCCTGCTGGAGGAGTTTCCGGATGATGAAGGACTGCCCATTCGCCTGGACAACCGGCGCATCGCCTACCTGCCGATAGCGCGACTGAAGGGCATACTGACCATCCTGGTCGAACTGTTCGACCCGGAGGTTCGGCTCAAGGATGGTCGCCTATCGCTGCCCGCCTTGCGCGCCGGCGAACTGCCGCTGCTTGAGCGCAATGACTGGAACTGGTCGGGTGGCGACGAATTACGCCGCCTTGGCGAGCGGCTGCATGCCTTCTCGGGTATCACGGAAGTCCCGCCGCCCACCAGCTTCAAGGCTGCACTTCGCCAATACCAGCAGACGGGGCTCGACTGGCTGCAGTTCCTGCGCGAATTTGGCCTGGGCGGTATCCTTGCCGACGACATGGGTCTTGGCAAAACCGTGCAGACGCTTGCGCATCTGATGGTCGAAAAGGAGAGCGGCCGACTCGACCGCCCTGCCCTGGTGGTCGCTCCTACCAGCCTCATGTTCAACTGGCGCGCGGAGGCGGCCCGATTCGCCCCGAGCCTCAAGGTGCTTACCCTGCATGGCCCCGATCGTGCAGACCGCTTTCGCCATATCACCGATGCCGATCTGGTACTGACCACTTATCCGCTGGTCGGGCGCGACATCGATACTCTGGGCGAGCACCAGTTTCACCTGCTGATCCTCGATGAGGCACAGGCGATCAAGAACCCGCGCGCCAAGGTAAGCCACCATGTACGCGAGCTCTCCGCCCGCCACCGGCTCTGCCTCACCGGCACACCGATGGAGAATCATCTGGGCGAGCTCTGGAGCGTATTCGACTTCTTGTTGCCCGGACTGCTCGGCAATGAACGCCAGTTCCGCCGCCTGTTCCGCAACGCCATAGAGCGCCAGGGCGACGACAGCCGCCGCGCCGCCCTGGAGCGCCGCATACGCCCCTTCTTTCTGCGCCGCACCAAAGCCGAAGTGGCCCCAGAACTGCCACCCAAGAGCGAGATCCTCCGCTCGGTCGCCCTGGAAGGCGCCCAGCGGGACCTCTACGAAACGGTACGTCTGGCGATGCACGGCAAGGTTCGTGCAGCCCTCTCCGAGCAGGGACTGGATCGCAGCCGAATCGTCGTGCTGGATGCCCTCCTCAAGTTGCGTCAGGTCTGCTGCGACCCGCGCCTGCTGAAGGGTACGAAACGTACCGGCCGTACCGGCTCGGCCAAGCTGCGGATGCTCATGGAGCTACTGCCTGAGATGCTTGAGGAGGGCCGCCGTGTCCTGCTCTTCTCGCAGTTCACCAGCATGCTCGCGCTGATTGAGGAAGAACTGAACAAACGCCGGATCCCCTACGTCAAACTTACCGGGAAAACCCGCGACCGGGAAACACCGGTGGAGCGCTTCCAGAGCGGTGAAATCCCCCTGTTTCTGATCAGCCTCAAGGCCGGCGGTACCGGTCTCAACCTCACCGCGGCCGACACGGTCATTCACTACGACCCCTGGTGGAATCCCGCAGTGGAGGATCAAGCCACCGATCGCGCCCACCGGATCGGCCAGCAGAACAAGGTTTTCGTCTACCGGCTCATCACCGAAGGCAGCGTGGAAGAGAAGATCGTCCGCATGCAGGAAGAGAAGCGAGGGCTGGTCGAGTCCCTGTTCAGCGCCACCGGACCCAAAGCCATCGATGCAGGCGATCTCGAAGCCCTGTTCGAGCCACTCGGATAACGCGGCCAAACGACACTCCCGGATAGTCGTTCAGACCGGAAACGGCAGTTAGCAGGCGTTTGCAGGCCATCAATGCATCGGGCCAAGTAAAAGCAGTTGGGATTGGCGGCACTTTCCGGCCATTTCTCAATCCAACCATCAACAAAAGCTTGCATCTGACCTTGACCTACATTTCCCCCAAGGCGAATCCAAATTACCTCGCTCACAGGGGTCACTGGCAGAGTCGGGTTTTTCCACCGAAGGTTCAAAGCCCCGCCAGCTGCCAGAGAGACCGTTCCGCACCAGGCGGAGGAGGCCACCAATGCCGCGCGCCACATTGCTTGTGCTGCTGTCGATTTTCGGCATCGCCGGCGCCGAACCCTTGAAGCTGGGCGTCCACCCCTATCTGCCCGCGACCGAGCTGGTCAGCCGGTTTACTCCACTGGCGGAGTACCTGGAGGACACACTCGAACGACCGGTCGAGATTGTCGTATCCAGCAGCTATGAATCACACATCGAGCAAGTTGCCACCGGCGAATTTACGCTTGCCCTCCTCGGTCCCATCCCGTATGTCGTTCTGACCCGGGATCACGGCACACCGCCCATACTGGCGGCACTGCAAATCGACGGCCATGCGATGTTCCATGGCGTGATCATCACGCGCGAAGAATCGCCCCTGCAGAGGCTTGAAGATCTCGCCGGCAGGAAATTCGCCTTCGTCGACCCGAACTCGACCATGGGCTATGTAGTGCCGCTCTCGATACTGGAGCGACATGGGATCCCGCTGGAGAAGCTCGACCGACACGCATTCCTCAACAGCCACGAAAACGTCGCCATCGGCGTACTCCTGGGCCGCTATGATGCCGGTGCCGTGAAGGACGAGACCTATGGAAAATACCGGGACCGCGGACTGCGGGCGCTCGCGGTTACCTCGGATATACCCGAACATCTGTTTGTGGCCGGCTACCAGGTGGAACCACAATTGGTGAAATCCTTGCGTGCAGCACTGCTCAAGTTGCCGCAGACGCCGGATGGAGAGGAGGTCTTGCGTGCAATCAAGCCGGACCTCACCGGCCTGGTACCCATCCATAACCGCCAGTATGACGCCCTGCGCCAAATGCTGCAGTCCATAGGCACGGCTGGGGAGTAGTCGATGCTATTGAGTGCAGAAAAGCTGCGGACCCTGGTCGGACTGACTCTGGTGCTGGCCGCCTTTCTGCTGGTAGCCGATATCGTGATCTATCAGCACCAGCGCCAGCTACTCTATACCGAAGCACACGAAAACCTCACCCGGGAGCTCGACCTGGTGGGCGGCTTTGTGCGTGAGGCCGCCGTACGCGATGACTACGCTACCATCGAACGCTTCCTGACCCGATGGGGACTGCAACACCCGAAATCACTGGTGGAAGTGGAGGCGGTGGCACCCAACGGGTTCGTGCTGGCCCACTACCAAAGGGATGGTCCCCCTGCCGAGGATGTGGTCGAGGCGACCCGAGTAGTACATCTCGACGAAACGCCGCTGCTTACACTGCGGGCCGTCAAGGATGCCTCCCGGGTAAAGCGGGGGCTGACCAGCCTGATGGGCCAGCTGGCGGGAAGTTCGCTCGTGCTGCTGGCGGCGCTGGCCACCATTCTCTGGTATGTCGTGCGCCGACTGGCCCTGCTTCCCATGGAGCAGGAGATCCAGCGGCGCCGGCATGCGGAATCACTGCTTACCCTGCATCGCGATCGTCTCGACGAACTGGTACAGACCCGCACGCAGGAACTGGTGGAGAGCAACAGACAACTGATTCGGGAGATTGAGGAGCGCGAAGGAGTCGAGGCCTCGTTGCGCGAACGTGAACAGGTACTGAGCCAGACGGACCAGGCACTGCGCGCCCTGCACCGCATCAATGCCACCCCCCTTGCCCATGAGGAAAAAATCGACGCCCTGCTCGAACTCGGCACCCGACTGTTCGGCCTGCCTGTCGGCACCCTCTCGCGCATCGAAGGCGACCATTACACCATAGTGGCGGTCAGTGCCCCGCCGGACACCGGGCTAGCCAGGGGGGCCACGTTCCCCCTGCAGGAGACCAATTGCGGGATCACGGTCGACAGCGAGGAGCCAGTGAGCTTCCATCACGCCGCACAAAGTGATCGGCGCGGGCACCCCTGCCGCTCGCTGTTCGGAATCGAGGCCTATCTGGCGGCACAAGTGGAAGTGGCGGGCCAACCATACGGAACCCTCAGCTATTCCAGTCCGAGCCCGCGCGAAACGCCCTTCTCCTCCACCGACCTGGAGATCGTCAAGCTGATGGCGCAGTGGCTGGGTGCCGAACTGGAGCGCGAGCAGAGCGCCCGTCAGCTCGCACAATTGGCCAACTACGACACATTGACCGCTCTTCCCAACCGCAACCTGTTCTACGATCGGCTTCAGCACGCCCTGGACCGCAGCCTGCGCAGCAATACCCCGATAGCCCTGCTTTTCCTCGATCTGGACGGCTTCAAGCACGTCAACGACACCCTCGGTCATGCCGCGGGCGACAGCCTGTTGCAGGCGGTCACCCGGCGCCTGAACGAGTGCGTGCGTCGGGACGATACTCTGGCCCGCCTCGGTGGCGATGAATTCACCATCATCATGGAGGGGGTTCGACACGCCGAGGAAGCCGCTGTACTCGCCCAAAAGGCCTCCGCAGCCATTGCCCACCCGTTCGAGATAGCGAACCAGGAGATTTTCATCACCACCAGTATCGGTATCGCCGTCTATCCGCAGGATGGACAGGACAGAGAAACGCTGGTTCAACATGCCGATGCGGCCATGTACAAGGCCAAGGGACAGGGACCCAACAACTACGTCTTTTTCACCGAGGAGATCAGTATCCTTGCCAAACAGCGCATGCAACTCGAGCACGGGCTGCGACGCGCGTTGCGACGCGGCCATTTCGAGCTCTACTATCAGCCGCAGATCGACATGACCAGCGGACGCATGGCTTCCATGGAGGCCTTGCTGCGCTGGCACGATCCCGACCGCGGATTGCAGATGCCTTCGGAATTCATCGGTACAGCCGAGGAGACGGGACTGATCGTGCCCATTGGCGATTGGGTGTTACGCACCGCCTGCTCTCAGCATCGCGCCTGGCAAAAGATGGGACTGGAACCGCCGCCGATAGGGGTAAACCTGTCGGCCCGCCAGTTTCTCCAGAAGGATTTGCCGCAGCAGATCGCCGGCATCCTCACCGAGACGGGCCTGGAATCCCGGCATTTGGTTCTGGAGCTGACCGAAACCGCCCTGCTGCACGACGTCGCTGCCAGCCGGGAGATGCTCGTGGAACTGCGTGATATGGGACTGCAAATCTCGATCGATGACTTTGGGGCGGGCTATGCCTCGCTCAACTACCTGAAGCAGCTGCCTCTGGACACCTTGAAAATCGACCAGTCCTTCATCCGTGAACTGGCGGACGATTCACAAGATATGGCGATCGTCTGCGCCATCCTGACGTTGGCCGGTCGGCTCAATCTCACCACCGTTGCCGAAGGCATTGAGACCAGACCACAATTCGACTTCCTGCGTGAAAACGGCTGCGAAGTGGCGCAAGGCTTCCTGTTCAGCCGCCCGGTGCCTGCAGCACAGCTCGAGTTCCTGCTGCGGGAATATTCGGGCAAGGCCATATTGTCGGCAGAAGAGGAGACCCCCAATGGGCAGAGGGGGATGTTTGAAGGCGAACCGGGCAAGCGATAACCACGCCGAATTTTTTCGCTGCTCAAACGACTTGCATTAGAATGAACATTCGATCTAATATCAGGACATGCCTGCCAATTTAGCCAGAAACCGAATTGATACCCGCTCCAAAGTGCTGGAAGCGGCCCTGCATCTGTTTGCCGGAGGCGGATATTTCAACACGTCTGTGCATGATATCCAGAGAGAGGCACAGGTCAGCATCGGTTCGATTTACCACCACTTCGGGGACAAGGAAGGGGTCGCCCGTGCGCTCTACACAGAGCTTCTGGAACAGACGGATGGCGAACTGAAGCGCATCAATGAGCGCGGTGGATCAGCGCAGGAGCGCTGTCGAGCCGCAGTGGCACTGCTTTTCGAAATGACGGAGGCCGAGCCCAAATCGATGCAGTTCATTCTGCATGCCCAGCACCGGGAGTTTCTCCCCAATGAACCGCCCATCTGCTCCTCTGCCCCGTTTCGCCGGATGCGGGAGATGGTGGAGGCTGGCATCCAGTCGGGCGAAATCCGGCCGCTGGATGCAATGATTGCCGCAGCCTGCCTGTTTGGCGGTCCGATCCGCCTGATCCATTTGCGCCTCGATGGCGTACTGGCGGCACCGCTGCAAGAACATCTGGAAACGGCGTGGGACTGCGCCTGGAGGGCAGTGGCCGTGTGATACGGCCGCTGTTTTTTTCGTCGACCGATTAGAACGAATATTCGTTCGAATCAAGGGAGCAAAACATGAAATCACTTGCCATGGTCATTCGCGACGACGGTTACGACAAAATATTGACCCCGCTGGCCTTCGCCTATCTCGCCTCCGCCGAAGGGGTCGAAGTGGACATGCTGTTCGTGAACTGGTCGGTGCGGGCCCTGACCAAAGAGGGAGCCCGCTCACTCCGGGTCGAGGGCAGCCATGCGGACCAGGACGCCTGGGTCCGCGAACAGGTCGCCAAGGCCGGCCTGCCCAGCGACATTCACGAGGTGCTGAAAGCCCTGAAGGAGACCGGCTGCGTTCGCCTCTACGGCTGCAGCCTGGCCGCCACTATTTTTGGCGTTAATGACGACAACCTCATTCCCGAGGCCGAGGGTATTGTCGGAGCCTCCTGGTTCCTCAATGACAAGATGACCCAAGCCGATCACTGCCAGTATTTCTGAATCCGGAGAGATGCTATGAACGACTACACGATCACCAGTACCGTCGATACCTCCGGTACCTGCTGCCCGATGCCGATGGTCAACACCAACCGGGCCATCAAGAACGTCCAGCCGGGCGAAGTCATCGAGATCATTGCTACCGACCCCGCCACCGAGCAGGACATTCCCGACTGGTGCCGACGAATGGGCCATACCCTGATTAAACAGGCCCGGGTAGGAGATACCTACCGTTACACGATTCAGAGGAGCCAGTGATGCGAACAGCACAGAAAACGCTGATCGGATGGCTATTGGGTCTGCTGATACTGACGGCGACCGCTACTGCGGGCGCAACGATGTACAGCGACAGTGCCGCGCTGAAGGGTGTCGATAATGGGCAGGGCGTGTTTCTTTTCGACTTCGACAATCCACAGAAACTGGCGTTTTACCTGAACGTCGTCGCCGGAACCCACGAGAATTTCCGACGGCAGGCGGTGGAGCCGAATTTTGTGGTGGTCTTCATCGGCCCGACGGTGAAGTACCTCACCACCGAACCCGACGATGAAATCGACATGCGGTACCAACAGGAAATGGCCAATATCGCGGCAGCCATCGAGCGGCTCGACGAACTCGGGGTTCGGCTGGAGATTTGCTCGATTGCCAACGAGGTTTTCGGAGTGGACAACAAAACCGTACTGCCGGGACTGGAAGTGATCGGCGACGGCTTCGTCTCTCTCATCGGCTATCAGCAGCAGGGCTATCACCTGGTGCCGATCTTTTAGGTCCGGGTCCGGCCTCTGCCGCTCCGGTCAGTCGCCACCGGGTTCAAAAATGGTGAAGCCCCGGCTCCAGAAGGAGCCGGGGCTTCGGCGTTGGCGTCCCCAAGGGGAGTCGAACCCCTGTCGCCGCCGTGAAAGGGCGGTGTCCTGGGCCTCTAGACGATGGGGACACTGTTTGGTGGAGCTAGGCGGGATCGAACCGCCGACCTCCTGCATGCCATGCAGGCGCTCTCCCAGCTGAGCTATAGCCCCGAAAGGCCGCGCATTATAGGATAGATTCAGCACAATTAGCAATGCCCCGTTGGTCGTTAGATTCCCCGAAGGACCAAAGCCATGGCGGCCACCCTCCCCCGCCGGACGGCTATACAAAAAATTGCAAATTTTTAACCTCACTCTCCGCCACACTCGCTACGATTATCTGAGCCTACCCGGAAAAAAGCTATGGCCGATTCCCGTTTGGGCTTCTACATTTGATTTCTCAAGTTCGACACAAAGGCGAAAACGCATGGACCGGAAAGTGAGTAAAACCGCCCCGACTGACATCTCGACCGAGACCGGAGCGGACAGCTATATGGACGAAGAAATGCTGGCCCGCTACAGGGAGCTGTTGGTCCAGCAGCGGGACGAGGTCCGCGCCCACCTCGAGCGCGCCCTGGAGGAACCCAAACACCACCCCGACGCTCTACCCGACGAGGGTGATCAGGCCTCCAGGGAAGCCGAGACCGAAATGGAACTGCAGGAAATCAACCGACAGCGAAATCAGCTGCGCGAGATCGAGGCGGCTTTACAGCGCCTGGACGAGGGCGAGTACGGTTACTGCGAGGCGTGCGGGCTCGAGATCGGGCTAAAGCGGCTCAATGTCCGCCCGGTTGCCACGCTTTGCATCGACTGCAAGTCGCTTGAAGAAGTCCGTAACCGGCACTAGTGCGATAGGGTGGTTTGGGCGTTCACCATTCCAAATGGTGGGGCCGTACTCGACAGAGCGGCTCCACGCCCACTTTCACCTCTTCCGCTCCCACCATTTCCTCCCCCTCTCTATCGGAAAAGGCGAACGGCGATTTTTCGGTTTTCCCGGCGCAACCTATACCGATTCCAACAGTCCTACTGAGTGACGGAAAAGTGTCCCACTAGGAGCCTGTCGGATTATGGTGTCAGACAGAATCCGACAGGCTCTCAGGTTCGGAATCGACTTCCGACTCTGTACAAGGACATCGTCGCTATCAGTGTTCCACTGACAACAGGGTGAGCCGGAAAATGGCAGCACAAGCTGACAAGATTTTTAATGCCGAACGTCCCCCTTTTGCCGAGGGTTTTTGGCAGAAAGAGGTAAACGTTCGAGATTTCATCTACACCAACATCACGCCGTATGATGGTGATGCCTCCTTTTTGACCGGGCCGACCACAGCCACCAAGGTACTTTGGGAACAGTGTCGCTTCCTTCTCAAACAGGAGCAGGACAAGGGTGGCGTCCTCGATATCGATACAAAGACGATTTCCACCATCACCAGTCATGCACCGGGTTATATCGACAAGGGTCGGGAACAGATTGTAGGTCTGCAGACCGATGCCCCGCTCAAACGCTCCATCAAGCCCTTCGGCGGCTGGCGCGTGGTGCAGAAGGCTTGCGAACAGGCCGGCTACGAGCTCGATCAGAGCGTTGTCGATCTGTGCCGCAACTATCGCAAGACCCACAATGACGGGGTCTTTGATGCCTATACCGATGACAACAAAACACTTCGCAAAAGCGGGATCATTACCGGACTGCCTGATAACTATGCCCGCGGCCGCATCATCGGCGATTACCGTCGTCTTGCTCTTTATGGCGCCGACCGGCTGATCGCTGCCAAGCATGCCGATCGCAAGCATCTGGTCGGCACCATGACTGACGAACTGATCCGCCTGCGTGAAGAGGTAGCCGAACAGATCAAGGCACTGGAGATGGTCAAGGAGATGGCCGCCTCCTACGGCTTCGATGTGGGCCAGCCGGCCCGAAATGCCCGTGAGGCGATCCAGTGGACTTACTTCGCCTACCTCGCCGCCGTAAAGGAGCAGGATGGCGCCGCCATGAGCCTGGGCAACGTAAGCAGCTTCTTCGACATCTATATCGAAAACGATTTGAAGAGCGGCAATATCACGGAGCAGCAGGCGCAAGAGCTGGTTGACCAGTTCATCATGAAGCTGCGACTGATCCGGCATCTGCGCATGGACGAATACAACCAGTTGTTCGCCGGCGACCCTACCTGGGTCACCGAATCGATCGGCGGTGTATTCCGCGATGGCCGGCACAAGATCACCAGGACCAGCTTCCGCTTCCTGCATACGCTCTACAATCTCGGCGCCGCGCCCGAGCCCAACCTGACGGTGCTCTGGAATGAGAAGCTGCCGGAGAACTTCAAGCGCTTCTGCGCCCGGGTCTCCATCGACACCTCCTCTGTGCAGTACGAAAATGACGCGCTTATGAGCGAAGCCGGCCAGTGCGACGATTACTGCCTGGCTTGTTGCGTATCGATGATGGAAACGGGCAAGGAGATGCAATTCTTCGGGGCGCGCTGCAATCTGGCCAAGGCACTGCTGCTTGCCTTGAATGAAGGGCGCGACGAGCTTAGCGGAATGCCCATCGTTCCCGGCATAGAGCCACTGCCGGAAGGCCCACTCGACTATGAGGAGGTGCGCCGCCGCTTTGAGCAGACCATGGCGTACATTGCCGAGTCGTACGTGAATACGATGAACGTCATTCACTTCATGCACGACCGGTATTATTACGAGCGTTCGATGATGGCCTTCATGGACAGCCGGATAAAACGCAACATGGCCTTCGGGATCGCCGGCCTGAGCGTAACCGCTGATTCGTTATCGGCCATTCGCTACGCCAAGGTGACGCCGATACGCAATAAAGAGGGGTTTACCATCGATTTCGAAACCGAGGGAGAATTCCCGCTCTACGGAAACGACGATGACCGTGTCGACACGATTGCCCGGAAGCTGGTCCAGTCCTTCAACCGGGAACTCGGCAAGCACCACATCTACCGGGATGCCACCCCGACGCTGTCGGTGCTGACCATCACCTCCAATGTGGTGTATGGCAAAAAGACCGGGGCGACGCCCGACGGACGCAAACAGGGCGAACCGTTCGCACCGGGTGCCAACCCGATGCATGGCCGTGATAGCTCCGGAGCCATCGCCTCACTGAACTCCGTGGCCAAGCTGGACTACTACGATGCACGGGATGGTGTTTCCAATACCTTCTCGATTGTGCCGAGGTCCCTTGGCATGATGGACGAAGAACGGGAACAGAACCTGGTGTCGCTGCTTGACGGCTACTTCGCAAGCAATGCCCACCACCTGAATGTCAACGTACTCGACCGCAGCGTACTGATGAGGGCAATGGAACACCCGGAGGAGTATTCGCAGCTGACCATCCGCGTATCCGGCTACGCCGTGAATTTCACGAGGCTCAGCCGACAACACCAGCTGGAGGTAATTGCCCGGACGTTCCATGAGGCGATGTAGCGGCTCCCCGGTGAAGCGGGAGTGGAGTATCCATCCACTCCCCTTCGGCGGGGTTAACTGATGTGGGGTATTTCAGGAAGAGTACGATGCTGAAGGTTCACTCCATCGAGACGTTCGGAACCCATGATGGTCCGGGCATTCGTCTGGTGCTTTTCCTCCAGGGCTGTGCCTTTCGTTGCGTCTACTGTCACAATCCCGATACGCAAAGTTGTGCGAATGATCAGGGGACGCCTTACAGCACTGATCAGGTTTTGACGCTGCTGGAGAAACAGCGCTCCTATTTCAGAAACAGCGGCGGCCTGACCGTCTCGGGCGGAGAGCCCACGCTGCAGGCCGGCGAACTGATTACACTTTTCACTGCCGCCAAAGAGCGAGGCTTTCACCTCGCCCTCGATACCAGTGGTGGCGTCTGGTCACGAACGGTTAATCAGCTGTATGACCTGACCGACCTGGTGATCCTTGATGTCAAGCATATCGATGACGCATGGCACCGAAAGATTACCGGTACCGGTAATAGCAATACCCTGCGCAACGCCGACTATCGCGAGCGCTCCGGCAAGCCGCTCTGGCTGCGCTATGTCCTCGTCCCCGGCTGGACTGATCAGCCCGAGTATCTGGAAGCGTGGGCCCGCCATTTCTCCGGTTACAAAAATCTGAAGCGCGTAGAGGTTATCCCCTACCATACCTTCGGTGTTCACAAGTACGCCGCCATGGGCCTGCGTTATCCCCTGCACGGTGTTGCGCCCCCGACCACCGAACAAGTGGACAGGGCGGTTGATATTATCGCCCGTAACCTGGGGGATGTTCCCCAGCTGATTGCCGCCTAAATACGTGGTTCCAAATTGGTGTCCATGCATGTAGGAGCGACGGAAGTCGCGATGACGCCGAATCGCGGCTTCCGCCGCTCCTGCATGTATCTCGGTATGTCACCGAAGGAGCGTGTTGGACACGATTTCGGAACAGCTATTTAAGCACCAAACAGATAAATCCCGTGCGGGATCAACTCGCAGACAAGCACACGCCTCTGAACGCGTTACTGATTCGATGCCGCCCCTTCGGTCGAAGTCTCCGGCCCCTCTCGAGGTGTCCCACGCCTCCCCAGCCATCGCCGCCATACGGCAAGCAGTACCGAAAGCACCACAGGCCCCAGGAAAAGCCCCACCAGCCCGAAAGCACTGAGTCCACCAAGGACCCCGAACAGCACCAGCAGGAAGGGAATATGGGCTGAGACACTGATCACCAGCGGCCGAACCACGTTGTCGACCGAACTCACCCCCAGAGCCCCCCAGGCCAATAGTCCCAATCCTGCCCACAGCTGTGCGTCAAAGAGCAGGTAGAGGACAACCGTGCCCCAAACCACCGGCGCTCCGAACGGCACCAGCGCCGCGAGCGCAGTCAGGACACCGATCAGCACCGGGGCCTCCATTCCGACGATCCAGTAACCGAGCCCCGCCATGGCCCCCTGCGCGATGGCGGTCAATACCAACCCGTATACCACGGCCCGGGTCATTTCCGCCGCCGCAATCCAGTAGACATCCGACTGGCGCCCCAAAAGGATCTGCAGTCCCTGTCGAAACTGGGCCATCACTACCTCGCCGTCGCGATAGATGAAAAAGACCGCAAGCAGCGCCATCCCGAATTTCATGGCATTGCGCCCCACCGCACCAGCGGCTTCCGCAGCCCCTCCGGCGATATTCGGGGCCTGGGTCGTTAGCCACTCGTCGACGATTTTTGGATTTTGGGCGACCTGTTCGGCCAGATCCGCGATCGGCCTCCCGACCAGCGGCAGCGAAAGGAGCCAGGTGGGAAGCCTGTCGGCTTCCCCCGAAAGGGTGTCCTCGATCCACTGAAACAGGTCCCGCGCCTCCTGCTGCAGAGAGGCTATCACCAGAAGTACCGGGACGATGATCAGCACGGCCAGCAGCAGGGTCATCAGAAAGGAGGCCAATCCCGGCCTCGACACCATTCGCCGCAAGCGGCAATTGAGCGGCCAAGTCACATACGCCAGAATAAAGGCCCACAAAAGCGGCACCAGAAAATCCTGGACTACCTGATAGGTCAGCAGCAACAGCCCACCCAAAAGCAGTGCCACCACCAGGCGACCCGCCCAGGGACCCGAAGAAGCCCCGTACTGGACCTTCAGCTCTGTATCGCGATTGGGTTCCATAGAAAAAAGATAGTTCGTCGCGGCTTTTTGACCGCTCGCATTCCGTTCGCTACAGAGCCCCTCCACTTCTCAAAACCCGGTGCAAAAATATTCGAAAAAAAATTTTGACACCCCGGACGGGTGGACTAAATATGTAGACAAGACCTGATAAAGGCAAACCTGTCGAAAGACAGGGGCACAAAGCCACCGGCCTAAGGGACTTCGGTTCTAGGGCAGCGGAGCTACCAGGTCCCGGGATAGGCCTGATAATGGCAAACCTGACGAAAGTCAGGGGCGCAAAGCTACCGGTCTAAGGAGTCCTGCGGGATTCTACGATCGCGGAGCTGCCAGGTCTTCAAAACGGGCCTGATAAAGGCAAACCTGACGAAAGTCAGGGGCGCAAAGCTACCGGTCTACGGAACCTTTCGGGTTCTATGATCGCGGAGCTGCCAGGTCTTCCTTATTATTTCTAGTCCGCCCCCCTGCCTCGTTGTTCGCCCCGGTTAAATGCCGCCGCATACTGCGTCCAGCCAGCCGCGCACCCGCGTTTGCCGGTCGGATCACCAGCGTGCAGGCGCACCAAACAAAAAAAGCCCCGACTCCAGAAAGGAGTCGGGGCTTTTCGAATTGGCGTCCCCAAGGGGAGTCGAACCCCTGTCGCCGCCGTGAAAGGGCGGTGTCCTAGGCCTCTAGACGATGGGGACGGAAACCATCTTCAACAAAACCGAAACCGCGAGGTCCCGGGTACAAACCTGGTGGAGCTAGGCGGGATCGAACCGCCGACCTCCTGCATGCCATGCAGGCGCTCTCCCAGCTGAGCTATAGCCCCCGAAAGGCCGGCCAGTATAGGTAAATTCCCCCTCGAACACAACGCCGTTCCGAAGCTTTTTCCGCCTGCGGCGACTCTCATAAAGCTGAGCGACGATGCGGCGCGCGGTTCGGCTGCAGAACCCCGAACCGCGCGCAGGGGCCGTTTCACGCCCCTGCCGTCAGGCCTCGCCTGGATATCTAACTCCACTCGCCAATCGGAATGCCTTCACCGTGAAGGCGGTGTGCTTTCCGGACTTTCTCTCTTTCACCGGTTGAGACATGCTGAGGCCTACCAGCCAGTAGACCCAAATCCGATGGTAGACCCCGCCGCGTCTGACCCTATCGCCCGTCACCATTCCGTCCATTTCATCCAGCGTCCGCCTCTCGTATCATATTCGTTTTACCGGACGGGTCTCGCCGTGCCTTTCACTGCCTTCGCCCACATCAATGCCGAGAAGTCCGTGCTTTATCGGCGGATCATGGCGGTATTCGCCGATGCCAAGGCGCATTTCATCGTCCATCTGCGCCCGGAGGACGTGGCGGAGAGGCTGGGTGAGGGCGTCGCGGCCGAAGAGGTGCAGGCGGCGCTCGGCCAGCTGGCGAATTGGGGCAATCTTCAGGCGGAGCCCGATACCAGCCGCGTCACCTCGGTCGAGGATTTCTACCGGGCGCGTTTTCTCTACCAAATCACCCGCGAAGGGGAGGCGGCCGAACAGGCGCTGCGCACCTTCGAGGAGGTGCTGGGCCGGCGCGGCGCACTCCAGTCCGTAGCGCTGGAGGAGATCCGCACCCATATGCGGGCGCTGCTGCCGCTGGCGCAGGACGGGGGACCCGACTCCGGCCGTGTCACCCTGCTGCTGCGCGACCTCTCGCGGGTGTTCGCCGACCTGGCCGAGAACGCCCGCGCCTTCATGGCGGGGCTGGGGCGCAGCATCGACCTGCGCGAGGGCGAGCGCGAGGCGTTCCTCCTCTACAAAGAGCGTCTTATTGACTATCTGGAGCGCTTCCTCGGCGAACTGGTGGTGGCGGCGGCCGAGATCAACGCTCTGATCCGCCAACTCGACGGACCGCCCATCGAGCGCCTGCTCCGCATCGTCGCCGAGCGCGACGCGCGCGATGCGGCGCCGGACCTGGAGGCGCGCGAGGACGACGGCGGCCGGGAATTCGAGCGGGCACTGGCGAACTGGCGCGCCCATTGGGAGGGGCTCACACGCTGGTTCGTCGGCAGCGCGGGACACCCGTCGCAGGAGGCGCTGCTTCGCAGCCGCGCCCGCAAGGCGATCACCCAACTGATGGAGACGGTGGTGCGTCTCAACGAGCGGCGCCTCGGCCGCAGCGATCGCTCCGCCGACTTTCGGGTACTCGCCCGCTGGTTCGCCGAGTGCGAGGACGACGCCGACGCCCACCGGCTGTGGCGGGCCGCCTTCGGCCTGGCGCCTGCGCGCCATCTCACAGTCGACCCGCAGACCCTCGCCGCCTGGGAGGAGCGGCCGGTCCCGGCCGGCACCCCGTGGGCCGCGGCACCGCCGCTGGCGGTCAGTCCGCGGCTGCGTGCAACCGGCCGTTTTCAGCGCCGGGGCGCGCCCGCCAAGGTGCGGCGCCACCGCGAGGAGAAGGCGGAGTTGGGTCGCCAGATCGCCCGCGAGGCGGAACAAACGCGGCGCGCCCGTGCCCGGCTGGCCACCGGGAAGCCGACGCGACTCTCCGAATTCGGCGAACTGGATGCAGACAGCTTCGGCCTCTTTCTGCGTCTGCTGGGCGAGGTCCTCTCCTCGGCCGCGGGACCGGAGGCACCCATCGAGACGGTAACCGGAGACGGCAGCCTGCGGGTGGTGCTGGAGCCGCTGGAGGCGGACAGCGAGGCGGCGTTGGTGACGCCGCTCGGTACCCTGCGCGGGCGCGATTACCGCATCTGCATCACAGACCTGGAGGGTTGACGTTGATTGCTGCCGAATCCCTCGACGACGTCCTCGATCGCAACCGACTGGATGAGCGCCGACGCGCCCTCCGGTCGCTGCTACTTCGTCCGCTGCTGGAGAGCGACACCCCCGCCTTCGCCCTGGTGCGCCGCCACACGGAGTGGCTGCGCGAGTGGCTGGCGCGGGAGACCGGTTGGGCACTCCAGGTGGAGGGGGATTTCGCCCGTCTGCATAAGGCGCCGGCGGACCACGGCGACGCCTCCCGCGGGGCGCCGCCCCACTACCGCCGGGCCGGTGCAACGCCGTTCGATCGGCGCCGCTACGCCCTGTTCTGTCTGGCCCTGGCCGACTTGGAGCGCGGCGAGAGCCAAGTCACCCTGGGCAACATCGGCAACGCCGTGGTCCACGGTGCGACGGACCCCATGCTGACCGGCGCGGGGCTGCGTTTCGAACTGGAGGGGCGCGACGAGCGACGCGATCTGGTGGCGGTGGTGCGCCTGCTGATGGAACTCAGGGTATTGAGTCGGGTAGCCGGAGACGAGGAATCGTACATCGCCGCCGGCCGCGACGTCCTCTACGACGTGGACCGCCGGGTGCTGGCGGCACTGCTGGTCACCGCCCGCGGTCCCTCCCTGCTCCCACCGGACGAGTTACCCGCCGGCACCTTGGAGCGCATGACCGCGGTCACCGCGCGTTACGTCCCCGACACCACCGAGGCCCGCAACCGGGAACTGCGCCAGCGACTCACCCGTCGCCTGCTCGATGACCCGGTGCTCTACTGGAGCGAACTGGACGAGGACGAGCATGCCTATTTGACCAGTCAGCGCGCCGCCATCGCGCGACGTATCGAGGAGGCCACCGGCCTGATTCCCGAGGTACGCGCGGAGGGGATCGCGATGGTCGACCCGTCCGCCGACCTGACGGACGAGCGCATGCCGGCCGAAGGCACCGAGGGGCATATCACCCTGCTACTTGCCGAGCATTTGGCAGCTACCGACGCCCAGCAGACGCGGGCCGGCCTGGAGGCGCGGGTGCGCGGCTGGGTCGCCGAATACGGGCGTTTCTGGAAGAAGGCGGCCCGCGAGCCGGGCGCCGAGTCGATGCTGGTTCAGCAGGCGCTGGAGCGACTCGAGGCGCTACGGCTGGTGGTGCGCGAAGGTGAAGAGGTAATGCCGCTGCCGGCCATCGGCCGCTTCAAGCTGGAGCGGCCCCGTGCTCATGACGGCAGTCCCCTGGAGGGTATCGGATGAGCGACCTTCCGCAGCCTACCCGCCCGCGCTGGCAGCCGCTGCGCACCGGCCTGGTCGACCTCTTCTACTACGACGAGGAGACCTTCGCCTTTCGCGACGGCCACCTGCTGCTGCGCGGCAACAACGGCACCGGCAAGTCCAAGGTGCTGGCGCTGACGCTGCCCTTCCTGCTCGACGGGCGCCTCGCCCCGACCCGCGTGGAGCCCGACGGCGACCCCCACAAGCGCATGGAGTGGAACCTGCTGCTGGGCGGCAAGTACAGCGAACGGCTCGGCTACGCCTGGATCGAATTCGGCCGGCTCGACGAGAGCGGCGAGCCCCGCTACTTCACCGCCGGCTGCGGCCTCAAGGCGGTGGCGGGACGCTCCGTACAGAGCTGGTTCTTCACTACCGACCGGCGGGTCGGCGGGGATCTTGCACTGATCGACGGGCACGACCGCGCCCTCAGCCGCGATCGCCTGAAAGAGGCCCTGGAGGGCAGCGGCGAACTCTTCGATACCGCGGCCCGATACCGCCGCGCCCTCGACGAGACCCTGTTCCACCTGGGCGAGGAGCGCTACGAAGCGCTGATCAACCTGCTCATTCAACTCCGTCAGCCACAGCTCTCCAAGCGCCCCGACGAACAGGCCCTCTCCCATGCCTTGACCGAGGCACTGCCACCCTTGAACCAGGCGGTGCTCGCCGACGTGGCCGAGGCGTTCCGCAATCTGGACGCCGAGCGCGAGGAGCTGGACTCCCTGCACGAGGCACAGGTCGCGGTGGAGGAGTTCCTGCATCACTACCGCGAATACGCCCGCATCGCCGCCCGGCGGCGCGCCCGCGAGGTGCGCGGCGCCCAGAGCCGCCACGAGAAAAGCAGTGCCGCCCTCACCGGCAAACGCGATGAACAGGGCAGTGCATGGGCCGAGGAGAAACGGCTGGAGGCGCTCGACCGTCAGCTGCGGGATGACCTGAAGAGAGCACGCGTCGAGGCCGAGACCCTGCGCGCCTCCGAGGAGATGCGCGATGCCCGCGAACTCAAGCGGGCGGAGGAAGAGGCGGAGCGCGAAATACGGGAGGTGGAGAGCCGGCGCGGCGAGGAGCGCCATTTGAAAGGCGAACTCCAGTCGAAGGCGGATCGCCTGCGCCGCGGTCAGGGACGTGTGGCGGAGAGCACCGCTCGGGTCGAGGCGGCACGCGCGGAGCTGGACCCGGCCGCGCAGGCAGCCGGCTTGCAGGCGCTCAACCGGCGCGTAATGGAGCCCCTGCGTCTGCCCAACGGGCCGGAGCCGGCCGACGATGCCCTGATCGACGAAGCCGACCGTCTCCTGCGGGAAGAGACGGCCAAACGCCGGGATGCCATCGAGCACCTGCGGCAGCTCAACCGGCAACACCGGGAGGCGGAAGCGGCGCACGACACCGCCCGCGACGTGCGGCAGCGCGAGGCCGACGAAGGGCACCGGCTTGACGAAGAGCGCGCCGAGGCGGAGCTGGCCGTCGAGGCGTCGGGCGCGGCCCTGACCGCCGCATTCCGCGGCTACGCCGAGGGCCTGCAGGTGTTGCATCTACCGGACCCGGAGGCGGTCGCCGCCGAACTGGCCGACTGGTCCGAGAGCCTCGACGGGGTCAACCCCGCCGCCGAGACGGTGGACGAGGCCTATCGCGTGCAGCTGCGTGCCCTCGCCGACGAGCGGGCGGGAGTGCGCAGCCGCCGGGAGGTGCTGGATGAAGAGCGCCAAACGTGGCGGGCGGAGCGCAGCCGACTGGAACGGGGTGAGCACGCCCGCCCACCACGACCCCATGTGCGGGATCCGGCCGTACGTGCCGAACGCCCCGGCGCTCCCCTTTGGGAACTGATCGACTTCCGCACGGAGCTACCGGCCAAACGCGCCGCCGCCGTCGAGGCGGCCCTCGAGGCCTCGGGCCTGCTGGACGCCTGGGTACTCCCCGACGGCGGGCTGCTGGCGCCGGAGACCTGGGACACGGTGCTGGTGCCGGACGCCCCGACCGAAACCCACCTGGGCACTCTACTGCGACCGGCCGTGGACCGCGATGACCCGCGCGCCGCAGATGTCGAGGATGCCGTGCTGGAGCGGCTGCTGGCCGCCATCAGCTGGGGTGAATCCGACCATCCGGCCTGGGTGACGGAGGACGGCCGCTGGCGTCTCGGCCCCGCCCGCGGCGCCTGGGGCAAGCCGCGCGCCGAATACATCGGCCGCGGCGCACGCGAGGCAGCCCGCCGGCGCCGGATCGCCGAATTGGACGAGCTGATCGCCCGCCAGGAGGCATTGATTGCCGAACTGGACGCCGAGCTCAAACGCCTGAGCGGGCAGTCGCACACGGCGGATCGGGAACGTGCCGCCCTGCCGGGTGACACCGAGCTTCGCGCCGCCCACGAGCGGGTGACCGAGCTGATAGCCCGCCGCCGGCGACAGCAGGAGCGCATCGATCGGGCCGAACAGGCGCTCGCCGCCGCCCGCGAACGGCTCCACGAGGCGACCCGAAGCCGCGACGAGGCCGCCGGCGACCTCGGACTGCCGACCGACGATACCGCCTTGGCCGAACGGTTCGAAGGGGTACGCGACTATACGGCGGCGGCGCGGGCGTTCTGGCCGACCCTGCGCGAACACTGGCAGAACCGTGCCGTGCTTGCCGAGATCGCGCGGGACGTGGCGCAGACCCGCGAACGCCTGGAGGCGCGGCGGCTGCGCCGCGAGGAGGCGGAGCGCTCCGCCGAGGCCGCCGAGGTGCGCCGCGATACCCTGCGCACCACGGTCGGCGAGGCGGCCGAGACGGTGCTCGCCCGGCTGGCCGATGCCGAGGCGCGGATCGCACAGGGCGATCAGGCGATCGAGGATAACGGGGTCGACCAGCGGACCCTCACGGGGCGCATCGAGCGGTTGCGCGCCGACATCGGCCACCTCGAAGGCGAACTGCGCCAGCGCAACGAGGCACGCGAGCGCGCGGTGCGGGCGCTGGAGCAGTTCGCCGACGAAGGGCTGCTCGGGACCGCCCTGCCGGCGCTGGAATTGCCCGAGCGCCGTCCCTGGGCCGCCGATCCGGCGGTGCGCCTGGCCCGGCGCATGGAGGAGGCGCTGGTCGCGGTCGACGATGCCGATTCCGCCTGGGAACGCCGCCAACGCGGGCTCATGGAGCACGTCACCGCCCTCCAGCAGGCGCTCTCGCGCCACGGACACCAGGCCAGTGCCGAACCGGTTGGCGAGCTGTTGGTGGTGCAGGTCGTCTTCCAGTCCAAAGCCCAAGGGCCCGACGAACTGGCGGGCAATCTCGAGCGCGAGGTAACCGAGCGCGGGCGTCTCCTCAATGCCCGTGAGCAGGAGCTGTTGGAGAACTACCTGATCGACGAGGTCGCCAGCCAGCTACAGGTCATGGTCTCCGGTGCCGAGCGGATGGTCGCCGCCATGAACGAAGAGCTGGAGAAGCGCCCCACCAGTACCGGCATGCGGCTGCGTCTGCAGTGGACTCCGGTCCAGGAGGGCTTTGATGCGGACGGCGTCAACCTGCCCGGCGGCTTCGCCGAGGTGCGCCGACGCCTGCGCCAGCTGGCCGAGGCGTGGACTCCGGAAGACCGGGAGGCGGTGGGCGGCTTTCTCAAGCAGCGCATCGACGAGGCGCGCGCCGATACCCGCGGCGGCTCCCTGGCCGAGGTCCTGGAGCGGGCACTCGACTACCGTCGCTGGCACCGCTTCGTGGTCGAGCGCTGGCAGGACGGCCGCTGGCGCAAGGCCTACGGCCCCGCTTCCGGCGGCGAGCGGGCGCTGGTGGTCACCATCCCCCTCTTCGCCGCCGCGAGTAGCCACTACTCCAGCGCCGCCGAGCAGGCCCCGCGTCTGGTGATGCTCGACGAGGCCTTCGCCGGCATCGACGATGACGCCCGCGCCAAGTGCATGGGGCTGCTCGCCCAGTTCGACCTCGATTTCATGATGACCAGCGAGCGGGAGTGGGGCTGCTACCCCGACCTGCCGGGCCTCGCCATCGCCCAACTCGTGCGCCGCGAAGAGTTCGACACCGTCTTCGTCTCCCGCTGGAACTGGGATGGCCGCCGCCGCCACAAAGAGCCCGACCCGATCAGCTCCGAGCTGGAGGCCAATCCCGAGCTGTTCTGATTGCCTATCGAACCATGGCCGGCGCGCTGCGACTCCCGGCCACTTCCGACGTAGAATGCCGCCATGTCAGATGATACCGAACGCCTGCAGCGCCTCCTGGGCCGCGCCGACCTGCGCTGGCTGCTCGCTGCGGTGCGCCGGCGTCTCGAACGCGGCGGCGGCGACCGATTGTCGGTGTCCGGGCTGGAGCCCCCGCAACGCGCCGCCGCCGAGGCCCTGTTCGGACGGCGGGCGGGCACCGGGCGCAGCTTCAGCTTTCGGCTGCCGGAGCTGGAGGCGATACTCCAGAGGGCTGGAGCGGCCAGGGACCTGGTTGGCGCCATCGAACGGCTCACCGGACCGCTGGTCGACCATAGGGCCGAACAAGCCAGAGCGCGGGGAGCGTGGGACGCGGTATTCGCTGCTGCCGAGTCGTGGACCAAAGAGCGCGGCCTTGAGCGTTGGCTGGACGACCTGCGCCGCAACGGCCTGCTGAAGCGGCTCGCCGAGGGCGAACCGTCCACCGCCGAGCGGCTGCTCAATGAGTCGCGCCGGGTGATCGAACGCCTACCTTCCCATGGCGAGAGCCTCAGTACTCTGGCCGCCCGCGCCACCGGTGACGCCCACGGTCTGGACCCCGGCCGCCCGCTGGCCGCCCTCGTGCGGCGCGCCCTTCGGTACATAGCCGATCTGACCGCGGAGCCCGATGACCCACGCGCACTCTGGGCCACGGTCGGCGTCTCGGTGGGTGGCGCCCTTACCAGCACCGTCCTAGTACTCAATCTGCCGGCCTGCGGCGACACCCCAACCGACCGAAGCCTCGTACTACAGCGCGAAGCGGGCGAACCGACCTGGCTCACCCTCCGTCAGTTGCTACGGCAGCCGCCCGGCTGGCGCGCCTCGGGAAGCCCCATCCATATCTGCGAAAACCCCGCCGTTGTAGCCGAGGCCGCCGACGCCTTCGGTGCCGACAGCCCACCCCTCGTCTGTACCTACGGCCGTCCTACCGCCGCGGTCACCACCCTTCTGGACTCCCTTACCGCCGCTGGCGCCGAACTCCACTACCACGGCGACTTCGACTGGACCGGCATTGCTATCGCCAACGCTGTCATCAGCCGCTACGATGCCCTCCCCTGGCGCTTCGCCGCCGCCGACTACCGGCGTGCGGCCGAGACCGGCGAAATGCCACTCACCGGTAACCCTGTCATCGCCCACTGGGACCCGAGCCTCACCGATACCATGCGCAATACCGGCATCGCCGTGCACGAGGAATCAGTAATGTCCCTGCTGCTGGCGGACCTGGTCCGAATGCCTCAAAACGGTTCGTAACGAGCGTTTCTACCGCGAACAGCCTTGCAAAGGCGCGACAATGGACTACCGCGTGGCAGCCGTGGCTAACCTGCCGTGCTATTCACTCCGATCCCTTTTCACTTTCGCGGCAGGATGCCGCTCCCACAGCGGTAGTGCCTATATCTTGCGATATCATTAAACATAAGCTAACCGCTTTCACCAGACGCCGGTTGCGACACCGCTATAGCGTGGCCCATAATCGTTTGCATGCCCCATTCCACCACCATCGAACAAATGCGTGCCGCCCTTGAATCTTAAGCATCCGGCCTCGTTTGCGCCTATCTGTTTGGGAGTGAGGCACGCGGGGAGGCCATAGAGAGCAGTGACCTGGACCTAGGGATTCTGTACCGCCACGAGCCGCCTCCTTCGCTGGACGGCCTCGGCCTCGACATCGCCGCTACTTTGGAAGCGGCGCTCCACCGCCCCGTAGATCTGGTGGTGCTTAATCACGTATCGCCCGACCTGATCCATCACGTTCTGCGGGACGGCGTACTGCTGCTGGAGACCGATCGTTCGGCCCGCATCCGCTTCGAAGTCAAATCCCGATCGGAGTACTTCGACGTTCTGCCCTATCTGCGCCAATATCGCCACCGCCGTGACCCGAGCCATGACCGATCCTGACCTGCTGGAAAAGAAACTCGCCTTTGTCGAAACCTGCATCAGCGAATTACGGCGACTTGCCCGGCCGGAGTTGATCGAGTCCGATGTGCGCGAGGAGATTTCGTCGCGCATACACTCCAATTAGCTATTCAGGCAGCGCTGGATACCGCCTCTCATATCGTCTCGGACCTGCGCCTGGGTGAACCGGAAACCAACCGGCAACTCTTCGGGCTGCTGCGCGATGCGGTCGACCTACCGGATGCCTTAGCCGACAATCTTCAGAAATGGCCGGGTTCCGCAATTTGCTGGTCCATGGATACGAAACCATCGACCGCCGTATCCTACGCCACGTGGTGGAACACAACCTCGACGATCTGCTCGCCTTCGTCCACTCAGTACGCTCCCGTTTCCTGAACTGACCGCGGGCACTTGCCTCGGCCCGTTGTTGTCCCCGGCCTGATTATTCGAACCGAACCCCGAGACGGCCTTCTCGACCAGAAATGTAGGATGGGGTGAACTTGCGAACCCCATCGAGAAACGACCCTGTCCCGGTCATTGATGGGGTTCGCAGGCTCACCCCCATCCTACGGTTTTCCGGCAAAAGGGCCCTGGTCACCCCGGAAACGAAAAAAGCCCCGGCTCCATACAGAGCCGGGGCTTCCTGAATTGGCGTCCCCAAGGGGAGTCGAACCCCTGTCGCCGCCGTGAAAGGGCGGTGTCCTAGGCCTCTAGACGATGGGGACGGGTTAACCGTCTTACAAAAACGAACCGGGCTGCCGCACAACAGCCCGGTTACTGATTGGTGGAGCTAGGCGGGATCGAACCGCCGACCTCCTGCATGCCATGCAGGCGCTCTCCCAGCTGAGCTATAGCCCCGAAAAGCAAGGCGACGATTGTAGTGAAATACGGCTCACTGTCAAGTACCACAACCGCATGAGGTTAGTTGTGTCTCTTTCCGCGACTAACCACCCTGCTGTTCGATCTTGGCCCAGGAGTCCCGCAGGGTTACGGTACGATTCCAGATCGGCCTGGCTGCGGCATTCACCGTGGCATCGCGGCTGAAGTAACCCTCCCGTTCGAACTGGTAGAGGGCCCCCACCTCCTCGTCAGCCAGAGTGGGTTCCAGTACGCAGCCGGTCAGCGTTCGCAACGAGTCGGGGTTGAGAAACTCCTTGTAGTCCCTGCCCTCCTTCGCCGCAGCGCTGTCGGGACTCGGAACACCGAAGAGGCGGTCATACAGCCGCACCTCTGCCTCTATTCCGTGGCGGGCGGAGACCCAGTGGATCACCCCCTTGACCTTGCGCCCTTCCGGGTTGGCATTGAGAGTGGCCGCGTCATAGCTGCAGCGCAGCTCGACGATCTCCCCTTGCGGGTCCTTGATCACCTCATCACAGCGAATGACATAGGCATTGCGCAGCCGCACCTCACCGCCGGTCACCAGCCGCTTGAACTTTTTCGGTGCCTCTTCGCGGAAGTCCTCCGCATCGATATAGATCTCGCGGCAGAACGGAATGCGACGGGTTCCCTGCGAAGGGTCCTGGGGGTGGTTGGCAGCCTCGACTTCTTCGACTTGATCCTCGGGATAATTCTCGATGACCACCTTGAGTGGATGCAGCACCGCCATCCGGCGCAGGGCGTTGACATTGAGGTCATCGCGCACGCAGTTCTCGAGCAGCGTCATCTCCACCGTGTTCTCGGACTTGCTGACACCGATGCGATCGATAAAGTCGCGAATGGAGGCCGGCGTGTAGCCGCGTCGGCGCATGCCGGCAATGGTCGGCATGCGCGGATCGTCCCAGCCCTCGACGTGACCCTCGTCCACCAGTTGCGTCAACTTGCGCTTGCTCATCACCGTGTACTGCAGATTGAGACGTGAGAACTCGATCTGCTGCGGGTGACAGGGCGCGTTGATATTGTCCAGCACCCAGTTATAGAGCGGACGATGGTCTTCGAACTCCAGGGTGCAGAGGGAATGGGTGACCCCCTCCAGTGCGTCGGAGATCGGGTGAGTGAAATCGTACATCGGATAGATGCACCACTCTGCCCCCGTCTGGTGGTGGACCACCCCGTGGCGGATGCGGTAAAGCGTCGGGTCGCGCATGTTCATGTTCGGCGAGGCCATGTCGATTTTGGCCCGCAGGACCTTCGCACCGTCCGGGAACTCACCGGCGCGCATGCGCCGGAACAGATCAAGATTCTCCTCCACCGAGCGCTGGCGGAACGGGCTCTCTTTGCCCGGCTCGGTCAGCGTGCCGCGATAGGTGCGAGTCTCCTCCGCCGACAGATCGCAAACGTAGGCAAGCCCTTTCTCGATCAGCTCGACCGCGAATCCGTAAAGCTGCTCGAAATAGTCGGAAGCGTAGAAGACCCGGTCGCCCCAGCTGAAACCGAGCCAGCGCACGTCCTCCTGGATAGAGCGAACGAACTCCACGTTCTCCTTGTGCGGATTGGTATCATCGAAGCGCAGATTACAGATCCCGTCGTAATCCCGGGCAATACCGAAATTGAGGCAGATCGACTTGGCGTGACCAATGTGCAGATAGCCGTTCGGCTCCGGCGGAAAACGGGTTACCACCCGGCCGTCATTCTTGCCCGCAGCGATATCCTGCTCGATAGCCTGGCGGATAAAATTGGTCGGGGCGGTGGTCTCGTTACCCATACTCGTGGATTCCCTCAGTGCAGCCTTCACTTGTCTTCGGCCCGGGCGCGGATCAGCTCCAGCGCCTTGTCGATGCGGCGCAGGGAGGCTTCGCGTCCCACCAGTCTCAGTGTCTCGTCGATGCCGGGAGAGGCGGCGGTGCCGACCACCGCGACACGCAGCGGCTGCGCCACCTTGCCCATCTTCAGCTCCAGGGCAGCGGCCACCTGCTCGACAGTGGCGTGCAACGCCTCGGGGGTCCACTCCTCCAGCCCCGCCAATGCCTCCCGCATCCTGGCCAGCGGCTCCTGGGCCACGGGCCGCAGGTGCTTCTTGGCCGCTGCCGGATCATATTCGTCGAAATCGCGATAGATATACGCACATTGCAGCGCCATCTCGGCCAGCGTGCTGGTGCGCTCGCGGTAGGCGATGACCACTTCCACCGGATCGGGACCAACAGATGGATCAATGTCCAGCTTGCCGAGCTGGTAGCTCAGGTGGCGAGCCACATAGGTCGGATCGAGACTCTTCATATAGTGCTGATTCAGCCACTGCAGCTTACTGAGATTGAGAGCCGAGGCCGAATGGTTGATGTCGCAGATATCGAACAGGCGGACCATCTCCTCCAGCTCGAAGATCTCCTGGTCGCCGTGGGACCAGCCGAGGCGTGCCAGATAGTTGATCAGCGCCTCCGGCAGGTAGCCCTCCTCCCGGTAATCGGTGACGCTGGCGGCACCGTGGCGCTTGGAGAGCTTCTGACCATCCTCGCCGAGGATCATCGGAAGGTGGGCATAGGTCGGCGGCTCGACGCCCAGCGCCCGCAGGATATTGATTTGGCGCGGCGTGTTGTTGAGATGGTCGTCGCCGCGGACCACATGGGAGATTTCCATATCCATGTCATCCACCACCACTACAAAATTGTAGGTGGGACTGCCATCGCTGCGCCGGATGATCAGATCGTCCAGCTCGGCATTACTGAATACAACCTTGCCGCGGACCATGTCATTCACCACCACGCTACCTTCGGTCGGACTCAGAAAGCGGATCACGTGGGGCTCGTTCGGATCGATCGCCTGCCCGAGGCAGCGGCGGTCATAGCGCGGCTTCTGTTTCCTCGCGATCTGCTCCTCGCGCAGCTCCTCGATGCGCTCCTTCGGGCAGTTGCAGCGGTACGCCAGGCCCTTGTCGAGCAGCTGCTGCGTCACCTCTGCATAGCGGTCGAAGCGATGGGTCTGAAAAAACGGTCCCTCGTCGTACTCCAGGCCCAACCAGGTCATACCCTCGAGGATCACATTGACCGACTCGGCGGTAGAGCGTTCCAGGTCGGTATCCTCGATGCGCAGCACGAACTTGCCGCCGTGGCGTCGTGCATACAGCCAGGAGAAGAGCGCCGTACGGGCGCCGCCTATGTGGAGGTAACCGGTAGGGCTGGGGGCGAATCGCGTTTTGATACTCATAGAATCCGTCGTGTTTGGTTTGAGGCTATTTTTTGTCAATCACTTTCTGATCGGTCGCGCCATACGGAAAGCGCAGGTGTCCGTAACGGATCACCAGCACGGCCAGCCCGAGCACCAGCACGGCACCAGCCACCGCCAGGATGCGCCACCCATCCATCGCCTTCATGTCAAGAATAAGATAGCGCGCCAACGCCACCATACCGATGTACAGGGGCATGCGCACCGGGAGCTGACCGGAGTTCCAGTAGCTGGCAACCATCGCCACCACTTCAAGATATATGAACATCAGCAGCAGATCGGCCAGACGAACCGTGCCGCTCTCCACCATGTGCCAGATCTCCTGCCCGGCTGCCACAATAGTGGCCAACAGGATGATGAAGAGGCCGATGTCCTCGACCACCCCCACCGCTTGCTGGCCCAGCCGGCGCACCCCCTGCTTCTCAGCCATTTCCAAAGTCCCGATGGCAAAAACAGGAAGTATACATTGGAAGCGCGTACATCCGCGAAAACCCGACCCAACGGTTTGACCACAGCCGGCAGGATGTATATCATCTGCGGCCTTCTTCGGGCGGTTAGCTCAGCGGGAGAGCACTGCCTTCACACGGCAGGGGTCACTGGTTCAATCCCAGTACCGCCCACCAGAAAATCAGAGGGTTACAGAGCAATCTGTAACCCTTTTTTCGTTTTTGGGCATTTTTGGACAAAACGGAAGTTGAGGCGCTATTAGAGGAGATAATTCCTTGAAAGCCCGTGGCAACGGTCCCAGACGCAACAATGACATCTTGTTGCCGGCGTAGGGCGGATAAGCGTCAGCGCATCCGCCGTTTTCAGCCATATTGGTGGATGCGCTTCGCTTATCCACCCTTCCCACAGACAGGCCACGAAGGCCTCTCCCAGGCTGAGAAGGCGCGCAGGTGGTGTTCATTGTATGTGAGGCCCGATCGGGGCGGTCAAAACTCGAGCCGAGCCGGTAGAGATGCCTCATGCATGACGTACTGATCCCTTCCCCCTATCGGCGGTCAATGCCAGAAGAGTCGAGGCGGGAGGTGACACGGTCATCACCTCCCACCAGCTCCGCGGTCAGCTTGCGGGCATGGGCCAGCTGCTCCTTCGCAAGGTGATAGTACCGGGGATGGCTGGCGTCATGGAAAACCTCGGCAACGGCCTCAAAATCGGCAACCGCCTGGAGAGATATCTCGATGTCCCGTGTCCGCTCGGCCAGGCCCCGGCGCGCACTGCCCAGGTTTGCGCAGGTCATGGCCCAGGCGAGGGGTTTGCCCTCGCGGGACAACTCCTGCAGCGCATTTTCGTAGGCGGTGACCGCTTCGCCCAGAAAGCTGGTGTCATTTTCTTGCTCGCCGAGTTTGTGGAGTGCGGCGCCCAGGTTGTTCTGGATCAGGGCCCACTCCGCAGGCCACTGCTCGCGGGTCAACAGCGTCAGCGCGCTGCGGTAGGCGGAGACTGCCTGTTCCAGTGCCCGCGGGTCGCCGTCCTGCTCGCCACGCACCCGTAACGCGGACGCCAGGCTGTTCTCGGTCCTGGCCCAATCGAGCGGCGCCCGTTCCCGGGTCCATTCGGTCAGCGCCTGCTGATAGGCGGCGACGGAGCGCGCCACGATGGCGCTGTCGTGCTTGAGCTGGCCCAGGGTCAACAGGGCCGTGCCCAGATGGTACTGGGTCATTGCCCAGTCCCAGGGGGTTCGTTCCCGATCGCGCGCCTCGATCGCACGCTCGAATTCCGAGACCGCGAGCTCCAGCATGTCGAGGTCCTGTTGGCGCTGGGCAAGGAGGCCGAGTGCATTGGCAAGACCGTGCCGGCTTGCGGCCCACTCCATCGGTGTCTGCTCACGACTGCGTTCACCCAGGGCATTCTCGAACGCCTCCACGGACCGCTCCAACAGACGGATTCCTCGCCCGCGCTGGCCCAGGATACCGAGCGCATTGCCGAGCGCATGTTGTGTGGCCGACCAGTCGGCCGGCCGTTCGGATCGGGGGGCCAGCGGCAGCACGCTGTTCTCGTAGAGTTCGACCGCTTCTTGCAGGGCCTCGTCTTCGCCATATTCCCGGCCCAACTCATCCAGCACCGCGGCCCGCCCATATTCGAACTGCCACTGCATCGCCGCGTCGAGGCCCGGCACCTTCGCCACTTTGGCGTAGAGCTCAGCGGCCTTGCGATGAAGCTGCGCTGCCGCGGCCACTTCTGCCTGCCCGGCGGCGATGGACGCAACCCTTCCGGGTGTTGCGGCACTGTCCTGCAGGCAGTGCGCAAGGGCTTCGCCGAATGCCTGCTCGGCCGCTTCCAGCGAGAACGACGGGCCGGCCTGCAGTGCCTGCCGGGCAAGCGCTACCGCAGCGGCGGTTTCACCGGCCGGGAGCTCTCCTGCCAGATCGCGAAAGGCGTGGGAACGGAGGTTGTCGAGGCGGGAACACGCTTGTCGCAGCACGCCGGGCAGTTGCTGGCGCGTTGCGCCACTGGCCCGGGCGCAAGCAACAAGAGAAGCCAGCTCGGAGGCATCGAGACCCTGCTCTTTCCCAAGGGCGTCGATATCCTCGTGATGCTCTGTCGAGCCGGTGTTTGCACGACCGGGCTCGCTTGACTCGATCGTTGACATGGAAGCTGTATCAATGGGCATCGGTGCCTACCTTTTTTCAAGGCCACGGAGGGCACGGAGAACACGGAGAAAACCAATCCAACCACAGGGGACACGGGAGATTAATGCACTTCTCAGTGCACTCCGTGCCCTCTGTGGTTTTATGACTAGTCCACGATGTGATAGACCGGGGCCTTCTCCATGGTCCACTCACCGGATTCCGGGTCACGCCGCGAAACGGTAAGGACATGCCAGTTATCATCGTCCAGTTGCGGGTGGTCGCCACGGTAGTAGTAACCCGGCCAACGCGTCTCCTGGCGGAACAGCGTGTGATGAACGACACACTCCGAAGCGAGTGCCCGGTGCTTGAGCTCCCAGGCACGCTGCAACTGATGCAGGTCTTCAGCCCCGATGTGTTCCAGGTCTTCTTGCAGGATCCGCAGATGCTCCAGCCCGCGTTTGAGCAGGGGCTCGTTGGTCATGTAGTTGACCGTGATGCCGCCGGCATACTCGTCCATGATTTTCTCGAGGCGCTGCAGACCGTGGATCGGCAGGATATAGCTGGGCGAAACGGTACCGGCGACGATCTCGTTGCGTCCGATCTCGTAGTTCTCGAGTGGTTTGTAGATCTGTTCGCGCAACTCCTCGATCTGCTTTTCGGAGACATTGACCCTGTCGTTGGCGTGGTCCCTGACATATTTGACCGCCGCCTTGGCAGCGAGTCGGCCCTCGGTGAATGAACCCGAGGAGAACGCATGCGCCGTGCCCCCCAGTGCGTCGCCGGCACCGAACAGCCCCTCCACGGTCATCATCCGGTTGTAACCCCAGAAATACTCGTCGGGAGAGATATCCTCCGGTCCGCTGGCCCAGGCCCCGGAACAGGTGGCGTGGGAACCCATCACGTAGGGCTCCGAGGTGGTCAGTTCGGGATTGACGTATTTCGGATCGATATCCTGGGATGCCCACACGACTGCCTGGCCCACGGTCATGCCGAGGAAGTTTTCCCAGCCCACGGTCTCCTTGTGCGGATCCTGGAACGCTTCCTTCGTCACCATGTGGATGGGGCCGCGGCCGGCCGCCACTTCCCGTACGAAGGCGTGATTACGCAGGCACGTGGGAGTCGGGTGGTGATCGATATAGGGACCCACCATCGACTTCAGTTCGTCATACCACTTGGACTCATACTCTTCGCCGTAGGCGTTCTGCGTATAGGTCTTGAGATGCAGGAAGTAGGCACCGACCGGACCGTACCCGTCCTTGAAACGGGCCAGGACGATGCGGTTCTCCATCTGGGTCATCTTGGCGCCGACCTGAATCGGCAGCGCATAGGCCGAGGCACTACTCCAGGGCGCATACCAGGTCCGTCCCATCCCCTCGCCCACCGAGCGCGGCTTGAAGATGTGCGAGGCACCACCGGCGCCGATGATGACCGTCTTGGCCTTGTACACATGCAGATCGCCCGTGCGCACATTAAAGCCGATGGCACCGCCTACCGTGTTCGGCCTGCTCTCATCCATCAACAGGTGCGTCACCATGATGCGGTTGTCGATCTTGTCGGCGGACTTGCGCGCGGCCTCGGCGACGATCGGCTTGTAACTCTCGCCGTGGATCATGATCTGCCACTTGCCCTCACGCTGGTAACGGCCCGTCTCCGGATCGCGCATGATGGGCAGACCCCACTCTTCGAACTGGTGAACCGCGGAATCCACGTGTCGGGCCATGTCATAGGCAAGGTCCTCGCGCACCATGCCCATCAGGTCATTCCGTGCATAACGTACGTGATCCTCGGGCTGATTCTCGCCCCAACGCATGCCCATGTAGCAGTTGATGGCGTACAGGCCCTGGGCCACGGCGCCACTGCGATCGATGTTGGCCTTCTCAGCCACCACGATTTTCAGGTCGCGCCCCCAGTAGCGGGCTTCGTAGGCGGCACCGGTGCCCCCCATGCCGCCGCCGACCACCAAAATATCGCACTCTTCGAAAACCGTATTGAAGCCCATCAGTAATATACCCCCTGCTTGAATTTGGATTTATCAATCGTGGGTAAGCCCCCTTCGACCTTGAGCCCGTCGGGCTCGTGGCAGAGCAGCGGAGAGTCGAGTTCCTTCTCATCGGGAATCTCGTACTCCGCGAGCTTCGGGATCTTCTCGCCCCAGGGTTGGGTAGTGATGGGTGAGACGAAGTCTTTGATGCGACCATCCCGGAACTTGATACGCCAGGAGATGGTGCCCTTTTCCTCCTCGCGCAGTACCCGAACGCTGTGTCCCAGTGGCGCAAAATCGGCATAGCCCCTGACATCGATGGCGTTCATCGGGCAGGCCTTCACGCAGGAGTAGCATTCCCAGCAGAAATTGGGCTCGATGTTGTAGGCCCGCCGGTAGGTCTTGTCGATGTGCATGATGTCCGAGGGACAAATATCCACACAGTGTCCGCAGCCGTCACACCGGGTCATGTAAACAAATGTCGGCATTTCGAAATCCTCCAGATTTCCAGGTTTTTCGTTTTTGCTTAATAGTGACGAGGCGCTTCGCGCTTGATGCCAAGACCAAACTGTTCCGGTTTGTCCGCGGGTGGCGGCAGGTTCTGGCGGGAGCCGTCGGCTTCACCGAGGTGGCGCTGATAGGCTGCGGCCGGCTTGAAGAACATGTGTGCGAATTTCGACCAGGGCACACTGCCGAACAGTACCGTGCTGGCAATGATAAAGAGCGCGAAGAACAGCATGGACCAGAACCCGACACCGGCTCCGGCCTGCACGGCACCCCAAAGGATAGCGAAGGTCGTCGACCCCAGCAGGGAGAGGACGAACAGGTCCGCTCTGGAGACGCGGTACCAGGGATTGCCCTCGGCAGCCACATCCACACGGATATTGAACCAGAACCAGTACCCGCCGCCGGCAACCATCAGGGCGCCGAGATACCAGAGTAGCGGCCAAATGGCAGAGGTCACCGCGTCGGCAGCCGTAAAGACCATGACGAACGTGCTGATGAGAAACAGCACAAAGCCGTACATGGTCAGCAGGTGGGCAATCCTTCGCCTCTGATTGCAGAATTCACCGGAAGCCAGGACATCATACGCGGCAGTTTTGAGCGCGATGGACGCCTTTTCGCCACCGCCGACCTCACGGGTCCGCGCCTCCCGGGACTTGACGCCGGCCTGAAAGAAGTACTTGGCGCTTTTCTTGTGCATGACGTCAACCACCGTGCCAGCCACGACGAGCAGGAGCATGACAATCACATAGCTCTGCATGGCCGGCGGTGGAACTAGCGTGTACAGCTCAGAAAAGGGGTTGGTGGTCAGCATGTTTGCACTTCCTCCGTTGATCCATTTCACGTGCAGTTTGCTCACATCCGGAAGCTTGCTCTTACAACCCGACCACGAACGCGGAAAGGTTTCTTCCCAGGATTCCCAACATGTGAGTACAGGTAAGCATAGACGCCCCTTGCGTAAAGGTAGATATCGCCTCTTCTGAACTGGCCATTGAGGAGTCAGGGGGTGGTAACAGGTAGTAAGGGTGGGGTGTGGTGGGCCAATCAGATTTGTTGTGAAATCCGGGACGGGCCCTATCCGGATCTATGGGGGGATGCTCGGCGACCGCAGGCAGCGGCCATTTATAAAGGACGCTTTCCACAAACTACAGCCGGGACAGCTGTATCCGGGAAACGCTGATTACAGGGTGGGAAAACGGCAGGTTAGCGCGTTGGCAGATCCCTGGTCCGATCGGCTCATCGGCAGAATTTACGGGTTTCCCTCTCCCCCGAAGAGGGAGAGGGAATCCTTTGCTCCTGCCCGAAGGTGCTCACTCCATCATGTCGTTGATGACATTGCTGAACCAACTATGGGCATAGCTCACTTCCCGCTTGCGCAGTTCGGGACTGGCATTGGCCGGTGAAACGCCACCCGAGTTAGGTATCGGTTCGATGGAGTTATTGGCGGCATCCAGGGAATAAACCGCGGCAACGGAGATGCCGAAGTCTTCCCCGACGATGCTGTAGCAGGTGTTCACGAAGGTGGGATCATCCGGCTCCTGGCCACTGAAGCGCGCCACGATCGCCGCGGCAGCCACCTTGGCCTGGGAGTTGGCGGCGTAGGCCGACTTGGGCATCTTGGAGGCACTGGAGGCATCGCCCAGAACATAGATGTCCTTGTGCCGGCTCGATTCGAAGGTGCGCTTGTCCACCGGACACCAATCGCCCTCCACCAGGTCTGCGGCAAAGGCGATAGCACCAGCCTTTTGCGGCGGGATGATATTGACTACGTCGCCCTGGAAATCCTCGACGAAGGTCTGCAGGGTGCGGGTCCCGGGGTCTACCGCTTCGACTGCGCCGCCTTCCGCACCGCTTACCCATTCGATCATGCTGTTGTCGCTGCCGTAACCGTAGAGCTTGGTCCAGCCTTCGACATACAAACCCTGCTTGGAAAAGGCATCCTTCGGGTCGAGGATGATGATCTTGGCGCGAGGCTTGTGGTGCTTGCAGTACATGGCGATCTGCGAGGCGCGCTCGTAGGGTCCCGGCGGGCACTTGAACGGATTCTGCGGGGCGGCAATGAGCACTTTGCCTCCCTCAGGCATCGCCTCCAGCTGCCGGCGCAGGGTCAGCGTCTGGGGACCGGCATACCAGGCGTGGGGGATCTCCTCCGCAACGTTCTCGTCGTAGCCTTCAATCGCCTCCCACTTGAATCCGATGCCCGGGGAGACCACGCAGGCATCGTAGCTGAATTCTTTGCCCCCATCGGTCTGCACCGTCTTGCTCACCGGGTCGATACCCGACACACGGTCGATGACGACCTCCACGCCATGATTGCGCAGACCGTCATAGCCGAAGGTGAGCGAATCCAGCGTGCGGTCGCCGCTCAGTACCTCGTTGCTCATAAAGCAGGAGGTATAGTTAGGCTTGGCTTCGATGAGCGTCACCGAAAGGCCCGGGTCGAGCTTGCGCAGATACTTGGCGGCAGTGGCCCCACCCACTCCGCCGCCGACGACGACCACCCGGCGGGTGGCACCCATGGCCAGGTACGGAAAGCCCAGGGTCGCACCGAGTACGGCGACACCGCCAGCCGTTCGCATAAATGCTCTGCGATGGATATCAGTCATT
The DNA here is from genome assembly GCF_900102855.1 of Thiohalomonas denitrificans. Classification (NCBI taxonomy): domain Bacteria; kingdom Pseudomonadati; phylum Pseudomonadota; class Gammaproteobacteria; order Thiohalomonadales; family Thiohalomonadaceae; genus Thiohalomonas; species Thiohalomonas denitrificans. Next base: position 286,934 of record NZ_FMWD01000005.1, read on the forward strand.
TTCATTTTCCTCGATCTTCGGGTCGTGCTGGCTGCCGTAATAGTGGATGAGAGCAGGGACGGCCTGCTCGCCCTCCTCCGCGATTGCCGCATCGACCTTGCGCTCCATCTTGCGAGGCCACTCGCGCTTACCCGCCAGGAAGTCGGACATGGTGAACTCCAGGTAAGGCATCCACTGAGCGGCCAGGGTCCCGGCATCACCCGGGCGACCACCCTCTTCATGACACTTTTCGCAGTGCCTCTCGTGCAGCCGGGCACCCTTCGCGGCCAGGGCCTCGTCGTGGGGCTGCGGCCCCGTATTCAGGCGCTGCCGGGCGAAGAACCAGGCCATATCCTCGATCTGTTCATCGCTGTAGGCCTTGGCGATGCGGTTCATGATCGTGGCGTTGTGCTGGTCGGCCCGGTAGGCCTGCATCATGTCGATGAAGACCTCCGGGTCCATCCCGGCGATGGAGGGGCTCGATGGCCCCACGCTGGAACCATCGGTGCCGTGGCAGCCGGCACAGGTAAAGGCCAGTGCCGACGCCGAGGGCCCGGCAGCGAAGGCGGCTCCGGAGAGCAGCGCCAACACGGCCAGAAGGAGATACCGAATATTATTTGTCATGGTGTCGTCTCTCCTATTCAGTTCGGCGTGGTCATGACGCCGATCAACACCAGGGTCAGCAAAGCCAGACCGGCCATGATCAGCACGCTGGTGATAAACGACGAGGCCAGTTCGGCGCGGCGCGAGGGGCGCTTCACCAGATGCTTCTCCAACTCCCCGCGCTCGACGAGCCGCTCGTATTCGAGACGGTGGTCGTGCTTGAACTCCTCGATGGGGATCGCACCGGTGAAGATGGTGGTGCTCATCGGGAAGCGCTCGGGCCGGAAGTGCACATTAAAGAAGTGCACCGAGTTGAGGAAGATGGCCGCCAGCAGGGCCTCCTCGGCGTGGATCAGCGTGGCGAAGTTGAACACCGATCCCGGCAGGAGCAGTGCGGTCTTCTCCGGCGCGAACAGTATCAAGCCCGTGGTGCCGATCACGGCCGTACCCCAGAAGGGCGCCCAATAATCGAACTTCTGCCAATAGGTCCAGTGACAGAATTTGGGGCGGGGGCCGCGACCAAAGAACCACTTGAACATGTCCCGCAGATCCTCGAGGTCCTTCCAGCTGGGCAGCATCGAGGTGCCGCCGAACCACTCGAAGGTTCCGAGTTTGCGCTTGCGCTGAATGTTGATCAGCGCGATGGTCAAGTGAACCGCAAAGATCGCCAGCCAGATAATGGCGGCGGTACGATGGATGATGCCCTCCACCTGCGGACCACCGAGGAACGCCACCACTGCCTTCGCCCAGTCAGTGTGGGAGAACAGCAGGGTCGTGCCGGTGAGGATCAGGGTCATCGTGGAAATGGCAAACAGCCCGTGAATCCAGCGCCACGTCGCCGAGAAACGGCGGAAGTAGACCTTATCGGGGTTGTCGAGATCCTCAATGAAGCCCCGACCCTGGAAGCGCTCCACCACCTCGCGGAACAGCCACAGCAGCACGTGCAGCCAGAAAAAGGCGATGACGCCGATTATGAGCGCCTGCATGAAGCGCTTGGCGAACCACAGGCCCGGATAGTTCTCCGGGTCGTCCGCATCACCGTGCGGCAGAAAGGCCAGGAAGTTCGCGTTGGCACTCTCGTGGCAGGTTTGGCAGTTCTCCAGCCGGTTGTCGGCGTGGATCTCGGAGGTCGGGTCATCCTCACCCTTCACCCCATGGCCACCGTGGCAGTCGTGGCACTTGGCCGTATTGGTGTAGCCAAGGCGGTGCACCTGACCGTGATAGGAGGCGAAGTAGGTCCGCTGCGCGTCCTCGTGACAGTCGCCGCAATTCTTCGTGATTGCCAGTTTGGCGGCGTCCCCTTCGGGTTCCGTGATGGCGTGTGTGGTATGGCAGTCGGAGCAAACCGCGGCGTCGCTGTCGCCCTCCTCCAGAACCGCACGACCGTGGTCGGAATCGCGGTACTCGGCCAGCTCGTCTTCGTGGCAGCTGCCGCAAATCTCCGGATTCTTCAGCCGCTGTTCGGCGCGCTGCTGGCTGCCGAGCTCGCCGATGTTGTGAGCATCGTGGCAGTCGTAACAGGTGGCATTGGTCCGGGACTCGTCGAGCTTGCTCGGGCTGGCATGGACCGAGCCCATGAAGTTCTCGATCTCTTTATTGACCACCTCAAGGCGCTCGTACTCGGGATCATCCTTGTGCTCGGCCCACATCTCTTTGTGGCACTCGACACAACCGACGACCACTTGCGGAGCCTCCCGGTGTGGTACCCGATCTATGGTCGTGTGGCAGTCGGTGCAGCTGTGCTCGCCGTGAACACTCGCATCGAGCCGTCCGTGCTCCACGTAGATATCAACCGGACTGCCGTCATCACGGACATCCGTCTTTTGATCCTCATCCCCATGACAGGTCAGGCAGCGCTCATCAGGGATGATGCGCTCCCGGGTCTCGAGGTCGAAGTATTGCAGGACCCCCTCGACCGCCGGATCCGAATTTTCGGCATGGGCGAAAGGTGCGATAAAAAGCATGAGGGCGGCCGCCCAGAGGCAGGTCATGGCCACCGGTGCGATGCGTCTGGGCATCGTATTCTTCTCCTATTTTCCTTTGGTGGACGCGAAATTCGCGCGCCTTCGTATATTTTTGATTCGGACTTATTTGACGAGGTGCAGATCCAGGGAGTCCGGAAATACAACACGGACAAGCGCTGTTTTGATGCGGTCGGTAGTACCGAACGCACGACCGCGTGATCGCGCACGAAATCTGGCGCAGTGGGATATCGAACGGGAATGGTCCACCCTCCCGCTAACCCGCATGCCGATATGGCTGAAGGTCGTTGAACGGGTGTTACGTAGGGGCGAACAGAAGCTGCCGATGGTGTGGCCAAACGCCTCGACACCATGGGTTCGGGTAGCCGTCGCGTCGCCTTCCGGCAAAACGGACGGTCGCAACAAACCCAACCCGAACTCCCCGAGGCCGGCGGCCGGCGGGAGTTCGCGTTGGGTCAGGCACGGGAAATACCAGGCCATGCGTAGCTCTCCTTTGGTAAATACTGCCCCCCCCAGTTTGGCAACAAGCGGGAACACATTTTCCATGCGAGCTACTTACTATTCCTGACATTCTAATGATGACGAGCTCTTTGGTCCAGATCCCGACGACGCATTCTCAAAAAACAAGAACTGCGAAAGATTCTAAGACTTATTTTAAATTAATCGACTTCCAGTCAAAGCGGGAAACATCCAGTTACAACTTGAAACAACACTCCTCCTCGCCGCCTGTAATAATTTTACCGGGCCCATAACACCAATTAATACCGGAGGGATTCACATGAAAAAGTTTGCATTGCAGACGGCGGCTGGCCTCGGCCTGCTTTTTTTCTCCTGCCATACGGCGATCGCCGAGGAGATCGGTGTGCCGGCCCAGGGGGGGCACCCGGAATACCTGTTCCTGGAGAAGGTGCCGCAGGAGCAGGGCCGTGCCACGGCAGAGATGATCTCTCAGGCACTCGCCATCGGCCGCCTGGTGATCTTCAGCCATATGAAGAAACTCACCGATCCCGAGCTGGGCGATAAGGGGTTCACCGGCGATTACTTCGTCGAACAGTGGCTCGCTGCACTGGAACCACAGCTCATGGACGTCACCCCGGTACAGCAGCGTATTCTCGATAAGCTCATCTGGGCGGGCAAACTCAGCATCGACAACAATCAGGACAGGCTCAACGTGAAGGGAACGGGCTGGAAGCACTTCCTGCCGGCCAAGTGGGCCCGCGAGGCGGGTCTGATGTTCAACTCCCGTACCGGAATCGTCACCCGCCAGCCGGCCCGCAACTACCGCCATCCCAGCAACGCCCCCGACAGCATGGACAAGGCGGTGCTCACGCGTTTCATCCAACCTGACCATGATGGTAAGCCTTACGGCGAAGAGACGATGATGGGCAAACAGCCGGTCTACCGGTACTTCGAACCGGTCGAACTGATGGAGCCATGCCTGGCTTGCCACGGCAAACCCGAGGGTGAATTGGACGTACTGGGTTACAAAAAAGATGGTCTCGAGGCAGGCGACGTGATCGGCATGATCAGTGTTGCGGTTCCCATCGAAGGTCCATCCGGGAAATAGTGTAATACCAGCCGGGGAATACAGAACGGCGGTTCACCACGGGGCGCACGGGGGAACCCAATCGGGTTACCCGGGCTTCCCGTGGTCCCTGTGATTTATCCTTCCGTCCCCAGAGCGTGCCGTTACAGGTGCTTGTGAGTTGTAGCCCCGTAGGGTGGATAAGCGGAGCGCATCCACCTTATCCCAGGCTGTTGTTGGCGGATGCGTCTGACGCTTATCCGCCCTACGGATGGTGCTTGTGGGTTGCAATTGCGGGATGGGCGACGTGCCCTACCCACTAAAGCCCGACCTGTGCGGGGTTCTCCAAGCTCAGGAGATCTTTTCGGCCACTTTTCCGGCGTAATTCGGCAGACGCTCTACTGCCGGGAATAGCTCACGCTCCTCGAAACGTACGTGACGGGAGAGTGCATCGGCAAAGGCGAGAAGAACCCGGGGCCGGGGTGAAGCCAACCGGTCGGCCAGGTCCGTCAGTTCCGCGTGCTCGGCGAGCGTACGCTCCACCAGCATTTTTTCGCCGGCCCGGGCCAGTACCGGCAATAGCCAGTTTTCTTCCTGATCGAAATGGGGCTTGAGCTCGGTTTCAAACTTCCGGCGCACCAGGTCAGCCAGATTCCTTACGGACCCCGGTTCGCCCTCGTGGGCGACCCGGCGGGCACGGAGGGCAAGTGAAAGTGCTCCGTGGTGCTCTCGTGAGAGAGCGATCAGGGGCTCGGATCGTTTCATGAGATGACTCCTGGTCCAGGTTGCAGGCTATCTGGCGCTTGAAAATCGAGCGCGGCGTTGTGGTCAGGCTTCCAGCCACGTCGGCTGAAGCCGTTCACCATCGTTGAATGACGGGCACTTCTATAAATTCGTTATTCCCACGAAAGCGGGAATCCAGCCGTTGATTTTACTGGGCTCCCGCTTTCGCGGGAGTGACGAAAAATGAATGTTAGAGGTTCCCTGAAACGGCGCACCTCTTTCTTGACTATTTTACTAGGTCTATAAAGGAAAGACCAATACGCCCATCAGCAGCGTGCCCGTGTCAATCAGCCCCGGCCCGGTGCGAACGGTTTCCAACCACCTCGAGGTTTTCGTGCGCCTTCTCGTAATACTGCGGCGAAAGGTGCACGGCCCGGTCGAGATATTTCTGTGCCGAATCGAGATCGTCGTTGTGAAGCGACAGGTAGCCGACATTGTTGTACGCGCCGGGTTTGTCCGTCACACGCTGAAATGCAGCCACTGCCTCTTGATAACGGCCCGTCCTGGCCAGGACCAGGCCGAGATTGTGCCAGGCCCGCTCATATTCCGGGTCCCGGTGGACAGCGGTCTTGAGACGGGCAATCGCCTGGTGGTAGTCCCTGGAGAGATAGAGCGAATAGCCGAGATTGTTATGGACCCGGGCAGATGTGGGCACCAGAAGAAGTGCGGTTTCATACGACTCCCGAGCCACATCATGCTCGCCGCGCAGATCGGCAAGGATCCCCAACCCGTTGTGGGCCCGCCAGCGTCGAACATCGATCTGGACCGCACGTTCCAGCACTTGTTGACTTTCGTCATAACGCCTTGCGCGTAAAAGGGCGAGCCCAAGCCCCTCGTTGAGAGCCGGATGTTCGTTGTCGAACCGGAGACCGCTTCTGAAAGTCCTTGCGGCGAGGGCGAGGCGGTCCCGCTCCAGATGTATCGTCCCGATGCGCTCATAGGCAGGGATGGTTTTCGGATTGAGCTCAAGGGCCTGAACGTAACGATAAAGCGCCAGATCCCGATCTCCTCGACTCAGGGCCTTGTCGCCCCGGCTCATCGCCTCCGTGACGTTCTCGACAGGCATTTCCGTCGCATAAGCCACTTTCTCTTTGCCGTCATACAAGTGATCAAAAGATCCGGTTTTAGTCGACTTCGGAGTCGATGCACAACCGGCCATTACGACCACGATGGCAAAGATCCCCGTCATTCGAATCGCGTCAGCTGCTTTCATTTTTTTACACCTTTTCGATAATGGCTTCGCGAATCTCGCAAAAATCCGGCGTCTGCGTTCCCGGCCGGAAAAGACAGATTATGGCGCGGACCGAACGAACTTCATTGGACCTCGGGACGTGCCTGATCGGCCCTGCTCCTCGTGTACTGAACGCCCTCTTTCTCCCATTGCCTGTTAACGAAACGCTGCCAGCACACCGAGTATTGCCGGACCGATCGCGACCAGAAAGAACGATGGAAACAGACACAGCACCAGCGGAAAGATCATCTTCGTACCGATCTTGGCGGCTGCCTCTTCCGCTTTCTGCATCCGTCGATCACGAAATTCTGTCGCAAAGATGCGCAGGGCATCGGCAATGCTGGTGCCAAAACGCATGCTCTGCACCAGCAGCGTGACGAGGCCGCGCAGCTCTTCGAGTCCGGTTCGTTCCGCGAGGTTTCTCAACGCATCCGTATGGGAAACACCGGCACGGACTTCGACATTGACCAGCGACAACTCCCCGGCGAGCTCGGGATGACTGACCCCCAGATCATCCGCAACGCGCTGTATGGCCCCTTTCAGACCGAGCCCCGCCTCCGCACAGACCACCAGCAGGTCAAGGGCATCCGGCAATCCCTCCATGAGGCGCCGCTGGCGAGCAGTTACCTTTTTGTGAAGTACATAATTGGGACCAAACAGGCCCACTCCTCCACCGGTCACTGCCGCAAACAGTACTTGCTGCATCGCTAACCCCGGGATCCAGGCAGCGACAAAAAACACCAGCATCGGGAGTCCTACGGTAAGCATGATCTTTAGGGCAAAAAAGGAACCGAGAGCATTGGGTCGACGAAAGCCAGCCTGAACCAGCTGACGCTTTACGTGGGCCTGCTCACGATGGTCCTTGGGAATAATGCGATGGTAATAGGGAGTCAGACGCTCCATGAAACGGGCGGCAACCCCCTTTCGGCCGATCGAGGAGTCCTCCGTCAAACGCTGCAGCCGCTGGCGCGTCGGACTGTTCAGCCCGTTGACCAGCAAAAGACCCGCCACGCCAAACGAGAAGGCCGCTACGCCCATGACGATGCTGAACACAACCGATACCGCCTCGGGTGATCCCGAAAGCCGGCTCAACAGTGCAACGAAGTAATCCATGTCCCCACTCCTGTCAGACCTGGATACGTAACAGTTTTCGAATCCAGAAAATGCCAATCGTCCCCATGACAACGGCACCCACCACCAGCTTTTGTCCCAACGGGTCGTTGATCAGCCGCGGCAGATAGTCGGGCGTGGTCACCGAAATGGCCGCAAAAAGACCCAAAGGCACCAGCGCCAATACCCAGGCCGAAAGACGCGCCTCGGCCGAAAGCGTCTTCACCCGACGCTGGAATCGGAACCGGGCGCGAGTCACCTCGCTGATCTTCTCCAGAATTTCGGCCAGATTGCCCCCGGTCTCCCGCTGTACCAGTACCGCTGTCACCAGCGCCATCACGGTGACGCTCGGCACTCGCGACAGCAGTCCGAGCAGTGCCCGACGCACATCTCCGCCATAGTTGATATCGGCGAAGACGATGGCGAACTCACGGCCAATCGGAGGTTCGAGGTCGTCGGCAACCAACCGCAGCGCCTGGGTGAAGGGGTGCCCGGCCCGCAAGGCCCGCACCATGACGCCCACCCCGTCCTGGAGTTGCTCCTCGAACTTCGCGATGCGCCTGGCACGGTCAACATGCAGTTTGGCGTAAGCGGCCATCACCACCCCGACACCTGCCAGGGCAGCCCAGCCCGGATGCCCGATGAAGAGCCCCACGACCAGTACTATGCCTGTCGCCGCCCCGAGGGCCTGGAGCACCAGTTGATGAACGGATTTCGTGTACCCAGCCTGTTCCATGGTCACTGCCAGTGCCGCCATTCCCGGCAGCTTCTCCATCGCCTGCTCCAGGGCGCTTTTCGGCTTCTGGCGGCGCCGTACGCCGCGTGCCGGCCCCGGATCCTCGGCCGCCATCTCTTTCAGCCTTCTTTGCAGACGCTTGCGCACGGCCCGGCTCTCACCGAAGACCGGCACAACGAAGCTGAAGGTCAGCAACGCTACCGCCGCAAAGACCAGCCCGATAAAGATCAGCGTTTCAGTTGAACCCCATTCCATGTCCGAAGCCCTCCTCTGGTTCGTACATGTCGAGCCCCATATCGATACCGTGCTGGACCAGCCGTTCGTGGCACTGGGGTACCACGCCGCTGGCAATGAATTCGCCCTTCACCCGGCCCTCCTCATCCAGACCGCGGCGGCGAAAGGAGAAGATTTCCGACATGGTGATCATCTCGCCCTCCATGCCGGTGATCTCCTGCACGCTGACCACGCGCCGGCCGCCATCCTGCTGCCGTTCCAGCTGAATCACGAAGTCCACTGCGGAGGCGATCTGGGCACGCAGCGCGCGAGGCGGAATATTGACTCCCGCCATGGCCACCATCGACTCGATGCGCGTCAGCGCATCACGCGGAGTGTTGGCGTGGATGGTGGTCATAGAGCCGTCGTGGCCGGTATTCATAGCCTGCAGCATGTCCAGTGCTTCGGAGCCACGGACCTCGCCGACCACGATGCGGTCCGGCCGCATACGCAACGCATTGCGGACCAGGTCGCGCTGGGTAATCTCCCCCCTCCCCTCGATATTCGCCGGACGGGTCTCGACCCGGACCACATGCGGCTGTTGCAGCTGCAGTTCCGCCGAGTCCTCGATGGTGACAATCCGCTCGTCCGAAGGTATGAAGCCCGACATCACGTTCAGCAGCGTCGTCTTGCCGGAACCGGTGCCGCCTGAAATCACCACGTTCAGTCTTCCGCGTACTACCCCGTCGAACAGTTTCCTGATGGTCGCTGACATCGCACCCAGCTCCACCAGCTTGTCTGCATCCAGGCGTTCAGCAGGAAAGCGTCGAATCGACAGGGTTGGACCATCGATGGCCAGGGGTGGGATGATGACGTTCACGCGGGAGCCGTCATTCAGCCGCGCATCGACCATCGGCGATGACTCATCGATACGGCGCCCCACACGGGAGACAATACGGTCGATGATATTCATCAGATGCGCATCGTCATGAAAGCGCGCATCGGTCTGCTCCAGCTTTCCGTAGCGTTCGACGTAGATGCTGTGGGCGCCGTTGACCAGAATATCCGATACGGTGGGATCGGCGAGGATCGGTTCGAGGGGACCGAGGCCGAGGATTTCATCCTCGATCTGACGCACTATGCGTTGCCGCGCCGTCACACTGAGGGGAATGGCCTCAGCCTCGATCACCTCACGGCTTACCTCCCGGATCTGGCGTCGCGCCTCCTCTTCACCGAGCCCGGACAGCAGGGACAGATCCAGTACGGTCAGCAACTTCTCATTGATATGCCGCTTCCACTTCTCCTCCGTTCCCCGTGAGTCAGCACTCTCCCGGGTGGCCGGCAAATCGCTGACGTCGGCCGCCACATCTGCATTGATTCGATGTCGCATCATTCCCTATCCCCGATTCCATCCCAGTAGTGAAAATCCCAGTCGACTCTTCGGTCTTTTCGCCGACTCGGGTTTGAGTAATCGGCCCATCTTTTTTACCGCCTGCCCGAAGGCGCTCCTGGGTGCGGCTTCCATCACCGGAATTCCGCTGTTGACACTCTCGGAGATGCGCTCGTAATCATTGGGAAGCCGCTCCACCTGGACACCTCCAAGGGCCTTCTCGATGTCCTGCACCGATACGGTTCCCCGCTTCTGCCAGCGGTTGACGACCGCCACGATCCGTTTCGGATCGAGCCCGGCATATCCCGCCGCCGACTCGATGAAATGCTTGGCCTCCCGCAGATGAGCCACGTCCTGCTGCAGAACCAGAAAGACCCGATCGGCAGCACCCAGCGCTACCGCCGACGAGAGATCAATCTGACGGGGAATGTCGACAATCACGCGGTCACAACTCCGTTTCAGAAGGCCCAGAATACGTTCGATGTATTCCGGATGCGGTGAGTACCCGATTGCGCCGCGCCCGGTCGGGGAGAGGAGCCGCAGACCACTGTGATGTCGCAGCAGGTAACCCTCCATCGCCACCTCATCCATCTCCAGGGCCCTGTGAATGGCCTCTTCCAGACCGCCGCCGGTCGGGCTCAAATCCAGCAGCGTCGGCAGGGAGCTGGTCTGGAAATCCAAGTCCAGCAGCGACACACGCATCCGCTCCCCGACCAAGGCAAGCGCAAGGTTAGCAGCCACAACACTGCTGCCGGCCCCGCCTTTGGCTCCAACCACCACCGCAAGCTGCGGACCCGATTCCGTCACACTGCTGTTTGGAACAGTGGCGCGCTGGTCACTGGCAAGCTGGCGAAGTGAACCGTTCAGATCATCGGCCGGCACCGGAAACGCAAAGTAGTCCCGGGCGCCACCGCGCATTGCCATGCGCATCGCCCGGGTATTTTCCCTGGGTCCTACGATGACCGTCGGCACCCGGGTTCCGACCGGGCGATCGGCCAGCACTCTGAGTTCCTCCTCCCAGTTGCCGGAAAGGACAAAGATCAGTACCGACGGCAGTTCGCGGACCCCGTAGAGCGGATCGATATGCCCGTTGGTGATCAAACGAATCGTAACCCGCCATCCCGAACTCACTTCAACGAGTTTCTGAATGGAATCCAGTTCATCCCTGGCGCGTCCCGCCAGAAGCACTTGCCATTCGCCAGACATCTGGTAACGACTCCTTCCGATAAATTTCCTGTCTAACCGAAAGTCCCGAAACAAGTCCGCACGTTCCACTCTGGTACGTAGCCCAGGCTTTCCACCGGAACCGTGGTACTCGAATCGGGCAGCGTGAAGCTGCTGAAGGGAAAAAACAGCTGGTAGGAATAACCCGTGATAGCCACCCGGACAAATGCCGCATCCTCGTACGACAGGGTGGCTGCCCCATCCATGTTCAGATACTCGACGCTGACATGGCCGGTATTCATTCCCTGCAGTACGCGACTCTCCGTTCCACCATCCGCGGCCTCGAAAATCGCCGCACGTCTCACGCTCGAATGGTCGAAGGGACAGACAGCGGCAATGCGGGCCGCCCGACGGGTGGCCTCCTCGATCATGTTCCAGGCAAAGAAGGCCCGACCCGCCTCGATGATGCCGAACAGCAGCGTAAAAAAGAGTAGCCCGACCAGTGCAAACTCCACCGTACTGATCCCCTTCTGCCGCATCCCCTTCTGCCACATTACAGTGCCCTCATGGTGACGGACGCCTGAAAGGTCCGACCCGGACCGACATCGTTGCCGAAACCGAACACCGGCAGTATTTCGAAAATCGGCCGGTACTGGTAAGCAGCAGAGATCTGCACGTGGTCTGTATCCACCTGTGTCACCGAAACATCGGCTGTGGCCAAACCCTCCAGAAGCGGCTCTCCCACTCCCGGCTCCCCGTAGACCACGAGATTACGCGCTGTGGTCGCCACCTCATCGCTGAGGATGATCTCGCCGGTGGTGTCGGGGGTGGCCTGTTCGGCCAGATACCGGCCCCCGTCGCGAACCGTTTTGGTAAGTGTGTTGTAGTGATAAAACATGCTTCCAAACTCGGCCGTCACCATCAACAGAATGAGAAGCAGCGGCAGCACGATCACGAATTCCACCAGGGCAATGCCCCGCTGCGATTGGCTACGAATCAACACTGTCCGGATCCTTGTAGAGAACAACCTTGTGCAGGGTACTTCCGGAGGTGGGATCGGTTACCGGCTCTTCCGCGGCGCTCCCACTGGCCGGACATTCATCGACAAACTGTCCATAGATCTCCTGATCCCCTCCCTGTTCCGCGGGGCGGGTAAGGAAAAAACAACCTATACCGAGTACATCGACTTCTCCCCGCCCGTTGGTAGTAGTCGAGCAGTCACCGATGGGCACAGCCAACATGCGCCGGTTCGGCACCCCTTCAGGTTCCGGATAGTCGTGTGGTCCGTCCGCCTGACGCTCCTCATAATCTGCATGCCAGAAAAAATTTTCATCCGAACTGAAATCGTAATGAGTCACCGTATCGGGGCTCGCATCTTCGGGCCGCATGGGACCATTATAAATTCCGAACCGGGTGTTCAATCCCTGGGCCACCGGACCGACCGTATTGCCGGGCTCCGTGGTCATCGTATCGCCTTCCGTAGTACAGGCTTCATACTCTCCGGCCAGCCCCCCCCGCACACAATCTGCGCCGGTTCCGCAACCGAGGGAGAGCAGCTGAAAGTTACCCGGTCCCACCTCGGAACCGTCACTGCCTGCCCCCGATTTCAGGACCTCCTCCTCGGCACCGGCGGAGTAGCCGAAATGCTCTGCATCCGGATCGCCGCAGACCATGACCGGCACCAAATCGCAAACCAGGGAGAGCGGAGGACTCGGCCCGGCAAGAGCGCTCCCGCCTACCGTCAGCATTTCACCTATGCCGGGGAGTACATGAGCAAACCAGGTCGCAAACTGGATTTCGTCTACCCGCACACGAATGTACTGAGGCTCCGTGCCACCGGGCACGAAGGGTTGGTAGGTATCCGACAGTTCTACCAGCGGGACAGCGTCCCCTGTCAGAAACAGAGCCGGCAGATTGCTCCCGTAGGTCGCGATGGCCGCATTTTGCCCCTGTTCCGCAGATCCGGTTTCATTGAGCACTTTCGCCCCGCTCAACGCGGCCGCATCCAGCACGTTCTGCAGTTCGCTCTTGCGGGCATACGCCTGACCGAGATCGACGACCAGGCCGGCTATCCCCAAAAGCACCAGAATGCTGATGGCCATCAGGGGAAAAATGATGCCCCGCTGTTGTGAACGCATTGGCATCGGTCACATCCCGTTTGAGATGGCGGTGCTGCCGCCCACCGTTCCGGTTTCGGCACCGCGGTAATCCCGCAAGGTGCGCTCCGCCCGCTCGCCATCGAGCCCAGAGCCGTTCTGGTACGCCGGGTTGTCGGTCTGAACCCGGATCATGTGCCGTACCGATTCCCCGAAGTCATCCTTCAGCGGGTCGGGGCCGGCGCAGCCGGCCACAAACAGAGTCGATACCGCTATTCCGATTAGCTTCCGGTGCATCACTTGCTCCTTCACAGATCGTGACCAAAACGTCCCTCGACACCCCCTCTCGGGGACTCCACCGGAGAACCACCCTCCGGACCTTTTTTATCTTCACGGCTGCCCTGCAGCCGGCCCAGCAGGTAAAACTCGGCGTCGCCCGGTTCCACAAAGGAATCCGTGGGCAGGCGCACCAACTCCGGATCGATGGGGTGGGCAAAACGCGGGGTAACAAAGATCACCAGTTCCGTCTGTCCCTTAATGAACTCCTGGCTACGAAAAAGGGCTCCGAGCACCGGGATATCGCCGAGGCCGGGGAACTTGTTGACCCGTTCGCTCAAATTCTCGTTGATGAGACCGGCAATGCCGATGGTCTGTCCGCCGGCCAGCTCGACCGTTGATGAGGCCTGCCGCATTGTGAGCGAGGGTATGAAAAAGCTGGTAGAGACACCGGGCACCTCCAGCGCCACGGCGTTCTGGTTGGAAAGTTCACTCACTTCGATATCCACATCCAGGCTGATCTGGCCCGAATCGAGCACCACGGGAAGAAAGCCGAGATTCACCCCGAACTTCTTGTATTGGATGGTGACGCTGTCGTCCTGACCGGGCACCGGAAGAGGAAATTCGCCACCGGCATGAAAACGCGCGGTCTCCCCAGTCGACGTGGTCAGGGTGGGCTCAGCCAATACCTTGGCCAACCCCTCCTCCTTGGCCGCGTCGATCACGATAGTGCTCAGCGTCGTGCCATCCAGGAAACTCGCCACGAGGGAGTTCCCGCCCGTGGGAATCACGCGAGGATCGGCCAGATCATTCGTCGTACGGGATCCCGGCGCCAACAAGGTCGAAGAGGAGATATCGGCGCCGGCTCCCTCGACGGGAAACTGCAGAACCTCGCCCGACCCGGTGATGGTGCCGATGCTCAGGTTATTGTCCGCTGTTATGACGGAAAAATTGGACTCCATTCGCTTCATGAAGGTGCGGGCAACCTCTGCCACCTTTACCTCGAGCAGAACCTGTTTGGCTCCGCCCACCTGCATCATGTTAAGCACCCGCGCCCGGACGTCCTCTTCCGCATTGCCGTCCCGGCGGATCGTGCTGCGCGCCAGTTGCAGTGCCATATCCATCTTGGGCGCGCTGGAGACCTCTCCGGTCATCACGATGGCCTCCTTGGAGGCATGGACACCGATACGCTCGCCCGGAAGCAGTTCGTGCAGCTTTCTCTTCAGCAATTCCAGGTCGTGGGTGACCTGAACGTCGATGCTGCCAGTCACCTCGTTACGCCCGTTCCAGAGAATCAGATTGGTGCTGCCAAGCTGCTTCCCCAGCAAATAGAGCTGGCGCGACTGCATCATGCGAATATCCGCGACCGCGTCATTACCCACCGAGACCTTTTTGGGGGCAAAGTCGAGCGTCACCACCCGGGATTTATTCAGGGGCACTTCGATGTTGTGGATCGCGTCCGGGCGCTCCTGGGCACTGACCGTCAATGCCAGGGCTCCCACCAATCCCACCATCCATCGACTGCTTCTTCTGTTTCCCCAGTTCATTCCGGAACTCCCTTTAGTATTGTTCTACATCTGGTAACTGCTCACTCCCCGTCATTCCCGCGTAGGCGGGAATCCAGAGCGCAGCGGCATGGCTCAAAAATGGATCCCCGCCTGCGCGGGGATGACGGTTCGCCTGCGCGGGGATGACGAATCTCCTGTGTCGCACGCATGATCAACGGGCGAGCAGCTACTACATCTGTACACGGAGGTTCTCACTATCCACTCCCCGGATAATGGTGACGTAATTCCAGTTGCGGGCCGGGGCCGCACGTTTCGGCTTGGGCTTGGGCTTCGGCTCCGGTTTCTCTGCCACCTTGATCTTTTGATCGCCGGGGTTTCTCAGTGCCATTTGCAGGCTGCCCTCCTCAGTCGCCTCGACCAGTTTCTCCGCCTCTTCGGGGGTGAGTTCCAGTGTTACCGCGCGCACGATTACCGGCTCGTTTCTCTCCGGCGAGGCGGTCTGGTCCACCGCCAGCACCTTCTTGTTCATGAGCAGGATTCTCGAAGAGGCCTCCCGATTGCGATCCTTGCGGGAGGCAATCACATCGACCCGGTTACCCGGCAGCAAAAACCCCGCCACGCCGATGACATCATTGACACGGACCGTCACCGCGCGATGACCCGGCTCGATGACGGCAGCCAGAGAGCTGCCCTGCAGGTGTTCCACCGCCTTGCTCTGGTGAATGACCTCTCCGGGATAGATGGTCTGCGAGGCAATACGTCCGACTACATCTTCCCGCCTTGCGAACGAACCGGAAGGGACCGCCTCCTTGGGAATCGATACCAGGCGTACGTCCGACTCCTCGATACGCCTGCCGAACGGGATCTCAAGGGAAGCGACGGTGGTGGTGTTTTTATCCTGTTGTTCACCCCCGGAAAGTCGTGACTGGACCCACTGGTTGGCCGTCAATGCCGCCATCACCCCGAGGCCCAGCGCCACCAGAAGAATGATGGAAGTCCTGCGATTAATCATGTGTCATTCCTCTCGATTCACCAGTCACAAAGTAGTTGTCCCAGGCGGCCTCGACGGCTTCCGGGGAAAGTTCGGGTGTCCTTCCTTCATAGCGGCAGCGATCGACCACCAGTCCGATCAGATCGCGCGGATGGCAGGCGAGGAGCGGCACATCCCGCAAACGGTGGAGATGTTCAACCGTGTAGCGGACCACATCGGAAGCGAAGTCGAGGCCCTCGGCTTCGCACACCTGCTGCCAGATTGCGGTGTAGGCCCGTTCGCTGAGTTCCCCGAAGCGGACCTTGTAACCGATCCGCCGCAGGAAGGCTTCGTCGGCCAGTTCGGTCGGCGGGTAGTTGGTCGAAAACAGCAGGATCACGTCAAAAGGCACCACAAACTGGGCACCGCCGTGGCTGTGCAGGTAGTCGGATCCCTCCTCCATGGGGACGATCCAGCGATTGAGAATCGCCTCCGGCGGCACCCGCTGCCGGCCCAGGTCGTCGATGATCAGCAGGCCGTTATTAGCACGCATCTGCAGCGGTGCCCGATACTCGCAGGAGGCCGGATCGTAGTGCAGCTCCAGCATCTCCAGCGTCAGTTCGCCGCCGGCCGATACCACAGGACGGTCGCAAAGCCGGTAGCGGGGGTCATGACCGGAGTCGATGCGTGCTTCGCGGGCATTCGCCTCCAGCCGGGGCCGGTGGTACTCGGGATCGAAGACACGTACGGTGATCCCTCCGGCCTGCACTGCATAGGGAACCAGCACGGGATCGTCGAGTACCCGTCCGAGGCACCGGGAGATGAAGCTTTTCCCGGAACCTGGTGAACCGTAGACCATCATGGAGCGCCCCGAGTGCAGAGCGGGACCGAGACGATCCAGGATGTGCTGTTCGATTACGATGTCGGAGAACTTGCTGCGCAGCTGCTCCGCCGTGATCTGGCGACGCGAACTCGACTGCCATCCGACGATGTTCAGATAGGCCTCGAGAGGCACCGGGGCCGGTCCGGTATAGCCGTCGCGCATCACGGCATCGAGCGCCGCCGTGCGGCCCCGCTCGGTGAGTCCGTAGCGCACCCCGCCGTCTGTGCTACTACGCACCTCCAGCTGTGCCTCACGCCTCAGATAGTGGATGAGCGGCTCGAGCACCACCCCTGGTAGCGCGACTTCCCGAACCAGATCCGCCAGATCGGTGGGCCCCATTTTCAGGATCTGTTTCAAGAGCAGTGAGAGGAGCAACTCCTCTTTTAGGCCGGTCTCCTGCAGTGAACGGGGCCGCTTCGCGGTGGTTTCCATACTGCTATTCTCGAGGGTCTCGACGGTTTGCGGGGAATACGACATCACATCACCCCTATCCAGAGTGCACCCGCACTGCCGGCGGCAATCGCCAGTGCATAAGGGAAATGCAGCCGTCCCGACTCCCTCACGATCAAGGCGTTCGCCAATGCCCCGGGGAGCGGCACATAGCGCTCGACCACATAGACGGCGATAGCCAGTAGGCCACCAAAGACAAGGGTCAACACCACCGCAGGGAGTGCCGCCATGCCGAGATAGCTGCCGACCGCCGCCATCAGCTTCACGTCCCCGGCGCCCATCGCCGACAGCGCATAGAAGGGCAGCAGCGCCGCGAAGCCGATGGCCACTCCGCCGAGTCGCTCCGTCAGTGCCACAGATGTACCGCTCCAGAGTCCGAACAGCAGCCCGGTCAGCAGGATCGTCACGCACAGCCGGTTGGAGATCCGGTGGTGCTTCACATCCTCGATCACCGCCAGACCGAGCAGTCCCGAAAGAGCAATGATTTCGCCGATCAGCATGGAATCCGTTGTCGTTGGTTGTCCTTGGGGAAAGCGGGGGACAGAGCCCCCGCTTGGTTTACACCGGTTTAACCGGCGGCCGGTTGATTCGCCGTAAGAGTGGTATCGATAGTTTCAATTACACCGGCGACGGTAACGCCAAGAGCTGAAAATGCAGCAATAGCGCCCACCGTAATCAGTCCACCCGCCACCGCGTACTCGACGATGGTCAGCCCGCTCTCGTCATCGATGAATCCCTTTACCTTCTCGAAGATACCTTTCATGGTGTTTCTCCTTTTCCTTTTTGATTCACTTCAAGTGATGGGCCGCATCCGGCGGCCTCGATACAGGTATAGGATCAGACACAATGATCCATTAGGAGCTTGTTGCGCGAATATGCAACTCTCTTGCGTGAGGGTTCTCACGGGTTCACCTGTCCGGAGCACTCCGCCCGCCATGCCCGCTGGAACTCCGAGGGAGAGGTTCCGAACTGGCGCTTGAAGAGACGACTGAAATAGGAGATATCCCGCAACCCTATCGCCCAGCAGACGTCGGTGACCGAGGCGCTTCGGTTATGCAGCAGGCGCCGTGCTTTTTCCAGCCGTCGCTCCATCAAGTAGGCCTGGAAGGTCATCCCGAAGGCCTTCTTGAAACTGCGGCTGAACTGTGAAGGATTCATGTCGCAGAGCCTCGCCGCCTCTTTTTGGCTGATGGGCCGCGACAGATGACGATCGATGAAATCGGCCACCCGCGCCATCCCGACAGGAGGCCTTGAGTCCGGCCGAAAACGAGCCTCCAGGGGCATGCTGATGGCCGGCAGTATCGGGACCCGCCCATCGCCTTCCGGCTTACCCCTGGCCATGCGCTCCAGTGAGTCGATGGTCTGGTCGATCTGGCCCGGGTCGACCGGTTTGACGAAGTAGTCCCATACCCGTGAACGCAGCGCCCAGACCGCCAGCGCCTCGGAATGCTCCTCGGTGCACATCACCGCGGGGATCTTCGGAACCATCCAGCGTATTTTTTGCAGCAGCGCCAGACGCGGAAGGTCCGGAAAATCGAACTCGAAGAAGATACCGCAGGGGGTGTGCTCCTTCACCTCCACTTCGATATCCTCCGTCCAAAGCACGGTTCGCAGGCGACAGTTCTCTTCCAGCAAATACTGAAGCGAAGGGGGTAATGCATACTGACGCAAATCGACAAGGAGTACTCTCGGCTGTTCCATACCGTCTCCCGAATCCCTGGATGTGATGAACAAAGAGTGCTGGTGGTCATTCCCGCAAACGGGTGTGTGCCGGTGGATTCAACAGTTGTTATGTATAGCTGAAAACAGAGTCCGCTCAAGGTAGCAGCCGCTTGCTCGAACCTTCCCGTCCTATCCAAGTCCAACGGGAGTTAGCGTGACAGATGGAATATCGCCGCGGGGGCGCACCTCCTACCCAGTCATTTGCATCCGTAGGAGGGGCGCCTCGCCGCGACCAACCTCGGGAATACGGCCACCGCGGGGCGCGCCCCTACCCGGTCATTCGCACCGGTAGGAGGGGCGCCCTCGCCGCGACCAACGTTCGGAATTCGGGCACCACGGGTGCGCACCTCCTGTCGCGAAATCTGCCGATGCCTGAGAATACCGGCGGCCTCCGGACCCGGTGGCATGGTATGCTGTCGCGTCCCTTTTCACCGAACCATTTGAGCCCAATTATGAAGCGCACCCCGGGGGGTCGCAGCGACAGCGAAAACGGCGAGGAGCGAATCTCCAACGTCTATCTCGAGCGGGAGGGACGGAACCGGATCGACCAGGTGCTTTCGACGGTTGAGGATGCACCGTGGAGCATCTCCCTCGTGCAATTGGCCTGGACCGCAGGCCCGGTAACCTACATCGCCGCCCAGGGTGGCTACTATCTCGGCTACAACGAATTCCTGCCTCTCGATCGGATGGCCTTCTTCGTCGGCTATACGGTTATCGCCGGCATCATCGGTATCCTGACCAAGGTCGTTTACGATACCCATGCCAAACGCAAAAAGAGACGACAGGACGAGGCACTGACCACGGTTATCGATCGGCTGCCGGAGCTGATCTTCGCCGTTCGCAATCTAGCCCTGGAGCAGCTGCCACCGGATCAGCGCAAGCGTGAAGCGGCCTGGCACCTGTTGAAGGAGTTCGAACTGGGACCGGTTTCGCTGGCCACGGCGGTGGAGGACCTCACCGGTGACAACCATCTCGCCGAAACGGCCCAGCGAGCCGAGATCTATCGCCGCAACGGCATGCGGATCCGGGCCCAGGACCTGCTCGATGAAGAGTGGCCCCTGATCAGCGCTGTACTGGACGAACTCCACACCTCGGCTCCCGCCATGGAAGCGACCCTGCGCGGGCGGCTGGAGGGGCACGGACCCACCATCAAGATGGGTGTGCCGCGGGATGAACACTTCATCGAGCGCATCCTGGCCGCCATTGCCGAAGACAATCTGGCACTGATGACGCTCTATGACGTGGACGAAATCCTGATCCTGGCTTTCGAGCTGTTGAGCGGGCGCGAAATCCCGGTGCTGGCCTTCAACTACCGCGGATCGTGGCGTCTGGCAAGAGCCACGGACAATCTGGAGCTGGCCCGGACGCACTACCGGCTGGCCCAGGCGCGTGGATACAGCCGGCTCAAGGCCCTCATCGGCTATCTGACCGAACGCCATACCGAGCTGGCGGAGGCCGTGGCCGGCCAGCCAACGCCGGTGCTGCTGGAGAAGGCGCAACAGACTTTCGACGCCCTGCGGGACGAGATCTACGAACTGCGGGTGGATGTGGCCAATGGCAAGATCAGCCAGCTGCCCACGCTGCAGGAGAAGACGGAAACGCTCTCCACCGGTCTGGAGCTGTACCGCGCCATTCGAGATGCCTACCGGGCGCAGGGCCGTCGCCATGCCGCACTGATCCGTGCCCGCCAGCGCTGGGATTACCTCTCCAACCGGCGACCCGATTCGGCAACCGCACTACGGACCGGCCGCGGCCACTATGGCCTTCGAATCGCAGAGCGGATCATCAAGCTCGACGACGAAGACAAGCTGAAGGTGGCCGAGGCGCTGGCAAAGCCCCTGCGCTCTCTGGACCTGCGCCGCGAACCCCGCACAGTGGTGCGGGCCCAGACCGGCTTCCGGACGCTGACCGTGGAGGCGGCCAAGGATCTTACGGTAGAAGTTGCGCTGATTCTGCAGCGTTTCATCAATATCGGTTCGCCCGAAGCGCAACGTGCCATCAACGGGTCCAACGCCTCGCTGCTGGCCAATATCGAGCCCGGCATGAGCGCGGCGTCGAAAGCGGCAATCGGGGCGGCCGTGGCCAAGGAGGTCCGGGCCGATACCGGACGCGCAGCCGAGCAGCTCGCCTGGGCACTGGTTCGCCACTATCGTATCGAACTGACGGACGAAGCCATCGATTTCCTGCACAAGACCTACGGCGCCAACATCGAAACTCTCAAAGTACTTGCGGGAACTACCGAGCCCATGCCGTCGATCCCGATCAGCCAGCTTCGCACCCGTCCCCCCTCAATCCCTCCCCTGGAAGAGAGCTGGACACGCCAGATCAACCGCGCACGGCGGCTCCTGGAGCGGCACAATTTTCACATCTGAAGCTCCCAATCTTCGCGGGGGCGCGTCACTTGCCGGGCGGCCGGAACGCAGGAGTGCGTCCGTCGTAAAATGCACCGCTCCGTGGTTCGGCGCATTTGGGCGGAGCCCTCGGCTTCTCCGGTGGCTTCATTAAATGCGTTGCCTTCGGTGGACCGAGTCGGCTTAAAAGAATGCACCCTACGGGGCCTCAAATTGAAATCGCCGCAAGGGCACCGAAATGCGTAGGGTGCATTCTTCAAATGCACCATTTTCCATCCCCGGGCACGCATTATCCAAATTGGAAACCTTCGCGGGAGGCACCCCCGCCGCAAAAACATCCTTCCCCTTGGGTCATCGTCCTGTGCGGGCTTTCCGGTGGATTGCCGCATTTTCTGCAGACTGTTCGTATAGTTACTGGTTAAGAATGATGTCGTCGCACTAGCATCCGGCATTGGGCTGGCTGCGCTATTCAGCAGTATCGATAACAGGGATGAAGATGCGGTTAAACAAAATCCTCCGGATGGGTTTACTTCTGCTGTGCCTGAGCCCGGTCGCCTTGGTCGGGGCGGCGACCGTATCGATTTCCTGCGGTGCGGTTGGAGTCGAACTGGAGGTCTGTCGCGAAGGTGCCGAAGCCTGGTCCGATAAGACCGGTCATGAAATCCGTATCATCTCGACCCCCAATTCGACGACCGACCGGCTTGCTCTCTACCAGCAACTGCTTGCGGCCGGTTCGGCGGATATCGATGTCTTCCAGATCGACGTCGTCTGGCCCGGCATCCTGCAGGAGCACTTTATCGATCTCAAACAGCATATCGAACCTGAACGACTGAGGGCCCAGTTCGAGAACGTTGTCGATGCCAACAGGGTCGACGGCCGTCTGGTTGCACTCCCCTGGTTCGTCGACGCCGGCCTGCTCTATTACCGCAAGGATCTCCTCGACAAACACGGCTTCGAGGTCCCCGAGACCTGGGAGGCACTGACCCACACCGCCGAAGCGATTCAGAAGGCCGAACGCGCGGCGGGCAATCGAAACCTATGGGGGTTCGTCTGGCAGGGGCGGGCCTACGAGGGACTCACCTGTAACGCCCTGGAGTGGGTTCACAGCTCAGGCGGCGGCAACATCGTCAACGACCAGGGCGAGGTGATCATCAATAACCCGGCCGCGGTCGAGGCGATCGACCGGGCCGCCGCCTGGATCGGCACCATTACCCCGTTGGGAGTTCTCAATTATGAAGAGGAGCAGTCGCGGGGCGTTTTCCAATCCGGGCGCGCGCTTTTCATGCGCAACTGGCCCTATGCATGGTCGCTGGTGAACGGCGGGGACAGCCCGGTGCGCGGCAAGGTCGGAATTACCGCCCTGCCCCGAGGCAAGGAGGGGGTTCATACGGGAACCCTCGGCGGGTGGCAACTGGCCGTCTCGCGCTATTCCGAAGTTCGCGAAGAGGCTATCGACCTGGTGCGCTATCTCAGCAGCCGCGATGAACAGAAACGCCGTGCGATCAGGGCGGGCTACAACCCCACCTGGCCGGACCTCTATGACGATCCGGAAGTGCGAGCCGCCCATTCCATTGCTCCAACCCTGCGCAAAGCGCTGGCCGGTGCCGTGGTGCGTCCTTCCGATGTCACCGGTCGCAGCTACAATCAGGTCTCGAATACCTTCTGGAGCGCGGTGCACGCCACGCTTGCCGGCAAGGGGGATGCCGCCGGCAATCTTGCTTTCCTTGAGCGCCGGCTGAAACGGCTCCGACGCCACAGAGGTTGGTAGCTATGGGACCGCTGGCCCGCAAACGCGCCCGTGCTGCCTGGTGGTTTTTGCTCCCCTCGCTCGCTGTGTTGCTGCTGACGGCAGGCTGGCCGTTGCTGCGTACCGTCGGCTTCGGTTTTACCGACGCCTACCTGGGGAATCTGGAAAACTACTCTTTTGTCGGGCTGGACAACTTCATTCTTCTTTACCAGGACCCGTTCTGGTGGCAATCGGTACGAAACACGCTGTTCTTCACCATTACTTCGGTATCCCTGGAATTGGTCCTGGGGCTCACCATTGCATTAATCCTCAATGTCGCCCTGCCCGGCCGGGGCCTGATGCGGGCGGCGGTGCTCATTCCCTGGGCGATCCCCACCATCGTCTCCGCTCGCATGTGGCAGTGGATGTACAACGATCTCTACGGCGTTTTCAATCAGATGCTGATGGGAGTGGGCGTGATCGCCGAACCGATCGCCTGGACCGCCGATCCGGCGCTCTCGCTCTGGTCGGTGGTTGCGGTCGACGTCTGGAAGACCACGCCGTTTGTGGCATTGCTCGCCCTGGCGGCCCTGCAGCTGGTGCCCGGGGAGCTCTATGAGGCGGCCCGGGTTGACGGGGTTCATCCGGTGAAGATTTTCTTTCGTATCACTCTGCCGCTCATCATGCCGGCGCTGCTGGTGGCGATGGTATTCCGCATGCTGGATGCCCTGCGCATCTTCGATTTGATCTACATTCTGACCTCGGGCAGCCCATCCACCATGTCCATGTCGGTTTATGCCCGCCGGCATCTGGTGGAGTTCCAGGACGTGGGCTACGGTTCCGCCGCCTCGACCTTTCTGTTTGCACTGGTCGCGCTGATCACCGCCATTGTTCTGACGCTCGGGCGCAGCCACCTCGCGCGGGAGGTGCGCCGATGAGGCTCAGCCGCGCACGTTTGCTCAAACGCATCCTCTTCTACCTGCTGATAACCGTTATCCTCATCTACACGCTGTTTCCTTTCTACTGGGCAGTGGTTTCGTCACTGAAAAGCGGCAGCGCCCTGTTCGAGGCCCATCCTCTACCTATCGACCCGGCCTGGAGCAATTACACAGCCGTTTTCCAGGAGCAACCCTTCGGCCGCAACATTCTCAATTCCGTACTGGTATCAACGGCAACGGTTGCCCTCTCACTTATGCTGGCGGTCACTGCCGCCTATGCCTTCGGACGTATCTCCTTCCGTGGCCGGCTACCCCTGCTATTGACGTTCCTCGGAGTGTCGATGTTTCCACAAGTGGCCGTATTATCCGGCATGTTCGAATTGATTCGGATGCTTGGCCTCTACAACAATCTGCTCGGCCTGGTCGTCTCCTACATGATTATCACCCTGCCCTTCACCGTCTGGGTGTTGACCACCTTTATGCGGGAGCTACCGAAAGAGCTCGAAGAAGCCGCCCTGGTCGATGGAGCCACGCACTGGCAAGTGGTTACACGCATCTTTCTGCCCCTCATGGGACCGGCGCTGGTCAGCACGGGTCTGCTCGCCTTTATCACGGCCTGGAACGAGTTTCTTTTTGCCCTGACTTTCACCCTGACTAGCGAAATGCGCACTGTTCCGGTGGCCATTGCCCTCATCAGCGGCGCCAGCGCCTACGAATTACCCTGGG
The DNA here is from genome assembly GCF_900102855.1 of Thiohalomonas denitrificans. Lineage (NCBI taxonomy): Bacteria > Pseudomonadati > Pseudomonadota > Gammaproteobacteria > Thiohalomonadales > Thiohalomonadaceae > Thiohalomonas > Thiohalomonas denitrificans. Next base: position 311,296 of record NZ_FMWD01000005.1, read on the forward strand.
GCCGGATCATGGCGGCCAGTGTAATCGTCACCGTGCCCCTGGTACTGCTTGTGTTGATTTTCCAGCGCAAGATCGTCGCGGGACTGACAACCGGGGCCGTCAAGGGATAACGATCACCCCAGCGGAAAACAGGCATTTATTCACGCTGTTCCGTGTAGTAGATAGCCACCCATTCGACTGAGATTGATATGGCATCCGTAGATCTCGAAAACGTCACCAAACGCTTCGGCCGCACCGAGGTCATCAAGGGCATCGATCTTACGATTGAAAACGGCCGATTGACGGTCTTCGTCGGCCCTTCGGGTTGCGGCAAATCAACGCTACTGAGGCTGATTGCCGGATTGGAAGAGGTGACATCCGGTAAGATCCACATCGGTGATGAAAACGTTACGGATTGGCCGCCCGCGGAGAGGGGAGTGGCCATGGTTTTCCAGTCCTATGCGCTTTACCCACACATGAAGGTCTTCGATAACATGGCCTTCGGGCTGAAAATCTCCCGAACCAAACGTAACGAAATCGAAGAGAGAGTCCGGCACGCAGCCCGCATACTTCGCATAGAACCGCTACTGAACCACAAACCAGGCGAGCTTTCCGGCGGCCAGCGCCAACGCGTGGCCATCGGTCGAGCCATCGTGCGGGAGCCGAAGGTTTTCCTGTTCGACGAACCGCTGTCCAATCTGGATGCCTCCCTGCGGGTGCAGATGCGACTGGAACTGGCGTCGCTTCAGCGTGAACTCGATGCGACCATGGTGTATGTCACCCACGATCAGACCGAAGCGATGACCCTGGGCCATACCATCGTGGTGCTGAACGAAGGACGGGTAGAACAGGTGGGCACGCCACTGGAGGTTTACCGAAACCCGGCCAATCGTTTTGTGGCCGGCTTCATCGGTTCGCCGGAGATGAATTTCCTGGAACTCGAAGAAAAATTGCCAATTCCGAAGCCACCTTTACCCGAGGCCGTCACGCTGGGCATCCGGCCGGAGCATGTCATCCTGGGAGACGGTCCGCTCCAGGGAAAAATCACCCTCGTCGAACGACTCGGCAGTGAAAGCTTTCTGCACCTCGAACTGCCCGGGGAAGAGAGAGTAACGGCACGCGCTTCGGGAGATTTGTCAGCCAGGCCCGGCGACACCATGGCAATGGAGTTTCCTTCCGAACACCTTCACTTTTTCGATGACGACGGCCGAACGATCCAGGCATAGGGTGGATAAGCGGAGCGCATCCGCCTCTCCCAGCTGATTATTGGCGGATGCGCAGACACTTATCCGCCCTACGAATGGTGCTTGTGAGACCTAGGGTGCTTTCTTCAAACGCACCATTCCGTGGGTCGGCGCATTTGGGCGGTGCCCTCGGCTCCGAGGGTGGGATTCATAAACGGTGTGGCTTTCGGTTGACCGGGTCGGCTCGAAAGAATGCGCCCTACGTGGTCATTCGGACCTCGATTGCGGGGCTGCCTTCCCTGACCCACGCGTGGGGCATCGCCGGAGTCAGGTGATGGATCCCGAAATCACCTTCAGAATCCAGGGCAATCACACCGACATCCTCCCCTACACACTTGCCCATCTCCCTGAGCACTCGTTCAACCGCCTTGTTTGCCGGGTGCCCGTTCCAGATGTCATCGCAGATCACCTTGGCAGTGAGGAAGCGCATCATCAGTTCACCGCGTCCGGTTGCCGAAACGGCCGCGTGGGGGGTCGCGTAATTGCCCGCACCAGGGAGCGGTGAATCACCAATGCGGCCCGGAAGCTTCAGCGTCACTCCGCCGGTCGATGTACCCGCGGCGAGTTCGCCCTGACGGTCCAGAGCGACGGCGCCCACGGTGCCCATGTCATCCTCACGGGGCCATGTCGAAAGCAAGGTGTGGAGCGCAGCCACTTTGTCATCACCCTGTTTTGCCTCCAGGTCCTCCCGGTGGCGCTGCCAGTTTTTGCGCCGTTGCAGTGTGACCGGATCGTAATCGGCAAAGCCGACAGCCCTCGCGAAACGAAGTGCGCCACTTCCACCAAGCAGGACATGATCCGTCATCTCCATGACCTTGCGTGCGACCAGGATCGGATTTCGAACCCGCCTCAAGGCCGCCACGCCGCCGGTGCGCAGCCCACTCCCCACCATAATGCCGGCGTCCATCTCGGCATCACCGTCGAAATTGAGCACTGAGCCAGTTCCGGCGTTGAACAGGGGATCATCCTCGAAGACCCGCACCGCCTCGGTAACTGCATCCAATGCGCTTCCACCTTTTTCCAGGATTTGTCGGCCCACTTCCGCCGCCTGTTCGACACCGGCCAACGCAGGCTTCCGGGGCGTATGGCTCCAACTCCCGGCCCCGCCGTGAACCGCGATTGCATACATGCTCTTCACCCTATCCGCGAATCACTGCGCATTTGATCCTGACAATTCCCATCAGGGCCTCAATCGCCGCTCGCGAAGCTGCTCCTTGCGCACGATCCGAACCAGATCACTGACCTGCTCAGCAAGCACTTCCAGGATATCGTCCACAGCCAGCAGCCCCACCAGCACGTTCCGCTGATTGACTACCGGGGCGCGCCGGACACCTTGTTCGGACATTCGGTTCGAGGCGTCGACAAGGTCTTCCTCCTCATGGAGAACCAGCAAATCCCGGCTCATGATATCGCCGACGGTGACCTTTTCCGGTTCAACGTTCTCTGCCATCAGTTCGATGACGATATCGCGGTCCGTAATCATACCGATTGGCCGGCGACCATCCGGATCCTCCTTGACCACGACGAGGTCGCCAACGTGATACTTGCGCATCAGCCACACCGCTTCCCGCGGGCTTTCGTCCGGTTTGATCACAATCACTTCCCGGTTGCACCACTCACCCACCGACATCACTCGGTTCCTCCATACCATACGTACCCATACCGATGACCTTAGACCTTATATGGTCCGAACGGTGTCGTTGTTCACTTTTTGTCTGGAAAGGCTTTGATCAAACGCTAGTGTACTGTTGCATGCTTGGCGGTTCTTTCAGCGAGTCGCTGGCCGGCCAGCTGCAAGGCGCGTTTCGCAGGGAATGGCGTGCCCTTTGCAAGAAATGCAACGCCGCAGATGGCCGGCCAGCGGCTCGCCCGAAGGGAGCCCCCAAAAGCCATGACGGCGTTGCAGACTCCATCCCTGGAGTCCTCCGTTCGGGCCAGCCTTTGGCTCCGCTCCCGGCGGATTCGTGCAGCGCTTGACAAGGGAATCACCATTGCCTGCGCGCTGCGCTTGTCCGGAGGTTTTTGGGGCTCTGAAAGTATCGCCAAGCATGCAACAGTACACTATCTTGTCGTGTAAAGACGCGTTGCGTCCCGCTTAACGCAGGAGGTGTAGCATGCAGCTTCACGACTTTCTCGGACAGGTCCAGCATCGGGCACAAATGCCCGATATCGATGCCGCTCTGCGCGCCAGTCGCGCGACGCTTGAAACACTGGCGGAACGACTCAACGGAAATGAACCTGCTCAGCTTGGCGCACAACTGCCCCGGGAACTCAGGGAGTTTCTGCAGAGGGAAACCGCCGGCAGCGGCGAGCGCTTCGATTCCAGCGAGTTCCTGAAGCGCGTCAGTGAACGCGAGGGTATTGACTTGCCGGTGGCGGTTTACCACGCCCGCACGGTGATTGAGGTACTACGCGAGGCAGTCTCCGCCGGTGAAATCAACGACGTGCTAGCCCAGCTTCCCGATGACTACAAACGCATCTTCGAAGCCGGCACCAGTGGCAGCATGCCCTCTCACTGATTGAGGCGACAGGCGGCACACCGCTACCCGGGATTTGTGACGGAGTCGTTATGGATATTCCGACCACCGTTCATCGGCGGACGATTATCATCAACGCCGGGGGCATGCTGATTGAGGCAGACCTCACCCTTCCGGAAGAGGCGTTCAGCATGGTGGTGATGTTCGGCGGCATCGAGAATGCCCGCTATGAGGAGGACTTTCTCCAACTGGCCGGGGCATTAGCCGTCGAAAACATCGCCACCCTGATCGTCGATCCCTACACTCCTGAAGAGTGGACCCACGAAGATCACGCCGGCGATGTATATGAGCGGATTGCACGGCTCGGAACACGAATGACCGCCGCTGTCGATGGACTAGTGGAAGACAGCGACATCGGTGGGTGCCATCTTGGATTACTGGGACGTGAAATCGGTGCCGCCGCCGGCCTCAAAGTGGCCACCGCAAGGCCAAACCGTATCCATGCCGTCGTCTCCGTCTCCGGCCGCCCCGATTTGGCGGGGCGACAGACGCTTCGCCAGCTCCGGGCGCCAACACTGCTGATCGTCGGCGAACACGATCATGTCGTCCTGGATGCCAACCGCCATGCGATCGGCTTCATGAACGGCCGATACCAGCTGGCGGTGGTTTCCGGCGGGACCCACCGGCTCAACCACTCCCCCTACTCGGAGCAAGTGGCCCTGTCGGTATCCAACTGGTTCCATGAACACCTGGAACGAACCCCGGAATAGACCCTGCTCTACTGTCATTGCGAGCACTACCCGCCGCTCCGCGGTCCCGAATCGATGACGAACTGTAAACAGTCATTGCGAGCCATACCCCCTACTGCGCAGGCCCGAATCAGTGACGAACTGTAAACTGTCATTGCGAGGAGCCCCAGCGACGCGGCAATCTCAGGGTTCGTCGCCGGGGCTCCTCGTAATGAACAGCAAGGGCAAGTTCTTCGGGAGGAGCCTCGGCGACGAAGCAATCGGTTACGCCCGAAGTGCAAGACTGCCGCGTCGCCCAGGCTCCTCGCAGTGACAGTGTGGGGCGGGTTCTGCGAAAGCGATTCCCTATGAAGATTCGGAAACAAGGTAGGTGGCAAACCATTCCCCCGCCCTACGGGCTAGCTCTTCCACGTGACTGGGATTGTTGCCGGAAAATCCGCTTGCTCCGGGGATGATCTCCAACCGGTATTCACCACGCAACCAGGCCGCTGCTTCGCGATTGAGATCCACCAGCGGTGAATCCTCGCCGCCCAGCAACAGCAGTGTGGGTGTGTGGGTGGCGCGCAGGGTATCGCCGGCCAGATCGGGCCGACCGCCCCGACTCACAACCGCAGCGACTTCGTCACTCCGTTCCGCAGCCACCGAGAGCGCAGCGGCCGCCCCGGTGGATGCCGCCAGAATGCCAACCGGGGCATCGGGAATCTCCTTACGCCCCCAGTCGATGACATTGGAAAGCCGTGTGGTGAGTAAACCGATGTCGTAGCGCAGATCGGCGAGCTCGGCATCTTCACGGTGTTCATGCGCCGTCAGGAGGTCGGTAAAAAGGCTGGCGTAGCCTGCCCGTGCCAAGGTTTCAGCCAACAACTGGTTGGTCGCGCTATGGAGTCCCTCACTGGTGACGCTGACCAGAACGATAACGGCCTGCGCATCCGCCGGCTGCACCCAAAGCCCGGAAAGCAGCGCCCCATCCGACGTATCGATCGAGATGTCTTTCCAGGTCATGTCGCCTTCATTTTGCATCATGTTCTCCGCGATGGATCACTCGAAACCGCTTTTTCCAAGTGTAGCGCCGGGTGGTCGACGCAACAGGGGTCCCGAACTAACCTCAAGCTGACATTTCGGCAAAGAGACGATGAAAAACATCTCTTCCACACGATTTTCCCCGGCAGGCATCTTCGGAATAACGGCCCTTGCTTTCCTGGCTGTCGTGGCAGTGTTTTTCGGATATGTCCTGCTGCTTGCGTTCGCCGGTATCTTACTGGCGGTTTTCTTCGACGGCATCAGCGCCTACCTGGCCCGCTGGACCCGGCTCCCCCGCGGCGCCACCTTCACTTTGGTGGTGACCCTGTTTCTGGCCTTGATGGGTGCAGCCGCACTTCGCTTCGGTCCGCTGTTCCTCGATGGCATCAATCAGCTCGCGGACACCATCAGGCACTATGCAGACGACATCAGCAATCTCGCGTCTGAACGTGAATGGGCGAAGGCCCTGTTCTCCGAGGGAGGCAGTGGAGGGTCCCTGGTCACCTCCGCATTCAGTACCGCTGCCGGGCTCCTTGGAACGGCGACCTGGGTCATCTCCGCGGGTCTCATCATTCTGTTCACCGGCATTTATCTTGCGGCTGAACCGGGTGTATACACCGGCGCACTGCGATCCCTGTTCCCGGAACGACACCGGGAAGAACTGCAACAGGCCCTTCGTACACTCCAGTCAACGCTACACTGGTGGCTCATCGGACGCATCGCATCCATGCTGGTGGTCGGGATTCTGACCTGGACCGGTCTTCTCGTCCTCGATGTACCGCTGGCCTTTACGCTTGCCCTGCTGGCGGCGCTATTGTCGTTCATCCCCAATCTCGGCCCGGTATTATCGGCGGTTCCTGCGGGACTGGTCGGGCTGGAGCAATCGGTCACCACGGCCATTTACGTCATCATTCTGTATGTCGCCGTACAGACGGTGGAGAGTTATTTCATCACGCCGCTGATCCAGCGCCGCGCGGTGCGGCTGCCACCGGCACTGGTGATTACCATGCAGGTACTGATGGCATTCGCATACGGCACACTGGGGCTTCTGGTCGCCACCCCGCTTACGGTGGTGGCGGTGGTGTTGGTCAAGGTGATCTATTTGCCGCGCCGCAACGCAACCAACGCGCAACAAGAAGAGGGAGCCTGACAGCGGGCAGTGCCCACGCTCCGGTCGAGCGTGGGGGGACTACAATCTGGATCACCACCAAAACGCGGGAAAACCGAGATGCCACGCACCGATTCAGAACGGAATCGGGAGACTCCGGAGCGGCCGGAACTCCGCCATGCAGACCTGCTCAGCCGCTGGATGGACGACGTGATTCGACTGCCCGGCGGATTCCGGATCGGTCTCGACGGAATCATCGGACTCATTCCCGGCGTGGGGGATGCGGCGGGAGCCATCGTCTCGTCGGTCATCGTGGGGCAGGCAGCCCGCTTCGGAGTTCCAGCGGGCGTTCTGTTACGCATGATCGGCAACATCCTGATCGAGACGATCATCGGCGCGATACCGATATTGGGAGACTTGTTCGACTTCGCCTGGAAAGCCAACCTGAAGAACTTCGACCTACTAAAAAGGCACATGGGCGAGGCCAGCGTCGGCGAACGGGGAACCCAGCGACTTGCCTACCTGATCATGGTCGTGGTTGCGCTCGCCATTCTGGCGGTGATTGCTCTCGTCTACCTGTTGATCCTCATGCTGGTGAATCTTTTCTGACGGGGCAACTGTTCACTCCCCTGTCATTCCCGCGTAGGCGGGAATCCAGCGGCTATCCGACAGTCTCGTAATAGTTGAGGGCCGTCATTCCCGCGCAGGCGGGAATCCAGAGAGTAGCAGCATGGCTCAAAATGGATCCCCGCCTGCGCGGGGATGACGAATCGCCCAATCACCCGGGCGAACAGTTACTTGACGGGCGAAAAATTGATTCAGACCCGCAGCAGCGTGACACCGACCGAGGTGTAGGGATAACCGTGGAAACGTCGCATTACCGGCTTGGTACGCTCCCAATCGACCCGCAAGTCCAGTTCTCCCTCGAGTCGCCATCCGGGGGCATCAAGGATGTGCTGCTGCAGGCGTTCGGCATCGAAGAAACTCCAGTCCACCGGAAATGGTCCACCCTCCCCTTCATACCGGATTGAGGCATTGGCGTCTTCATAGTAGTCCGTGGTCAACAGCAAACGCCCGTTTGCCCGAATCACCCGATGCATTTCCGACAAGGCCGCAGCCATCTCGCCAAACCCGAGATGTTCAATCACCGATATGCAAAACACGGCATCAAAGGCACCATCCGCGAACGGCAGCCTGCCCAGATCGCCGCCCACGTAGCCGACGCTTACCCCGTGAACCCGATCCAGCCCTGATGGGGGCGACAGGTCCAGCGCAGAGACCCGGTAGCCCTGCTTGGCCAGGTAAACCGGAAAAATAGACGCTCCGCAGCCCGCATCCAGCACGCCGGACCTTGGCGACAGCTGGGCACGTTCCAGTGCCCATGGGTATTCCCAGCGCTTGCTCGGATGCAGATAGGAGATGGAATCACTGCTGGTCAACTCATCCATTTGACCGAGCACCTGCCGAAAAGCGGGGGTTTCAAGTTCGTCCAGGTCGAGGATACGGTTCGGCGCACGCATATTCCCTCCTCGGTTGGGTTCGCGACAAATCGGATGAACGATCGTGCTAGATAGCTGTTCCGAAATGGTGTCCAACCCCCTTTGGCAAATATTGAAAATACTGTAGGAGCGGCGGAAGCCGCGATTCGGCGTTTATCCCGTCGCTCCTACACGCATGGACACCAATTTGGAACACTGTTTAGCAGGTTACCCTGTTCAAAGTGTCGCACACCCGCTGAACGGGGACCGTATCGATACAGCCATTGCGGTCAATCAGACAGCGAGCCTCGACCACACAGCGGGGAGGACCGAATCGCCTCTCCAGCCGGTGGGGACAACTTACCTGAGCACCAAGCCCTACGGCTCCCGGCGGGGCATAAATAGCAGGATTGGTGGGGCCGAAAACGGCTACGGTGGGTGTACCCACTGCGGCGGCAAGATGCATCAGACCGGTATCGTTACAAAGAAGCGCGCGACAGCGTGCAATCAGCGCACCTGTGAGGCGCAGGTTGGCGGGAGGCAGAACCGCGGTGCGATCCGAATAACCGATACCCTGTTCAAGACTGCGACCCAATTCCTGCTGATCGCCGGACAGTATCAGGATACGGGCGTCTTCATGCTCCATGAGCAGTTCACGCGCGACCGCCGCAACGCTGCTTACCGGCCATCGCTTTAACGGCGATGACGCTACCGGCGAAACGGCATAGGGACGGGCGGGGCCGCTCATCCCGAACTGCGCCAGAAGCCTGCGTGCATGGTCGCGTTCCTCTTTCCGCAAGGGCAGTTCAGGCCGGCGGTCGTCCGGCACCTCGATCCCCCACCCGAGATGTACCGCTTCGCGAATCGCATCCAGCCCCTTGCCACCCTTTTCAAGGGCACGGTCTTCAAGCCCATTACCGGTGTCGAGTATCGCCGAGGTCGAATCCCATACTACGCTCCCGAATCCCATCGTCGCATGGGAGGGATCGATAACCACGTCGAAGTTACGCGCACGCAGCCAGGCATGAATGGCGGAACGGGTTTCCGAATTGCCGAAGTCCCCCCAATGTGCCAGGCCGAAGTCATGGACACTGACCAGCTCATCAACACGCTCGTCTCCCTCCAGCAATTCGATAGCCGGACGTGATCCGATACCGGTAATATGCGCCTCGGCCAGTTCCTCCCGTAACGCAGAAAGCGCCGGCAACTGCATCACCAGGTCGCCAATACCGTAGCGGAGACAGATCAGAACCTTTTTCGCTTCGAAGAAAGACATCTCGGAACCCGGGTTGCCCTAGTGGTCCGTAGGTTGGGGTGAGTTATGCGAACCCCAACGCTGATTTGTTGGGCTTCGTTCGTCAGCGCCAACCTACATTTTGGAGCCCATTGCTAATTCTCGGACACGCGCCTAAGGATCGGACGGGGTACCAAGACGACCCGTAGCGGCGAGGAACTCCTCGGCATCCCACGTGGTTATCGGCGAGGTGCCGTTTGCTTCGGGTGTACACAGATAGGTTTCTGTTCCGGGATAACTGACGATCCGCATTCCGGTGGAGCGCAGCATCGCCTCGATGCCGGCATGGTTCGGCGCCCACCAGTTGGTTGGGTCCCCGGCCAGCCGGTTCTCGATGAAGGCCATTTTTGGCCAACCCGGCTCGTTCATGGCTGCACGGTCGTTGATATCCCTGTCCTCTCCCGGATCAAGGACCTCCCGACCCGGCATGCTCAGCGTCTGGAAGGCAAACAACCGGCGGACCTTGCGCGCGGCGATATCCAGCCCCAACAGCGGGTAGCGCAGGTGATAGAAGACACCCAGAAAAAGCACCAGATCGAATTGCTGGTCAAGTTCGCCAAGCTGGTAGACCTGCCGCTGAAGCAGCTGTACACGGTCGGAGACCTCAAAGGCGTTTACCGCCCAGCGGGCCTGCTTCAGATAATGGGGGTTCATGTCGACCGCCGTAACGTCGGCGCCCCGCCGGGCCAGTTCGATCGTGTAGAAACCGGCATTGCAGCCGATATCCAGTGCGGTCCACCCGTGCAGGTCTTGCGGCAGCGCAACCCCCAGCTCCTGCCATTTATACCCGGGAAAATCGCCGAGAAAATGATCGGGCGCGGTCTGCTGTCCATTGGGGAGGTGAAGGTTGTGAAACCAGGGACGCAACTCCTCTATCTGCCGCTCGGTTTCCCTGTCTCCGGCCTGATCCACACTCACCCTCCGAAGGGCCATCATCAGAAAAGAAAAAAAGCCGCCTTCAGAACACAGGCAAACTTCCGGTATGGTTAACGCATAGGACTCGCGCACCCCGGTCGTCAACCGCAATCGCGCTCACCGATGCAATATCGATGTTGGTACGGAGGGCAAGGTCGAGCGGAATGCCGGCGTAGAATGCAACGCCGTAGCGGATGGGGTCTCCGTGCGAAACCAACGCGATCACCCCGTCCGGGGTCTCCCTGCGGAGCCTTTCGGTAGCTGCAACCACACGGGCCTGTATCTCCAGTGCCATTTCACCGCCGGGGATACGGATGCCGCCACGAAATTCATGGTAGCGGCGCCAGAGCGGATCGTCCTCCATCTCCGCAAAGCTGCACCCACCCCACTCTCCGAAATCGACTTCCAGCAGCGCCTCATCGATTTCCATCGCGGTACCGTGGACCTCGGTAATGGCTGCTGCAGTTTGTCGGGCACGCTCCATGGGACTCGTAACCAGACGGTCGAGCCGTTGAAATTTCAGCTGTCCGGCCAGTGTCCGTACCTGGTCGAATCCGCGCTCGGTAAGACGCACCCCGGGAGCACGTCCGGTAAGCGTCTTTCCCACGGCTTCGGTTTCGCCGTGGCGAATAAACACAAATCGGGTCACGAGGCGCTGACCTGTCGAACACGCGTGGCTGGTTTCACTATGTAACGCTCCACGACCTCCGAAGCAAATTGGGAGAATTCGGCAAGATCGATCGGCGGGCTGGTGTGGCAGGGCCGACGGCCGCGGGATGGGGGAGTAAAGCAGAGCGTGAGGGTGACATCGAAAGACGCAATGGCCTCCATCTGCCGATCAAACCACTCGAGCGCACCGGGACGATGCCAGTCGGCCCAACTGATGCCAGTACGCAGCCGCTTCACGCCCAACTGTTTCAACCAAGCCACGGCCTCTTCGAGACGATGATCCTCGAAATGGAACCACTGGCAAATCCCCATTTCCGGGTCCAAGTGTTCCAGCGCCGGCTTCGGTGTGCCGTCATGGCGTAACAACCCCATATAAAAGTGCCGGTAATAAGCACTGCCTTCGCTCTCTCGATGCCGTGTGGTCGCCTCCCAGCTGGGCGGCAGGTCGTAAAGGCTGTACCAGAACACCCGCTCCACCCGGTCAAGCAGCAGCTCGGTGGTACGTTTCAGTCCGAATACCTGGACCTCTTCCGCCCCGAATGTCGAAACTCCCACCTCCGTCACCCAGACGGGGAGATCCGTTACATCCTCGATTTCCGCCACCTTGTCCGGCCAGTGGTCGAGCTGCCAATGGTTCCAGTCAAGGGGAAAACCGTGCACCCCCACCGCATCAAGCTCCTTCAATACGCCATACCCCATCAGCAGACGGATGAAATCCGCGTCAATGGGGGAAATGCCCCCGAGCACGAGCTTGATCTCGGGTGTCAGTGCCCGCACGGTCAGCGCGGCTCTGCGGGTCATCTCGGCGTACTCCCGCCACTCCGGATCCATTTCAAAGTCCCAGTGCGAGAGGTTGTTCGGTTCGTTCCAGAACTTGATGGCCTCGATCATAATGCGCTTCCGGGGACCTTGTGGCCCGCGTCGACGGACTTATCTTCGTTTTCCACCCGATGTACCCAGCCGTTGATAAAGGCTTCGGTCAGTCGATACGCCTCATCATCGGTGTACTGGCGCGGAGGGTGCTTGCAGAAACAAGCGGCGGGGGCATGCAGCGGCCCTGCCTGTCCCCGGTCCAGAGCTAACCGGCAGCAACGGATCGCATCGATGGCAACGCCGGCCGAATTGGGGGAATCCTCCACCGAGAGACGCAGCTCCAGATTCATCGGCACCTCCCCGAACATGGTCCCCTCCATTCGGATGAAGCAGACCTTGTTATCGTTCTGCCACGGCACATAGTCGCTGGGACCCACATGAATGTTGTCGTCCTCGATACGACTGGCCGCCACCGATTGCACGGCTTCGGTTTTCGAAATCTTTTTGGAAGAGAGCCGCTTGCGATCCAGCATATTGAGAAAGTCGCTGTTGCCGCCGGTGTTGAGCTGGTAGGTGCGGTCGATGCGCACTCCCCGGCGCCGAAACAGATCGGTCAGCATTCGGTGCACGATGGTGGCGCCAAGCTGGGATTTGATGTCATCGCCGATGACGGGCAATCCCCGCTCTTCGAAGCGCATCGCCCAGACCGGATCGCTGGCGATGAAAACCGGTATGTTGTTGATGAAGCCAATCCCGGCCTCGAGGGCACATTCGGCATAGAAGCGCGTGGCCGCCTCGGATCCCACCGGCAGGTAGTTGACCAGCATTTCCGCGCCGCTTTCACGAAGTATTTGCACTACTTCCGGCTGCGAGAGTTCGGTCTGATCGGAAGGCACACAACGACGGCGCTTCGGATGCTCGGCCATGTGTGGCGCAAAACCATCAAGGACAGGTCCCATCTGCACCAGGACACCGGTTTCCGGCAGATCCCGCTGAAACGGCTCAGTGCAGTTGGGCTCAGCAAACACGGCTTTCGCCAGATCGCGTCCCACCTTTCGGCTATCGATATCAAAGGCGGCAACCACCTCGATGTCTTCCGGACGATAGCCACCCAGGTCCAGGTGCATTAGTCCAACAGGCTCACAATCCCTTCTTTCTCGATAAAACTGGATTCCCTGAACGAGAGAACTGGCACAGTTTCCGACGCCGGCAATGGCAATCCGTATATTCCCGCCCATTCCTTGTTATCTCCTGGCGACACCGATTTTGTTCCACGGCACCGGGACCGATTCAATCCGGAACCGTCAGCAAACATTCCGGGGATGCACCTCTGGTCATGGTAGGTAGAACCATTACTGTCGGAAAGTTAGAACACCACCCCACGATTGCAAATCACTACTGCTACGGAAATGTCATCAAATAGGTTACTACTCCTCATAATTGACCCGGAAATGCGCTCTTGGAGCCAACGTTACGCGGCTCCAAATGGCTCGTTCCGACAGGCTGCTAGACTGGTTTGTGTACCGCATAGACAGCGGGGAATCTGGTGGAAGATGTAAAAATCCTGATTGAGTATGCGGGACTCGCCCTGGAGTTCGCGGGCATGGTAGTGATCGTCCTCGGCGCTGTGTACTCAACGGCACAGGCGATACACCTGTGGTTCGGTACCACTAACAGGAACACGATCTTTTTACAGTTCCGAATCCAGTTGGGCCGTGGCATTCTGCTCGGGCTCGAGTTCCTGGTAGCGGGGGACATCATCAATACCATTGCCATAGAACCGTCCTATAACAGTGTAGGCGTGCTGGCGGCCATCGTGCTGGTCCGAACCTTTCTGAGCTTTACCCTGGAGGTCGAGATGACCGGGCGCTGGCCATGGCAGGCCGAGACCGAGACCGAGCGGCCATGAACCAAAAGAACGCTGTCCGTGATGTACCAATCATGCGGGAAGAAGGAATTCCATGGCGCTTTTCCTGAAGCTTTTGCATATCGGATTCGTGATGTTCTGGATCGCCGGAGCGCTCTATGTCCCCCGCCTGTTCCGTCTCTACAACCAGGCACAGTCCGCTGCCGAGGCGGAGCAGGCGATTGGTCTGGCGAGGCGGCTCTATTTCGAATTGATGACCCCCAGCGCAATCATTGCGGTGCTGCTGGGAAGTAGTCTGGTCTTCTTCGGCTTCGAGGGGGGCTGGCTCCCGGTAAAGCTTTCAGTGGTCTTTCTACTGGTGCTGTATCACCTCTATTGCGGCCGTATCCTTCTAAAGGAGGAAAAGAAGCAAAAGTCCCACGGGCTTTCCTACTTCAGCGGTCTCTCGCTGATTCCCATACCGCTTTTCCTGGCCATTGTCGTATTGGCAGTGGCCAAGCCCTTTTGAACCGCGGTTGCTGGTCCCTTGTCCCTCGCCACTCGCCACTCGCCACTAGCCACTAGCCACTAGCAGCTAGCCACTAGCCACTAGCCACTTTCAAGGCTCCTCCTCTTCCGTGAGATAGGTTCCCACCAGTTCGTGAAATACCAGCTTGCCGCCAAGATAACCTGTGAAGGCCAACATCAGCATGGTGACCACAGAGAGAAATATTCCCCAGGGAAACACCACCGCTCCGGGGTCATCGAGCCGCAGCACCATATTGGCCGAGGCAAACGAAAGCAGCGCAATGGCCGCAAGAAAATGTCCCCAGCTACGAATCTTGTTGCGGATGGCCACCACCGTCAGAAAATCGGTGATGCCTGCAATGGCGGCCGCCGCTCCGCCGACCAGTCCCGACAACACCAACCAAAAAGCGGCACGCGCCCAGAATGGATCCCCACTCCACAGAAAGGCGATGTCGCTGAACAGGGTTCCGGTAAAGAATGCAATGGGAAACGTCACCAGCATCGGGTGAAGTGGATGGTTGTAGATGGCAGCGGTACTGGGGATGCGAATATCCCGGTGACGGTTGCGCTTCTCTTCTTCCATCATCATCCGGCCTCGGTTCAGAAAAGATCGGGCGATACAAAGACGACGGCATAAACGATGAGGGCCACCCCCACAGCGTAGTGCCAAAGTCCCGTTGCCACGTCCACCTCGAGCCTCCGTTCCGAATCGATATGCCCTTTCCAGGAGCGAGCGATGGCAAACCCGATAGCCGCCAGGGAAATGAACAGATGAAACCAGAGATAGCCGTGCAGGAAGTGGACCAACGAAAGATAGACATGCCCGCCACGTTCAGGGTAGGCATCGGCCAGCCAGCCCAGCATCAAGAATGGATAGGCTGCTCCCAACACGAAAGTCACCGCCAGGCCCAGCTGAAAACGACGGTAGGCCCCCCGCCGGTTGGCTGCCACTGCAATCCACAGTATGAGGGTCCCTGCAATCGGCAGTAGCAGTGCCAGAAGCGGTGCATTCATCGTCGCTTCCACCTTCAGGAACGATGGCGGCCAGGGTGGCGAGACCGTCCAGAGGAAATAGTACGCAAACAGCAACGAGGCAAACACTATCGCGCTGGAGACCAGGGCGAGACGGGTTCCCCACAGACCCGGGGCCTGTCCGCTGCTGCTTTGGTTGGGAAGGTGCAGCCCGGCGCCCGCCTCGATACGTCTCGGTGAATCCCGGTAGGCGGCACGCCATGCCCAGACGAAAAACACTGCCACCAGCGCCAGCCCGGCCAACCCGGAAAGCCAGTAGCGTCCCGCCAGGATGCCCGCCAGCGCGATGATGCCGGCAACCGCTGCCCACCATGGCTCCCAGCTCTGATGCGGTAGCCGAATCACCTGCTCGGGAGTAGCGTCACCTGCACTCGTCCCGATGGTTTCGCGCCGGGCTGCCGACGGATCACCGAGGAAGTGCTCGCCCCGTTCGCTGGCCTCGATAGTGCCCTGCTGGTCCCAGAGCGGATAACGCCCGGTCACCGGCGGGATGCTGATGAAATTGAACGGTGGGACCGGCAGACGCAAACCCCACTCCAGGGTCCCGGCACCCCAGGGATTGCGCTTTCCATTCTCACCAAGCCGGAAACGCAGATACAGATCGACAGCGACCGCGGCAATGCCGGCAGCCAGCAGAAACCCGCCGGCCGTGGAAAAGAGATTGAGCCATTCCCAACCGAGTCCTTCGGGATAGGTGTACACCCGCCGCGGCATTCCCACCAAGCCGGTCAGGTGCATCGGGAGGAACGTCAACTGAAAGCCGGAAAACACCAGCCAGAACCCGATTTTTCCTACCCCTACCGAGACGTTGCCACCGGTCAGCAGTGGCAACCAGTAGTAGATTCCGGCAATCAGGGGAAAGACCATGCCACCGAACAGGACATAATGCAGGTGGGCCACGACGAAATGGGTGTCATGGACCTGCGCGTCGAACGGCACCAGGGCGACCATCACCCCGGTGAGGCCACCGAGAACGAACGTGAACAGGAACCCGAACACATACAGCAGCGGCAGCGCCATTACCGGGCGGCCGTACCAGAGCGTGGCAATCCACGCGAACACCTGAATCCCGCTGGGGATCGCGACGGCCATGCTGGCGGCCGAGAAAAAACTCAGTGAAAGCCGCGGGATCCCGGCCGTATACATATGATGGACCCACAGACCGAAGCTGAGGAAGCCGGTCGCGATGACGGCAGCCACAACCCACGCATAGCCCACCACCGGGCGGCGTGCGAAGGTCTCGACCACCATCGTGACGATACCGGCCGCGGGCAGGAAGATGATGTAGACCTCCGGATGGCCGAAGATCCAGAACAGGTGCTGCCACAACAGCGGGTCCCCTCCCCGTTCCGGGTCAAAGAAGACAAAGCCGAAGTTACGTTCCAGTTCCAGCAGGATGCTGCCCAGTATCAGTGGCGGGAAGCCGAACAGGATCATGAAGGCGACCACCAGGATGTACCACGCAAACAGCGGCATCCTCCCCATCGACATTCCCGGTGCGCGCGTTTTGAGGATCGCGACAATCAGTTCGATAGCCGCCGACAGTGCCGAGACCTCGATAAAGGTGACCCCCAGCAACCAGAAATCCGCCCCCATCCCCGGAGAAAACAGCTTGCTGTTCAGAGGCAGGTACATGAACCAGCCTCCGTCCGGTGCGGCATCGAACAGAAAGCTGAGGTACAGGAAGATGCCTCCGAACAGATAACACCAGTAACTGAACGCAGAAAGACGCGGAAACGGCAGGTCACGCGCGCCGATCATTTTCGGGATCAGATAGATCGCGAATCCTTCCATCACCGGGACCGCGAACAGAAACATCATCGTGGTCCCGTGCATGGTGACCAGCTGATTGTAGGTATCGTTGCCCAGTTCGACGCCGCCGGCCGTGGCCAGCTGACTGCGAATGGCCATCGCAAGCAGGCCACCGATGAGAAAGAACACCAACCCGGTGGCAAGATAACGCCGGCCGACGGAAGTGTGGTTGACCGCCCCGGCCGCGCGCCAACCGGGCAGCGTGCGCCAGAAGGCGAAAAAGCGATCGTAGAGCTCGTTGGAGTTGGCGCCGCCCATTATTCGAGACTGTGGAGGTAGGCGGCCAGATCACGAACGACCGCATCATCCAGATGCGAAAAGTCTTCCATCCGATTGCCCGGCTTGATGCGCTGGCTCGCGGAAATCCAGCGTGCGAGATTCTCCCGGGTCATCGGCAGCGTACCGGCAGCGAGGGTTCGGCGGCTGGCCACGTGGGTCAGATCCGGTCCCGTATCACCCTTTGCTGCGGTGCCTCGAATGCGGTGGCATTCGGCGCAACCGACCTGGAGAAAGTGTTCCCTGCCGCGACTGGCGGCTGCCTCACCGGCCGGAGCCGACACCGGTTGCGACTGCCGGGCAAGCCACGCATCGAAACGCTCGACCGGCTCGGCGATCACCCAAAACGCCATATGGGCATGCTGGGCACCGCAGAATTCGGCACACTGGCCCCGGAAGGTGCCCGGCTGGTCGGCATGCAAATCGAGGGGATTCTCATGACCCGGAATGGCGTCCTGTTTGCCGCCCAGCCGCGGCACCCAGAAGCTGTGAATCACATCGGCGCTTCGCACATTGATCCGCACCGTACGACCGACCGGAATGTGGATCTCATTCGCGGTCACTACCTCGGCATCACCAGCACCGGGGTAGCGAACCTCCCACCACCACTGGTGCCCCGTCACCTCGATGTTCATCGGTTCCGACTCACCGCGGAACAGTGGGTAATCGATTTCGAAACTGTATATCAGCAGTACCGTCAAGGTGACGACCGGGAACAGCACGCCTCCGCCGAGGATAAACCAGCGCCCGGGCCGATACTGTTTTTCCGCGGGAGTCGCACGCAATGCGATCAGCGCCAGCGCCATCACCAGCGTCAGAATCACCAGCGAGCCCCAGAACATCACCCACCAAACCGAGGCGATGGCCTGCGCGGAGGGTCCCCCCGGGTGCAGGGCCGATTGGACCGGATCGCAGGCCGCAAGCAACGGGACGACTAACAGCAGGAGAGCCTTCAGAACATACTGAAAGAAAAAAGGCATACTCGAATCCATGAGATTGCCCGGTTAAGGATAGCTGCCGGAGCCTCTCCCGCCATCCAAGGGCCCGCCCTCGTGGGGGTCCCTCACCCGCACGTTTGCACGGTTTTTGTGCTTTGCTTTTGTGAGATCTAACCCGAAGATTTCATGAATTTGTGCCGAGATCGCTTAGGATGTTGGTTTCAGAAGGAAATTCCGACTGAGAAAATATTTCTTGTGGGGCCGAGAGACAAGCGCGATCGGTGCAAATTTTTGAAAGATTCGGGCTAAAGCGCCTGGAGGCATCTTGCGATTGCAGAAGCGGGCCGAAACAGCGCTGGGAATGCTCTCTCCCCTGCTGCTGTGGAGCATCTATTTCCTCGTGGTCTATCTATTGGTAGCCATCGCCTGTGCGCGGCTGAGCGAGACCGACTGGGTACGCCCGACACTGTGGGTTGTGAGTACTATTGCCACCGTAGGGGTACTGGGAACAAGCTATCTCTTCTGGAGCGGCCTTCGACAGGGGCCCACCTCACCAACCAAATCGGACATCGAGCGCCGCACACGACTGCGGGTGGGACTGTTCATCAGTATCCTTTCCCTGGTTGCAGTCATCTGGACGGCGCTTCCAACCCTTTTCCTCCAACCTTGCGAATAGATGGCGGTTTCAGTTCTGCGCATCCGGTTGGTACACCATCGGTCCTGCTGGGGATGCAATTTTAGGCCAGAAATGGGGCTTTTAAGCCAAAAATACGGCCATTTTCAAGCCATAACACCCTTACATTCAATGTATTGCGGTGGTCCGACCCCGCTATACTGTCCCCCATGAGATCACCATTCAAGGAGAAGCGTTATGCATGACGGGTTCGGTTTCGGCTTCGGCGGATTCATGTGGATTTTCTGGATACTGCTAATCGTCCTCGTCATCTGGGCGGTAGGCGCGTTCCGCGGTGGCGAGCCACGCGCAACCCGCCGGACACCGCTAGAGGTCCTGGAAGAGCGCTACGCGCAGGGCGAAATCGACAAGGAGGAGTTCGAACGCAAACGCGATGATTTGAGGAGATAGCGCTATGGTCGAGAGCGTCAGCCGGGGCTTTCGCTTACGGGAGGTGAACGATAGCGCCATTGGCGTGGCTCAGAGTCTGCCCGGAGTCCTCGCCGCTCGGAACGCCGGCGCGGGTAAGCTGAAGGTGACCTATGACATTGCAGAGACCGACTACCGGACGCTGCAGGAGGCGCTACGCCGGCACGGTTACCCGGGACCGACGGGCCGTCTTCAGCGCCTGCGCGACAGTTGGTATCAATTCCAGGACGAGAATCGGCGGGCCAATCTGGAACACAAACCCGCCTGTTGCAGCAAGCCGCCGCCCGGTGCCTCCCGCCGGAAATAACCACGCCGCCCATGACGTGGCCTACCACAGTCCGCCCCACTAAAGAGACTTGGCTGATGGAATACCCGGTTCTCACCGCTGCAGTCGTCCTGCTGGCTGCCTCCGTCGCCGTCCTGACCCTGTTCGAGCGGCTCGGCCTGCCCGTGCTGCTCGGCTACCTTATTGTGGGCATTTCCCTGGGCCCCTCCGGCATCGCTTGGGTGCCGCATACGGAGGACCTCCACTTTCTGGCAGAATTCGGGGTGGTGCTACTGCTGTTTACCATCGGCCTCGATTTTTCCATCACCCATCTCTGGACGCTGAAGAAGCAGGTCTTCGGCCTCGGCGGCGCGCAGGTGGTGGTCACCGCCGCCCTGGTGGCCGGCGCAGCGTGGGCGTCCGGCTTACCGCCCGCCAACGCTTTCGTCGTGGGGGGCGCACTGGCGCTGTCATCGACCGCCGTGGTCACGCGAGAACTGAGCCGACGCGGCGAACTGAAACAGCGCCACGGCCGCTTGTCCGTTGCGGTGCTCATCTTTCAGGACCTGGCAGTGGTGCCGTTTCTCATCCTGATGCCGGCGCTGAACGGAGACACAACGGGCGATGGGGCGTGGGACCTTCTGCTGACGCTGCTGACCGGCACCGTGGTCGTGGCGCTGATGCTCGCGGCGGGACGCTGGCTGATTCGGCCGCTGTTCAGCCGCATCGTCGAAATCGAGTCCCGGGAGCTCTTCACCCTGTCGGCCCTGCTCTTCTCTCTGGCCGCCGCCTGGCTCACCGCCAATGCCGGGTTGTCTCTCGCCCTCGGTGCCTTCCTGGCCGGCGCCCTGTTGTCAGAGACGGAGTACAAGGAGCGCTTGACCGCCGAAATTCGCCCCTTCCGCGACGTTCTCCTGGGGCTCTTTTTCGTCGTCATCGGCATGATGCTCGACCTGCAGGCCCTCTGGGGCCAGATACACTGGGTACTCGGCGCGGTACTGCTGCTCATCCTGCTAAAGACCGCCACCACCACCCTGCTGGGACGCCTGCTCGGCGTGCCGCGCGGGACCGCCATGCGCACCGGCATACTGCTCTCCCAGGCTGGCGAATTCGGGCTGGTACTGGCCACCCTCGGCGCTACCGAAGGCGTCATTTCCACCGAGACAGAGCAGCTGATCATGGCCACCATCATCATCAGCCTCGCCCTGACCCCAATGCTGGTGCGCTGGGCAGAGCCGGTCTCAAAGCGAATCTGTCTTGGGAGAACCTAGGCACCGAGCCGCAAGGCGGCAACATCATTCGAACGCCTCCCCCACTTTGAGGCGAAAACGCGGCTGCGGATGGGGTTTAACGAGGATGGGCCGGCTGATTTCCCGAACAAGTCGTTTAAGAACATGGACGTGGCCGACCATGAACTCGCCGTGCCAGCCGATAACGAGCAGACTCATGCCCCTTTTGTTCGATCAGGTCGAGCAGTTCGTCCTTGATGTCGCCAGCGCCGATGTCTGGGCGGACTCGGCCTACCGAACAACATGAACAGCCATCATAGGGCGCTATTGTTCGCTATCGCCTAGGATTGCGATTCTAGGCCAGAAATGGGGCTTCTAAGCTAAAAATACGGCCATTTCGAAGCCATAACACCTTTTTATTCAATGTGTTGCGGTGGTCCGACCCCGCTTTCCGCGGTTAGTGTCGATGGCCGCTTTCACGTGTTGCGCGCTTCGGTTCCGGCCGAGGGAAGGGCACTGACGCTCTATGAGGAAGTTCATGAGCGAACCCATCTTGGCAGCCGTCGCGTCCAAATTGCATTCCTGGACTCGCTCGCAGAAATCCTTCCAAGCCAGTGCCGCCCCATTGTGGTGACCGATGCCGGATTCAAAAATCCCTGGTTCCGCGCAGTCGAAGCACTCGGCTGGGACTGGGTCGGTCGGATCCGCGGAACCGTGCAAATTTCCAGGCCAAACGAATCTCTATGGATCCGCTGTACCTCGGTTGGAAGGCTACTGGAAACCGGGAGCCCGACCTACTTGG